>JAJRVX010000226.1:0-19004 GCA_024277095.1 Chloroflexota bacterium
GGGTACGTCTGGCCACGTCGTGCGCTGGGAGAAACCGAGAAGATGCGTATACAGACACGACACCTTGCCTCGTCCCTGCAGGCGCCATGTATGCCAATATGGACGTTGGACTTTGAAAAGGCCTTACAGCTCGCACGGAATCCGCTTGACGAGGGCTTGAGGGCTCGCTATACTCGGCCCGAGGAGGTACGATGCCGATTCGCCGATCCGTGCGTGTTCCGTGGCGTCCCCTGCTCGTCATCGCACTGGGTCTCATCACAGCCGTCGCCTTGTGGCGACCGCTTTCACATATGCTGGCGGACATGGAGAGCGCCAGGGAGTGGCTGGCCGCTCTGGGACCGTGGGGGCCGATCGCCCTGATCGCTGTGAACGCCGCGCAGATCGTGTTCGCCCCGATCCCCGGTTACTTCGTGCAGATGGCTGGCGGCTACCTGTTCGGCGCAGTGCCGGGCGCGCTCTACGGCCTGGCGGGGATGCTGATCGGCGGCGCGCTGGCGATGGTGCTGGCCCGGCGATTGGGGCGCCCCTTCGTCGAGCGATGGCTGGGAGCGGAGCGCGTGGCCCGTTGGGAGCACGCCGTCCACGCGGACGCGCTGTGGGTGTGGTTCCTCCTGATGGCAAGCCCGGTCGGCGATGCCCCCTACTACCTGGCAGGCCTGACCCGCATCCCGATCTGGAAGCTCCTGGGCGTAGTGCTCCTCACTCGCGGGCCCTCCGTCGGGATCGTGGCGGCGGTGGGGGCCGGGGCGATCACCCTGTCCCCCCGACTGCTGCTGGGGGCGCTCCTGGCGATCCTGCTGGCCGGCCTGCTGCTGTATCGAACGGGACGGCGGATCGCGGCGAGCGTCGAGGAACGGATGCTGCGCCGGGCGAGGCGAACGAGCGAGTCCTGAGGGAAACAAAACTTATGTCAACTGACAGGGCGTGAGGCGCCATGGGTGACGACGAAGCGACAGGAGAAGCCTGCTACCTCTGCACAGAGCAGGCCGTAACCCGATGTCGCACGTGCGGCCGGCGGGTCTGTTCCGAACACCTGGTCCCGTATCCCGACGATCTGGTGGAGGCCTTCGGCCCGGACGGCTGCCAGCGCTGCGTCGATCGAGCGATCACGGAGATCGAGCGCGGCCGCCAGCAACGGGAGCGAAAACGGGATCGGGATGCGATCTATCGCACGTGCGCGGTGTGCCAGCAGGTATTCGAGCAGACGCTCCCCGCCTGTTCCGTGTGCGGCCGGCGCGTGTGCCTGGACCACTCCATCCGCTATCGACGGCGATTCCGCTTCGGGAACCGCAGGGATTCCACCGCCGGCACATGGTATTGGGAATACGACGTGCGCTGCCTGGAGCACCGCCGTCATCTCTGGCTGGATCGCCTGCGGGGATGGCAGATCGACCCGAGGACGGAGGAGCAGATCGAGGCAACCTCTATGGAGTGAGATATCGGAGTCCCACTTCACCGCCGCACTCGTATGATGCACGAGTTGTGTCGGCGCCCCGGATCCGCCGGGGGCCGGACGGGAGGCGAGAGATGGCGCAGCGACAGTGGATTCTGGCCCTATTGATCTGCCTCTGGTGGGCCGCGTGCACGGCCCCACCCCCCTCATCCCCCACCGCCCACGTGCTTCCCACCGCGACGCCCGCATCGGAAGACCCATACGCACGCCTGCGACATGAGATGGTGGAGAAGACCATGCGCGCTCGGGACATCACCGATGAGCGCGTTCTGGCGGCCATGGAGAAGGTACCCCGCCACGAGTTCGTCCTGCCCGAGTACCTGGACCAGGCTTACGCGGATCATCCCCTGCCCATCGGCTTCGGCCAGACGATCTCCCAACCCTACATCGTGGCGTTGATGACGCAGCTGTTGCAGCTACGGCCCACGGATAAGGTGCTGGAGATCGGCACGGGATCCGGATATCAGGCGGCCGTGCTGGCCGAGCTGGTGGACGAGGTGTACACGATCGAGATCATCCCGGAGCTGGCCCAATCGGCAAAGGAGCGGCTGAAGCGGCTAGGGTATGAGAACGTGCATGTGCGCCAGGGTGATGGTTATTACGGCTGGCCGGAGGAGGCACCGTTCGACGCCATCATCGTCACGGCGGCGCCAGACCATGTGCCCCCTCCCCTGGTGCAGCAACTGAAGGACGGCGGCCGGCTGGTCATCCCCATCGGGCCGCCGGGTGGATATCAGACGCTGTGGCAGATCGTCAAGCGCGGCGAGAACCTGGAGGCCAACAACATCGCTGGCGTGCTCTTTGTGCCGATGACGGGCGCCGCGCAGAAGGAAGGGCGTCCCGGCGGAGTGGATATCCTGGGATCAACCCCGTGACCGCCGCTCCATACGAACCATAGCGGCCAGGGCCAACGCGTAGCTGGCGGCGCCCACATACAGCACGGCATTGAACCCTAGATCCAGGGCCAGCAACGCCGCCAGCACGGCGCTGATGACGGAAAGACACCCGTTGACCGCCCAGGCCCACGGGGTAATGCCGGGCATTGCTGCCTCCGCTCGGGCCAATCCGGCGGGAAACGGGATGCCCAGCAGCAGCCCGAGTGGCGCCAGCAGCCCGGCCGTCACGCCCAGCCGGGCCCACAGCGGCCATCCCAGCGCGCCCCCAAAGGTCGCGTGTAACACGGTCGGCCACGCCACGATGACCAGGATCAGCCCGACGAGCGCCGGGATCAGGCGGACGCGAGGGGCCAGCATGCTCCCTATCCCCGAGAAGAGCAGCAGGCCCGACAACACCGCCGCCAGCGCCAAAGTGGGATGCCCCAGGAAGAGGATGAACCGCTGCACCAACGGGATCTCCACCAGCAGGAACCCCAATCCCAGCCCGCCGAAGTAGAGCAACGCGTGGGCCCGCAGGCCGGGAGCCATCCGGCGCTGCCGAACCCGCTCACCCAGGACGACGGGCAGCACGATCAGGACGACGGATGCCAGCGCAGCCAACGCCAGCAGCGCCACCAGGACGAAGTACCCGGATCCGCCGAACGGCTGCCAGCGCTGTCCCAGCGTGCGCAGGATGGCCGGCGTCTGCGCCCACTTGAAGAAATGGAAGAAGAAGGGCCGGTCATCCGTCGGCGGCCACACGGCGAACGCGTACTCTCGATAGAAGACATCCCGATCGCCCGCCAGGATCCGGGCGAAGGCGCGCTCGTAGTACGGCTCCGGCAAACGATTGATCCGGTTCATCTCCTCGGGGCGCACGCCCGGCCCCGCTACCAGATCGAAGCTGCGATCGGCCGCGAAGGCGCGCACCGCCGCCACCTCCTCCTCGGTGAGCGGCGACCGGGAGATGAGCAGCGTGCCCGTCTGCATGCCGCGGAAGGCGACCAGATGCATGGCCGGGTCCTCCACTCCCTCCCGATCCAACGCCTCGACGGCCAGCGCGGCCGCCCGCACCCACTCGCTGGGAGGCGTCTGCAGCCAGCGGGTCACCACCAGGATCCCTCGTGGGGTCAGACGGCCCAGATACGCCCGGAAGGCCTCCGCCGTCCAATCGTACGTCTCGGCCAGGCTGTACGCGCCCGACGTGACCGGCCGATAGGGCTCGGACAGCGGGAGGACGATGAGATCGAAGCGGGCGGTGGTCCGGTGCAGATAGGTGCGGGCCTCCTCGTGCACCACGGTGACGTTCGGCTCGATGTACGGGGAGCGACCGGCCGTGGCGTTCACGGCGCGAGTGATGAGCGGATTCGGCTCCACGACCACCGCCGACGATGCCCCAGACCGCAGCGCAGTCCACACCTCCAGGCCACCGCGCGGGTGGAGGATCAGCGTCCGGGCGCCCGGGCGCATCCGGTAGGCGATGGCCGTGGGCAGATCATCGATGAAGGACCAGTCGGTCACCCGGTCGGCGAGGAGGATAGGAGCCAGCCCATCGCCGTCGACCAGGAGCCCGCGCTGAGGTGGGATGGTGCCCATGTAGGCATAGCTCAGCCCCGGCAGCGAGCGGATGGCGCTGCTCTCCACCACGTCGACCCGCCCCTGGGCGTTCTCGGCGTGGAAGACGATGCGGGCGTCGGGATAGTTCAGGACCAGGCTCAGCCCTTTGTACGGCGAGAGGTGGAGCGCCAGCCATGGGGGTTGCCACCACGCCAGCACGAGGAGGATCGCCCCAGCCCCCAGGCCTAGCCAGCGCAAGGGCCACCGCCGCCAGCCGAAGCCCACGAGGGAGAGGCTGCCGATCCCAGCGGCCGCGGCGATGGTGCCCGGCCCACCTAACATGCCCAACAGCAGCGGCGCGGCGATCCCCCCGGCCGCCGACCCCACCAGGTTGGCCGCATAGGCGCGATGGGCACGCGTCGGCTCGGAGGACAGGGCGAGCGCGATGCCCAGGCCCGCGCAGAAGAAGGGGGCGGCGAGGGCAAGGAAGTACAGCGCCAGATAGAACGCCTGCCGACGCTCCCAGGCGATGGTGTAGGAGTCAAAGGGAAGCCAGTTCGCGATGAGGTATCCGCCCAGGGCGGTGGTACCGAAGCCGGCGGCGATCGCGGCCAGACGTCGTGTAATGGGAGGGCGTTGCCAACCAGACGCCAGGCTCAGCGCCGTGCCGCTGGCGCCATATCCCAGCAGGGCCACGCTCACCGCCATGAAGGCGAAGTGATAGAACTGCGTGATCGCGAAGACCCGCGTCAGCGCGATCTCCAACAACAGCGCGGCCGCCGCCAGGAGAAACAGCCCCAGATCCATCGCGAACACGGGCGCCTCCGCGAGGTGTCTCAGCACATAGCCGCAAGCCCATCAGCCGATTGGAAAGACGACAGACGATGGACGAAAAGCGGTGAGTGCGGAGAGAGTCCGCCTACTGTCGTCCATCGTCGTTCGTCTATCATCCGTCGTCCTTCGTCTATCTCCCCACCAACTCCCGCGCTTGAGCGATCTGCGCCTCAATGGCGGCGCGCGCGGTGCCCCCCGCGCTGCGGCGTCGCTCCACCGAGCGCTCGAAGTCCCAGACCTCGGCCACGTCCTCGTCGAACAGGGGGGAGATGGCCTGTAGCTCGGAGAGGGGAAGCTGGCTGAGCGGGACGTCGAGCTCCTCCGCACGCCGCACGACCCGGCCGACCACGTGGTGGCTCTCCCGGAAGGGCATCCCCTTCCGCACCAGGTAGTCGGCCAGGTCGGTGGCCAACAGATCATCCGACAGAGCGGAGGCCATCCGGTCGGGGTGCAACGTCATCTCCCGTAGCACGGCCGCGGTGAGCGGCAGTGCGGCCGACAGGGTATCGGCCGCGTCGAACAGTCGCTCCTTATCCTCTTGCAGGTCGGAGTTGTACGTCAGCGGCAGGCCCTTCACCACGGTGAGCAGAGCGGTCAGATCGCCAATGAGGCGTCCCGCCTTCCCCCGCAGCAGCTCCAGCGTGTCCGGGTTCTTCTTCTGCGGCATCAGGCTGGAGCCGGTGCTGTGCGCGTCGGACAGGGTGATGAAGCCGTACTCGGCCGTGCACCACAGTGTCAGATCGGCGGCCAGCCGGCTGAGGTGAACCCCCAGGATGGCCGCCCAGCCGAGGAACTCCAGGATGAAGTCGCGATCGGACACCGTGTCCATGGCGTTCGGCGTGATGCCGGGGAATCCCAAATCCTCGGCCAAAGCCTGGCGATCCACATCGAAGGGATTGCCAGCGAGGGCGCCCGCGCCCAGCGGGCATAGATCGGCCCGCCGCATGAGATCATCCAGCCGCTCCCGATCCCGCTGCCACATCCAGAAGTAGGCCATCATCCACAGGGCGAAGCGCACCGGCTGAGCGCGTTGGAGGTGCGTATAGCCGGGCATGAGCACATCCAGCCCCGCCTCTGCCCGCTCGATGGCTGCCCTCTGCAGGTCGATCAGCGCCGAGCGGAGCTGCCTGCTGGTGTCTCGCAGCCAGAGCCGCACATCGGTGACCACCTGATCGTTGCGCGAGCGTCCGGTGTGCAGCTTGCCCGCGATCTCCTTGCCGATGATCTCGCCCAACCGTCGCTCGTTGGCCGTATGGATGTCCTCGTCTTCCGGCTGGATGGCGAAGGTCCCGGCCGCCCACTCCGCCCGCACGGCCTCCAGCCCCTCGATCAGCCGGTCTCGCTCCTCCTCGGTGATGAGGCCGGCGCGACAGATCGCCCTAGCCCACGCGATCGACCCCGTGACATCCGCGTCCCACAACCGCTGATCGAAGCCGATGGAGTGCGTGAACCGGGCGGCCAACGGGTCCGGCCCCTCGCTGAAACGTCCTCCCCAAAGAGCGGTCATCGCCTCTCCTCTCCACACGACATTCGGAAGCATAGTGACAGGACGACCTCAAGGGCGTCCCGCTCGCTCGGGCTGATTATACGGGACGACCCCGATTTCACCAACCAGGCCCCTGATACGGTAGTGTATCCAAAATAGTGGAAATTCCGCGAGACGACCCACGACGCTCATCGCAAGCCCTCAGGGAAGGTGCGGAGGGAGGTCCCCCCGCCAAAATATCCTCTTTTCCGCTCTGCACCTGCCCTCTCCCGGCCTGATTCGGGTGGACGAGGCCGGGCGAGGCAGGTGAGGGGCGGAAACCAGGAAGTTTCTTTTGAGGGGCTGCGCCCCTCAAAGCTCCCGCCGCATTTCCACCGAAAAAGATACACTACCCTGACATTAACCCACCAGAAACCCTGGCCCTTACATAGCTGGCACCTTTAGGCCTCTCTTCTTGCCAGGGAGGGGACACAGCTATGGTCCCACCTTCTCAAAAGGCCAAACTCCAGGATTCCTACATCATCGCTGACAATGGGGACAGAAGAAGGTGGAGCGCTGGGCCAGCCGAATGCGCTGGACGGGGGTGCCACACACCGGGCAGGGCTCCTCTGCCCGCCGGAAGACCTGGAGGCGCTCCTGGAATCGGCCGCTTTCCGCCGTCGGAGGGCGGTAGTTCTGGAGGGTACTGCCTCTGGCCCGGATCGCCTCGGCCAGGATCGTCCGGATCGCCGCGTGAAGTCGACGGATCTCCCCGTCGGTCAGGCTATCGGCCGGGCGGCGGGGATCTATGCGCGCCGCGAACAACACCTCATCCGCGTAGATGTTCCCCAGACCGGCGATGCAGTGCTGGTCCAGAAGCGCCGCCTTGATGGGCGTACGGCGTCCCCGTAGGCGGGCGGCCAGATCTCTGGCTGTAAACGATCGATCGAGTGGCTCCGGCCCCAGCCCGCCCAGCACCGTCTCCGGATCCTGCACCAGCCACAAGCGCCCAAATTTGCGCTGATCTGTGAAATGGAGCGCCCGGCCGTCATCCAGCGACAGAACCACCCGGGTGTGAGGGTCCACAGGGCGGTCAACCGGCTGGACGCGCAGATTGCCCGTCATGCGCAGATGGATCAAAAGCGTCCAGCCATCCGTCAGTGGGAGCACCAGGTACTTGCCACGGCGTGTGACGTTGAGAATCCTCCGGCCGCGCACGAGTGAGAGGAACCCCTCGGGGGATGGACAGGCGATGGATCTCGGCCAGTAGACGGCCGCTCCAGTGATCTGGCGCCCGATCAAATGGGGGCGCAGCTCGCGAGCGGTGGTCTCGACCTCCGGCAGCTCAGGCATGCCAGGCTACCCCTAGCGTGCGCGCGTCAGCCAGCTGGCCACACCCAGGATCACCACCGCGGCGACCAGGATCACTTCCAGCGCGCGTATCCAGGCGATGGGCACGCCGAAAAGGCGTTCCTCCCCGCCCTCCACCCAGCCGCTCTCCCCCTCTGGGACGGGGCCTCGTCCCGGTGCACGCTCCGGCGCCTTTGCGAGGGGAACAGGGGTGGGCGTCGCCGGCGCAGGGGCGGCCACCTGCGTGGCCGCGATCGTCGGAGGTGCCGGGATGGGAGGGGCCAGGGCTCCCGCCTGAGCTGTCGCCGTGGCCCCTTCAGGGGCCGCAGGCGCCACCGCGGGCGGCTGCCCAGCCGCGACGGCGGTCTCCGCCGTTGGCGATTCGGGCGCAGCCGGCTGTGGGGCACCCGGGGGAGCCTTCCTCGCGACGACAGCGGGCTCCTCCTCGGCAGCCGCCGGCACTTCCAGGGGCGGAGCGACCAACGTGCGCACCTCCGGGGCCGCCTCTCCGCCGGCCCCCTTCGGCACCTGTCCTTCCGCCGGTGGGGCCTCTGGGGCTTCAACCTTCTCCATGACCAACGGGGCAGGGGGCGGGGCACCTGGCGTCGCCTCCTGCGTAGGCAGGCCCTCCTCCTGAGCGGGGATGGACTCCGCCTTCAGGGCCACCTCTGTCGTCGCCGCCGGAACCTCAGCCTCCTCCACGGCTACCGCTTGCTTTCGCTCCAGCGAGGCCGGCGCGCGGCTCCCGACCGCGAGTTGGCCGGAAAGCCAGAAATCCCCCACCAACAGCACGATCAGCAAGGTAGCCGCCAGGGCGGTCGCGCCGCGCAGGTAGAGGGACAGCGTCGGCCCGCGCCATCGACGCCAGAATGGCACACGACGACCCGGCGCCACATCAGCCTCGCTCAACGTAAAGGCCCGGGGCAAGGACGCTCGTGGCAGGTTCGACAACAGGGAGACCGTGTGCTGTAGCGTCTGCAAGCGGAAAGCTACATCCGGATCACGAGCGACGGCTTCCTCCACCGCCTCTCGCTCCTCAGGCGTCACCTCGCCATCAATGTAGGCGGACAGCAGCTCATCCGTTACGCGAACACCCGGCCGGCGTCCCCCGCCCGAGTTCCCTGTTCCGGCTCTCATTCCCCTGTTTGGCACCTTACGTCACCCATTCGCTTCGATCTCACGACAAACGCATATCCCGGCGAGCCATCGCACCAGGTACCATCCCGCTTGCCTAATCATTCTTAAGACGATAGCGCCGCGGGAGAAGTTCCTGACGCTCCAGCAGGTAATCTCGAAGCCGCGCCCGCCCCCGGCTCAAGCGCGACTTCACCGTCCCCAATTGCACCCCCGTTACCTCCGCGATCTCCTGATAGGAAAGGCCCTCGATATCGGCCAGGACCAGCGTGATCCGTTGATCCTCCGGCAGACGCTGGATCCCCTCCTGGATGAGGGCGCTCAGCTCCTGGCGAAGGGCGTACTCCTCTGGGTCCTCGCCATCATACACGAGACGAGCGGCGTGTTCAGGGTCAACAGCCATATCCTCCAGGGAGCTGGTCGGCCGACGCTTCTGGGCCCGCAGGCGATCGTAGCAGGTATTGGTCACGATGCGCAGGAGCCAGGACTTAAAGGAGCCGCCGCGAAAGTTTCGCAGCGCGCGATACGCCTTGAGGAACCCGTCCTGCGTAGCGTCCGCTGCCGCATCGGGATCTCCCAAGACGCGATAAGCCACGTTATAAGCCAACCCCTGGTATGTCAGCACCAGTTGGTTGAAGGCGGACAGTTCGCCCCGTTGCGCGGCTTGAATGAGCTCCCCTTCGTCCATACTCGGCGACGCTCCGAGCGTTGTCAATCGGCCTCGTGGGCTTTCTGGCGGGAAAACGGCTCATCTTGCGGCTCATTTGACGTTTCGCCCGGAATGGGCTATACTGAAAAACGTCAGCGTGCCGAAGTGGCGGAACTGGCAGACGCGCACGACTCAAAATCGTGTGGGGTTATCCCGTGTGGGTTCGACTCCCACCTTCGGCATCTGCCTGATGGGTTTTTAGCCTCCTTGTCGCATTATACCAGGGAACCAGAAAGGTGGCTAAAACCTTCTCAGAAGATGATGCTATGATAACTTGCGAACAGGCTGGGGGCATGGAGCACGATCCGTTCCTGCCCCCTGCTTATTGTCTTAACGTGGACACATCCGGTATGGCGAGTAAGTCGCTCCAGCTTAACCCTTGGATCCTCCTCCTCTCCCTGTCCCTGGCCCTGCTCATCACGACCGGGTGTCAGCGCGTGGAGGGCGGAAAGGATCTCTCGCCCGCGGAGAAGGAGGCCCAGGCCGTACAGATCGCGGCGGACTTTGCCCAGGATGCGGATCTGGAGCAGGCCCAGGCCAGGCTTCACGCCCTCGACGTGCCCAACGCGGAGCAATGGCTGGCCATGTTGGCTGAGCGCTATATCCACGAGGGCAAGGACGACGCCGCGACCGATCATCTGGTGGCGTTGTCCATGGCACTGGGGGTGAAAACGGCCACGATGGCGCGCTACGCCACGGCCAGATTCACGGCCACGCCGGTGGCGACGCACGCGTCCACCTCCGCGCCGGAGGTCTCCCCCACATTTACCTTCACGCCCGTGCCGCCGACGGCAACGCCCACCCCTGTATTGCCCACCCCCACTCCCACGGTCACTCCCATCCCCCAAGCCGTGGTCCAGGCGGATGTGCTCAATGTGCGATCCGGCCCCAGCACAGACTATCCGATCGTGGGGCGACTCGCCGCCGGGGATGCGGTGACGATCACCGGACAAAACGCCGCGGGCACATGGTGGCAAGTCTGCTGTACGGGCGAGAAGTCGGGGTGGATCTATGGGGCCCTGGCGGAGTCACAAGGCGAGACCGGTGACGTGCCGGTTGTGAGTGATATCCCCCCACCACCTCCGACGCCGACCCCCCTGCCCCCCACGGCGACGCCCGTGCCACAACCACAGGTGGATTTCCGCGTGGCCAGCACCCGCTTGCTGAGCATCCAGGAGAATGGCGGGTGTGTAGGCATGCACAACATCTTTGTGACCGTGGTGGATGCCGCCGGTGCCCCGCTTGACGGCATCCAGGTTGGGCGCGTTTGGGTGCCCGATGACATCAAGGTGACCGGCGCTGACGGGAAGGGACCCGGCCGCGCCGTCTTCGATCTGTTCAAGCACGGCGACCAGGTCCGCGTGCTGAACTTCAGCAGCGAGACCACTCGCCCCCTGGAAGTGGAAGACGAGAAGATCCCCATTCCGGAGCTCATCGGGGCCGGATATTGCCCGGATGAGACGGAATGCCGCCGCCTCATCAACGAAAATCGACTCTGCCGCTATCACTACTCGTGGGAGGTGATCTTCCAAAGGACGTGGTAGCTGACACGCTCGCTTCAGGCAATGGTAGGACAATCGACAGGCGAGCGACTTGGACGATCTGGCCATTATCGGTTATCTTTATCCATGGCAAAGCACGCAGCGCAATATCGAGATGCATAGGGGGATTTCATAGTGAATGCCCGTATCCTGAAAGAGACGCCACTTTTCTCCTTGCTATCCGAACCCGACCTGGAACGGATAGCGGAGCGGCTGCAGCCCCAAGAGCTGGCCCAAGGTGAGCATCTCTTCAACATCGGTGACGAGGCGAGGGCCTTGTACATCGTCCGCTCGGGCTGGGTACGCCTGGTCTCGAGCGGGGGGGATGTGCTGGCCAGCCTGGGTCCCGGCAGCGTGATCGGAGAGGCGGACCTGTTCCGCGGCCATCCACGCTCCACCGGCGCCATCGCGGCGACCCCCCTG
The DNA here is from genome assembly GCA_024277095.1 of Chloroflexota bacterium. Classification (GTDB taxonomy): domain Bacteria; phylum Chloroflexota; class Anaerolineae; order DUEN01; family DUEN01; genus DUEN01. The sequence continues at coordinate 11,342 of JAJRVX010000226.1, forward strand.
GAGCTGTGGGAGTTGAGCGGCGACGACCTCACCGAGCTGATCACGCAACATCCGCCATTGGGCGTCGCCCTCAGCCGGGCCTTCGGGGGACATGTGGTGCAGATGGAGGCCTACCTGACATCCAGGCTGCACCATGTGGCGGGGCTGGAGGAAGTGAACGACGACGACCTCGCCGCCCTGGCCCGCCTCCTGGAGCCCGTCGACGTCCCCAGCGGACAGATACTCTTCCAGGCCGGGGATCGTCCCGAGGCCCTGTTCATCATCGAGTCAGGGAAGATCACCCTGCTGCCGGGCGAGCAGGGCGGCGAGCCGAAGACCCTGTCCGAAGGGCAGCTCTTCGGCGAGATGGCGTTGCTCACCAACAAGCCACACTTCTACGGCGCTCAGGCGGCCACGGACGCGCTGTTGTGGATGCTGGGCCGCGATGAGTTCCAAATGCTGATTCACCGGCATTCCGGGCTGGCCAGGGCCCTGAGCAAAGGGCTGCACGCCCCCCTCAGCTCGGAGGATCAGGCGGCCGCCGCCGAGGTCCTGGCCCGCATGCCGCTCTTCGAGGGGCTGCCGCACGAGGTGCTGAGCACCATCGCCAGCCGGCTGTTGCTGCTCCACATGCCGGCCGGCGAGATCATCTTCTCCGAGGGCTCCCGATCCGACGCCATGTATCTGGTGGAATCAGGCGAGGTGGAGCTCCTGCAGACCTCCGGGCAACGGCAGGAGGCATTGGCCCGCATCGGGCCAGGGGGCTTCTTCGGCGAGATGGCGTTGCTCACCGGGCGCCCTCGCTCCGCGACGGCGATGGCGACGCAGCCGACCAACCTCTGGGTGCTCTATCGCAACGAGTTCGAATCCCTGGTCGTCCGCCATCCGGCCATCGCCACGGCGGTCAGCCGCGGCCTCTCGGAGCGGCTGGCGGAGGCGGGAGAGGCCCACGTGGAGCGGCACCTCCGCCACATCCGCCTGCTGCAAGGGCTACCCCAGGAGGCCCTGCGGGAGATCGCGGAGTTCCTGCGTCCGATGCGCTATCGTCAAGATGAGATCATCTACCGCCAGGGCGATCCTCCGGACTTCCTCTACCTGATCGAATCCGGGCGCGTCGTCCTCCTGATGGAGGAGAACGGCGCGGAGGTGCCGGTGGCAACGCTGGATGCCGGTGATTTCTTCGGGGAGCGCGCCGTGCTCGCCGAGGAGCGCCGGATCACCAGCGCGCAGGCGGCGACGGACGTGGATGTGTGGCTACTCCGACCCAGCGACTTCGAGATGCTCTCCGCTCGGTATCCGAAGCTGGCGCTCAACCTGAGTCGCGGCCTGGCCTCCCGCCTGAACGAACGCGGAGCCCAACCCGCGGAGCCGCCCCCCGCCCGGGAAAGCGTCGCTATGGCGGCTACCCGGACATCCCCGTCCGTTACCGCTGCGGCTCCCACGCCGCGACCCGCTCCCCCAACGCGGCCTCGGGCCGACCGAGCACGACCGCGCCGCCGGCCGCGGCCGCGCCTGGAGATCGACGGCGTGGCGAGCTGGTTCCGATCGCTGAGTCTGAGCGCGAAGATCCGGCTGGCGGTGGTCCTGATCCTGCTCGCCTGGCTTCTGGGGGTGGCCGCGCCATCCGTGTTGATCAGCACGGTGGGCTACGCCAGCTCGGCGCTGAACAGCATCGGCAACGTGGCCAACCCGCCCGCGGATCCCGTCAACGAGGAGATCCAGGCCATCGCGATGGCCCCGACGACGGAGGAACTGGCGGAGCCGACGGCCACGTACACGCCATTGCCTACGGATACGCCGGTGCCCACGGACACGCCGACGCCCACCCCGACGCCCACGAACACGCCGACGGCCACGCCGACGCCGATTCCGACGAACACGCCCACGCCGCGGCCCACTCGTCCGAAGCCGCGCCCGACCCCGACGCCCGAGCCGCGAGCGGCCGCCGCGGCCATCAGCTGGGACGGGCGGCTGGATCAGCTCGGCGTGGGACTGCGGCCGGCCAATGTGGCGCCCGGGCAGCCCTACTGGCGGCTCATCGAGGCGCGATGGGCGGATGAGCGAGAATCCGAGGGACGACATCACATCTTCGTGAACGTCCTGGACGAAGCCGGCAACCGCATCGTCGGCCAGCCGATCCGAATCGCCTGGCGTGATGGGTCCGTCATCGGGAAGACGGAGGACAAACCGCCGACGGAGTACTCATACAACTTCCAGATGTACGCCGCGGGCAACTCATATGACGTCTCCATCGAGGGATTGCCCAGCGACACCGTCACCGGCATGGGTCTGGGAGATATCGCCCGCCGCACCTGGAAGATCCATACGAGCTTCTATCTGACGTTCCAACGGGCGGTTCGGTAAAGCAACCCCAGGAGCCGTTCGATCTTCATCCGGATACAGAACCTTATGAGGCCGGGAGCGTGCTCCCGGCCTCGCCGCGTCCACAATCGGACGGTCATTGACCATTCCCGTGTAAACTGGTATCATGCGGCCACCCATTTCTACACGCCATTCCAATTTTGAGGAGGACAGAATGCTCACGCCATTCCGTAACGAACCCCTGACCGACTTCTCGCAGCCGGAGAACGTTCAGGCCTTCCAGGCCGCGCTGGAGAAAGTGGGCTCAGAGCTGGGACAAACCTACCCAATCATCATCGGGGGAGAGCGGATAGAGACATCGGAGACCTTCGATTCCATCAATCCCGCCAATCCATCTCAGGTGATAGGCCGTTTCGCCAAGGCCGATGCGGATCTGGCCCGACGTGCGGTGGAGGTCGCCGCCGAGGCGTTTGAGACATGGAAGCGCATACCGCCCGAGGTGCGCGCCCGCTACCTGCTCAAGGCGGCCGCCATCATGCGAGCGCGCAAGCACGAGTTCAGCGCCTGGATGGTGTACGAGGTGGGGAAATCCTGGGTGGAGGCCGACGCGGACACGGCGGAAGCCATTGACATGCTCGAATTCTACGCCCGAGAGATGATCCGCCTGGGCGGATCCCAGCCCGTCGTCCCATATCCCGGCCGGGAGGCAGATCTGCTCTACATCCCGTTGGGGGTCGGCGCGGTGATCCCCCCGTGGAACTTCCCCAACGCGATCATGACGGGCATGACCTCCGCCTCATTGGTGACGGGCAACACCGTCGTCCTGAAGCCTGCCAGCACCGCCCCCACCATCGCCTATAAACTGGTGGAAATCTTCAACGAGGAGCTGTTATTGCCTCCGGGCGTTCTGAATTTCCTCCCCGGCCCTGGAAGCGTCATCGGCGATGTCCTGGTCACCCATCCCAAGACCCGATTCATCTCCTTCACCGGTTCCAAAGAGGTCGGATTGCGCATCCACGAACTGGCGGCCAAGCCGCAGCCGGGTCAGATATGGATCAAGCGGACGATCCTGGAGATGGGCGGAAAGGACGCGGTGGTAGTGGACGAGACCGCCGACCTGGATGCCGCCGCGGAGGGGATCGTCGTCTCCGCGTTTGGATATCAGGGGCAGAAGTGCTCGGCCGGCTCACGCGCCATCCTGGTGGACAGCATCTACGACTCGCTGCTGGAGCGGGTTGTGGAACGAGCGCGCAAGATCACCGTCGGCCCAACGGTCGACCAGTCCAACTGGATGGGGCCGGTCATCGATCAGGCGGCCTTCAACAAGATCATGGACTACATCGAGATCGGCCACGACGAGGGGAAACTGGTGTTGGGCGGCCACGCCATCAACACGCCCGAGGGCGGTTATTTCATCGAGCCCACCATCTTCGCCGATGTGGATCGGAACGCCCGCATCGCGCAGGAGGAGATCTTCGGCCCCGTGCTGTCCGTCATCCGGGCTCGCGATTTCGACGATGCGCTGGAGATCGCTAACGGCACCGAGTACGGCCTGACCGGCGCCCTCTTCAGCCGAGATCGCCTGCGGCTGGAGCGCGCCCGTCACGAGTTCCACGTCGGGAACCTGTACTTCAACCGCAAGTGCACCGGCGCCCTGGTCGGCGTGGAGCCATTCGGCGGATTCAATATGAGCGGAACGGACTCGAAGGCGGGCGGCAGCGATTACCTGCTGCTCTTCATGCAGGCGAAGTCCATCAGTGAGCAGCTCTAACCCCCGCAGCCATCCCACCCGTAAAAGACATATGCCGAGCGGACGATCCGCTCGGCATATGTTTCTCCACCGGCACCTCAGATCTCACCGACGCAGGAAACGTCGTTCCAGCTCCTCCAGGCTCAGGGTGATGAAGGCCGGACGGCCATGTGGACAGACGGCCGGGGACCAGTGCGCGGCCATCTCGTCGACCAGCTTCTGCATCTGGTCGAAGGAGAGGATATCGCCAGCCTTGATGGCGGCCGTACAGGCCGCCCGCGCCGCCAGCGTCTCCCGCAATGCGGTCGCGTCAGACCATCTCCGGGAGGCGATCTCCTCGATCAGGGCGGTGATCAGATCGGCCAACGGCACCCGTGCCAGGGAGACCGGGAGGGACCGCAGAATCAACACATCCTTGCCAAACGGCTCGATCTCGATGCCCAGATCGGCCAGCACGTCCAGATGCTCGGAGAGCACGGCCGCCTCACGCGAGGTGATGGGCAGACGGAAGGGCGGGCTCACCTCCTGGCGATGTTCCCCGCGCAGCAGCCGTTCGAAGAGGATGGCCTCATGCGCCGCGTGGGGATCGACGACCACCAGCCCCTCCGGCGATTGGGCCAGGATGTAGCTGTTGTGCAGCTGCCCCACCGCCCGCAGCGGGGAATCGGCGTGATAGCCCGGGCCAACCTCGCGAAGCTGCTCATACGCGGTATCCTGGGCGTACTCCCCGAAAGGCCACTCCATCGCGCTGGGCGTGCCATCCCGAGGGAACGGGTTCAACGCCTCCTCCACCGCCTGAGAGAGCGCCCAATAAATGGACCGCTCATGCATGAACCGCACCTCTGCCTTGGTGGGATGCACGTTCACGTCCACATAGACCGGGTCCATGTCGATGAACACGACGGCCATGGGATGGCGGCCGAAAGGCAGCCGCCCCTCGTAGGGACGCTCCAGGGCGATGGCCAACAGCCCCGAGCGGACGGGACGACCGTTGACGTAGAAATGCTGGGCCTGGCGGCGCGCCCGGCCCAGGGAGGGCCGGGAGATGATCCCATGCACCCGGAGATCGGCGGCCGTCCACTGCAAGGGGACGCTCTCCTCCGCAAACTCTCGGCCCAGGCAGATGGCGACCCGCTCCTGCAGCGTCCCGGCCGGAGCGACCAGCGTCTCCCGGCCATCCGCGGAGAAACGAAAGGCGACGCGCGGGTAAGCCAACGCGTAACGCACCACGGTGTTTCGACACAGCTCCGCCTCGCGCAGCGGGGACTTCAGAAACTTGCGCCGAGCCGGGGCGTTGTAGTACAGATTGGTGACGGTGACGCTACAACCGGCCGGGGAGGCGGCCGGCTCAACGGTGGTACGGCCATCCTGCACGGTGGCGTGGGTGCCCTCCAGCTCCTCGCGGGCGCGCGTGCGTAGGTCCACACGGCTGACGGCCGCGATGGCGGCCAGGGCCTCGCCGCGAAAGCCCAAAGTGCGCACGCGGTGGAGATCGAACACGGAGGCGATCTTGGATGTTGCGAAGCGCTGGAAGGCCAGCGGCACATCCTCCCGCCGGATCCCCGTCCCGTCATCGGATACCCGGATCATCTCCAACCCGCCTTGGCGGATCTCCACCGAGATGGCAGTGGCTCCGGCATCCAGGGAGTTCTCGATCAGCTCTTTCACGACGGAGGCCGGACGTTCGATGACCTCTCCGGCCGCGATGCGCTCAGAGACGCTGGGATCCAGAACTCGGATACGAGCAGCTTCCGATTCCGTCATGACCTACGCACTCTCCTCAAACGTAATGGTAGAACACACGAGATCGAGGGACGGCAACGCGCGCCCGCTCGATGATGCCCGGGTTGCGCTCATTCCACGACATCCATCCACCCCCACTCGGTGGGAAGCTGCACCGGGGAGACGTCCGTCTCCTCTTCCGGGATGGCGCCGCGATCCGCGCTGTCAATGGCGCTCATCGCCCCCTCCTCCGTCGGCAAGGCGACCACCTCTTCCCGCCGCAATCCGTCGGGGCCGGCGCCCAGGGCCATGGAGATGGTTCGGCGCAGCGTCTTCACCATCCGCTGCATCGGGAGATCGCTGTGCATCTTGGCGAACGCGGCCACGGCCACATCAGGCTGGGGTGGCTCCTCCAGCCCATAGTGCGAACGCAGCTCCTCCCGATGATGGGTGATCCAGAGGTACAGATCCGCCTCCGTGCGCTCGGGGAACTCCCGCATTACCCCCAGCTCCCGGATCTTACGAACGATGGGCATGTACACGTTGTCATACCAGGAGGCGACCGCCTCTTCGTAAGGCACCTCCCCCTTCCGCTCCAGGCCGAGGTAGTAACGATGGACGTCGATGTGCTCCTTCAATGACGAGTAACGGCCGGACTCCGTCAGCCGTACGTCCGCTCCCGGACGGATCTCGTCCAGCTTCGTCTGTTGCAGAAATTCACGATACTCCACCTGTTGGATCAAGTCCTCCAGGTCAGTGCTCGCGGTGACGGAGATCCCCTCAGGAAGCGGGATCTCCGTCACATAAGCCTCGATCTCCTTCAGACCGCTGGCGCGCGCGACGGACACCCGATGGTTTCCATCCTTGACGAAGTACACCTCGCCAACCTGGTATACTTCGATCGGGGGCAGCACCTCCAGGCGGTCCATGGCAGCGTGGATGTTGACCCAACGCTGGCGGCTGCTGCCCGCGCGAGGCAGGAACGCCCGCGTGAAATCCCGATATCGTCCCACGCTGCCGACGATCCGATCCAGAGGGATCATTTGTGTGCCGCGATCCACCTGCTGGTGCGCGCGCAGGATCCGCTGCACCTCATCGAAGGGCAGCAAGGCCGCTGAACGGCCTCTGATCGGAGCAAGCAACTCCTCCACGACGGCGCGCCGAGAGGCCTTCTCGAACTCCTGCTGTGACGCGAACCGGGAGAACGTGCTATCGCTTGGCATCATAGCCCCCTGGGGTCAAGCAGCCCCTACAGAGAATCCTCCTCGTCTATCCAAGATGCGGCTCGTGCTCGCGAGTGCCGCATGCCGGGGCCCTCGCCGCACATCCTCGAGAGATGAACATCCTCTATACAAGGAAGCCCTCCCTTCTTTATGTTAGCATACCCGGTGCGCCGTGTCCAACGGGAACCATCACGAAGGAAAATCCTCCAAATTCTACGGGCCAATCCCCGGTCATGGCTACGCGCAAGGCTGCTGGGCGGAGGAAAGGGGAATGGATTTCACACCCGACTCGACGCCCGAGAGGCGCTTGTTTCCCCTTGGGAAAAATCCGATCCGTGTGCTAGAATAGCATCATCAGGTGCACTGTATCGGCAGAGGAGCGAAACATGCCAGGGCCTACCATCGCAGTGATCGTGCCTACCTACAATGAACGGGAAAACCTGTCAGATCTGGTGAAGAGGATCCTGGCGGTCCCCCTGGACATCCAGGTGATCGTGATCGACGACAATTCCCCGGACGGCACGGGGCAGATCGCAGATCAGCTAGCGATGGAAACCCAGCGCGTCAGCGTGATCCATCGGCCGAGGAAGCAGGGATTGGGCACCGCTTACGCCGCGGGGTTCCAACGGGCCCTGGGCCTGGGGGCGGAACGCATCCTCACCATGGA
>JAJRVX010000227.1:0-4351 GCA_024277095.1 Chloroflexota bacterium
GAGGATGCCCATCTACATCTGGACTTCTACTTCGAGGACCGACCGCCGATCAAGGACGTGGAGGTGACCATACCGGCCGAACGCACCCGTCACCTGCGCCTGGACCAGCCGGAGCAGATCGGCGGTGTGGAGATCCCCATCGGCGTACCCTACGCCATTCGGGTGCGCAGCGACGTCCCGGTGGTCGTCCAGTACAGCCGGCTGGACACAACCCAGGCCAACATGGCCCTGATGACGGCCATCGCCTATCCACTGTCCACCTGATCCACCCGGGAGGGATCCATGCCACGCCCCGATGGCCGGGCGCCAGAGGATCTACGCCCGACAAGCTTCACGCTGGACTACATCGCCTATCCGGAGGGCTCCGTCCTGATCACGTGCGGAGGCACCCGGGTGTTGTGCAACGTCTCCGTGCAAGAGGGGGTGCCCTCCTGGCTCGCGGACCAGGGGCGAGGATGGGTGACCGCCGAATACGCCCTGCTCCCTCGCTCGACGCACACCCGCACGCCGCGCGAGCAACGCGGCCCCTCCGGCCGCTCCCAGGAGATCCGACGCCTGATCGGCCGCTCCCTGCGCGCCGCGGTCAACCTGGAGGCACTGGGCGAGCGCACCCTGGTGGTGGACTGCGACGTGCTGCAGGCGGACGGGGGCACGCGCACGGCCAGCATCACGGGCGGATGGGTGGCCATGGCCCTGGCGCTCAGCCGGTTGATCGCCGAGGGAGCCATCGGCGAAGAGGTCTTCCAGACGCCCGTCGCCGCGGTCAGCGTGGGCATCGTCGACGGCGTCCCCCTGCTGGACCTGTGCTACGAGGAGGACTCCCGGGCGGAGGTGGACTGTAACGTGGTGATGACAGGCGCGGGCGAGTTCGTCGAGGTGCAGGGCACGGCGGAAGGCCCACCCTTCGCCCGTGCCACCCTGGACCGATTGCTCGACCTGGCCGAGGAAGGAATTCGACAGCTGCTGGAAGCGCAGCGACGCGCCTTGGCGGAGCATCCTGACGTCTGGCCTGGCCTGATAACCTGACCGGCCATCTGTGCCCCTTTTCGCCGTGGCGCCATGGCCGCGAACGCGAATGGACCGGAGAAAACATGAAATCTCGCCGATCTGACCGCCGTGTGGTGTATTCCACCGACCCGGAACCTGATCCCCCTTGCCCCACATGTGGGCGATCCCCCTGCACATGTCCGCCCGAATCGCCGCCGCCAGGCCGGCAGGTGGCGCGCATCGCTCTGGACCGCAAGCGCCGTCGTGGCAAGGTCGTGACCACCGTCTCCGGGCTTCAGCTCGCCCCGGCCGAGCTGGCAGCGCTGGGAAAGGCCCTGCGTCGGGAGTGCGGCGCGGGCGGCACCGTCAAAAGCGGCACCATCGAGGTGCAGGGAGATCATCGGGAACGCGTTGCCCAGATCCTGCGGGAGCGGGGATACACGGTGAAGTTCGTCGGCGGATAAACCCATCTCAGGAGCCCTTCATGAGCGACAACGGACGCCTTCAACAAAACTCGCCCCCCCCAAGCGTCACGGCCTACACTTACAACCCGCAGGAGGCGGAGCACGACCTGGCCCATCACCCGGAGAGCCACAAACGGATCGTCGCCGTGAGCCAGCTGCTGCAAAAGGAGGGAATCCTGGAGCAGCTCCGGTCCGTAGAAGCCACCTCCATCACCCAGGAACGGCTCACCCGGGTCCACAGCGAGGAGTACATCCAGCTGGTCAAGCGGCGCGCCGATCAGGGCGGTGGATATCTGGATATGGACACGTACGTGCGGCCGTTCTCGTACGAGGCCGCGCTGACCGCGGCCGGCGGCGCCGTAAACCTCACCGAGGCCGTGCTCTCCGGCCGGGCGCGCAACGGATTCGCGCTGATCCGACCGCCCGGCCACCACGCCCGCCCCGAGCAGGGTATGGGATTCTGCCTCTTCAACAATGTCGCCGTCGCCGCCCGCTTTGCCCAGGCCGAGCACCAGCTCGACCGCATCCTCATCGTCGACTTCGACGTGCACCACGGCAACGGCACCCAGGAGGTGTTCTATCAGGACCCAGGCGTCCTGTACTTTTCCACGCATCAGCATCCCTTCTACCCCGGCACCGGCAGCCGCGGGGAGATCGGAGAGGGCCCTGGCGAGGGGTACACGGTCAACGTTCCACTCCCCTACCGGGTCGGCGACGAGGGATACCGCCGGGCCTTCGACGAGGTCCTGGTCCCCATCGTGGAGCGCTATCGGCCGCAGCTCATCCTGGGATCGGCCGGCTACGACGCCCACTGGGCCGACCCGCTGGCCGGGATGCTGCTCTCCATCACCGGATATGCCTCCCTCATCCGGCGCCTGCTGGAGCTGGCCGAGATGTGGTGTCAGGGGCGGCTGGTCCTTGTGCTGGAGGGCGGCTACCACCTGGACGTGCTGGCCCATGGCGTGCTGACGACGCTGCGCCTGTTGCAGGACGTTCAGGCCCCCGTCAGCGACCCGCTGGGGCCTTCGCCGCATCCGGAGCGGCCGATCGACGAGTTGCTCCATGAGATCCGAGAGATCCACCATCTCGGCTGATCTCTCGCGCGCCCGTTCATCATGCCGCCGGGCCAGGGGAAGCGAGGCCCAGATCGGCCGACCCGTGGCCACAAGCAAGGCTTTCTTCTCGGGGGCAGCGTGAGAGCTGCCCTTGCCGGTTGGAGCCTCCGGGTTGCCCTCGACTTCCCCTGCAAGCGCTATCGCGCATGGCGCCCGTCCCCGGGCGCTTTGACTTTTCGCCTTGAGCGGTGCATAATTCCGGCCGCTATGCACTCAGAGCGCGCCTGAGGAACGCCGTTGCTCCTGCTATGGGGGGGGCCGAAGAAGCCTTTCTCCTGCCTCCGACCTGCCCGGCCTCGGGCCTATACCCAGCACCCCCGGGGAGGATCGAGGAGGGGCAGGTGTAGACCGGAGAAGCGAGGTCTCCGTGGGGGGATTTCCTTCGCACCACCCCCTATGGAGCACGCGGTCGGGGGATGTTCCCAGGCACCTCGTCAGTGAATTTCCATACACACTCTCCAGAGAGATCAAGGGATAAGGAGGCGGACAACGTGGAACGCACCTTAGTGCTCATCAAGCCGGATGGGGTCCAACGAGGCCTGGTGGGGACCATCATCGAGCGGCTCGAACGCCGTGGCCTGAAGATCGTGGGGCTGAAGCTGGTCCAGGTCAGCGAGGAACTGGCCCGCAAACACTACGCCGTCCACGAGGGGAAGCCGTTCTTCGAGGGGCTGATTCGCTACATCACATCGGCGCCGGTAGTGGCCATGGTGCTGGAAGGGAACAACGCCATCGAGATCACACGGGCTACCATGGGAGCCACCAACCCGGCCAACGCCGCTCCGGGCACCATTCGCGCCGACTACGCGCTGGAGATCGGACGCAACCTGGTACACGGGTCGGACGGGCCGGAGACGGCCCAGGCAGAGATCGCGCTGTGGTTCCGGCCGGAGGAGCTGGCCAGCTACGATCGGGCCCTGGACACGTGGATCTTCGAGTGATCCGGGCCTGTGAGAGCGATGCGTCGAGGCCACCGGTCATACCCCGCCATCACGATACGACAAGAGCCCGGGACATCCCGGGCTCTTGATTTTCTCATTATGATCGGGAAGCAGCCATGCTACTGGACCTTCACCACGACGGGCGCCTGCTGCCAGAACTCCTCCAGCCGATAGAACGCCCGCTTCTCGGCGGAGAAGATGTGGAGCACGACATCCCCGTAATCCATCAGGATCCAGCCAGCGCTGGCCGACCCTTCCACACCTAGCGGGGCCTTCCCCAGATGTCCCAGGCCCTCATCCACCGCCTCCATGATCGCCCGGGACTGCCGCTCCGACTCCGAAGAGCAGATCACGAAATAGTCAGCAAGGATGGACACCGTGCGGAGGTCGAGCATCACGATGTCCTCTGCCTGATGCTCCTCCACCAGGTTAACAATGGCATGCGCCAGCTCCGCCGACTCCAGATCACACCTCCCGCTCAAATCCTGAATGGTTATCACGGCCCGCCCCAGCCTCCCGCCAGGGCATCACGCCGGTTTCATTCTATCATACCCCATGCGAAGAAGCAACCATTTTTCCTTCCGGGTAGTGTATCCAAAATGGTGGAAATTCCGCCAGGCCCATCGCAAGCCCACAGGGGAGGTGCGGAGGGACCTCCCTCCGCCAAAACATCCTCTTTTCTCGCTTTGCACCGGCCCTTTCCCGGCCTGATTCGGGTGGGCGAGGCCGGGCGAGGCAGGTGAGGGGCGGAAACCGGGGAGTCTCTTTTGAGGGGCTGCGCCCCTCAAAGCTCCCTGCTGTATTTCCACCGAAAAAGATACACTACCTCCTTGCGAAACCCATC
>JAJRVX010000228.1:0-3544 GCA_024277095.1 Chloroflexota bacterium
ACGCGCCGCACACGCTGGAGGAGAAGCGAGGAGAGTCGCCGCCCCCCGGCGTCCCGGGGCTGGAGACGATGCTGCCGCTCCTGCTCACCGCCGCCCACGAGGGGCGCCTGACCCTCGACGGGATCGTCGAGCGCCTGCACCACAATCCGGCACGGATCTTCGGCATCCCCCTGGACCCGGAGACGTGGACGGAGGTCGACCTGGACGCCCGGTACACCCTCGGCGATTCTCCCCTACACACGCGCTGTGGATGGACCCCCTTCGCGGGCATGTCCGTCACGGGCCGGGTGACCCGGGTCGCCCTGCGCAACGAGATCGTCTTCCAGGATGGCGTCGTGTTGGCCCAGCCGGGCACCGGGCGCGTGCTGTTCGGGGCCACGGAGGCGACCGCCAATCCGACGGGTTAGCAGAGGAGGCTTGTTATGAACGCGCATGCTGACGTTCCCCAGTCCGACCTGAGCTACGCCATGGCGAAGGCTCGTCCTGCGGATTATACTGAGAACGGTTTCTACGGGCGGGACATCCTCTCCGTCCGCCAGTTCAACCGGGAAAACCTGAAATACATCTTTCGCGTCGCCGAGGAGATGCGCTCCATGGTCGAGCGCTTCGGATCGGCCGACCTGCTGCAGGGCAAGGTGCTGGCCAACCTCTTCTACGAGCCCAGCACCCGTACCTCATCCTCGTTCAGCGCGGCCATGCAGCGATTGGGCGGACGGGTCATCGCCATCAACGAGGTGGTCTACTCATCGGTCAGCAAAGGGGAATCCCTGCCCGACACGGTTCGCACCCTGGAGTGCTACGCCGACGTGATCGTGCTACGGCACCCGGAGGTAGGCGCCGCCGCCACCGCCGCCCGCTACACGCGCAAGCCCATCATCAACGCGGGCGACGGCGTGGGAGAGCACCCCACACAGGCCTTGCTCGATCTGTTCACCATCCAGGAGGAGCTGGGACGGATCGACGGGCTGAAGGTGGCCATGGTGGGCGACCTGAAATACGGCCGCACGGTGCATTCGCTGACCCGGCTGCTCTGCCTGTACGACGTGGATCTGTACTTCGTCTCCCCGGACATCCTTGCGATGCCACAGGAGATCCTGCAGGAGGTGCAGGAGGTCGGGCTGGACTACATGGAGACGCAGGATATCCACGATGTGATCCAGGACGTGGATGTGCTGTACGTCACCCGGGTGCAAAGGGAGCGATTCACCGATCTCTCCCAGTACGAGGCGGTGAAGGACTACTACATCGTCGATCCAGAGCTGATGGCCCTGGCCAAGGAGGAGATGATCATCATGCACCCGTTCCCTCGCGTGGGGGAGATCAGCTACGCGGTGGACAGCGACCCACGCGCCGCGTACTTCCGACAGATGGTCAACGGCATGTATATCCGCATGGCGCTACTGGCCGCCGTGCTGGGTAAGGCTTAAATCATCCCTACTTACAACCCTTTTCGGACGAGGTGGAACCGATGAGCAAGAAGACACTGGGTATCTTAACCGGCGGGGGTGACGTCCCCGGGCTCAATCCGTGTATGAAGGCTGTGGTTCTGCGAGCGCTGGAAGCGGATTATCGAGTCCTCGGCATTCGCCGTGGTTGGGCAGGACTGCTCTACTACAACCTGGACGAGCCTTCCACGCATGACTACTATGTGCGGGAGCTCCACCGCCACGACGTGCGCACCATCGATCGCACGGGCGGCACCTTCCTCCACACATCCCGAACCAACCCGCAGAAGGTCAAGCCCAAGGCCACCCCGGGCTTCCTGCGAAATTCCTCCTGGGGGAAGCCGGTGGATGACGAAGGGACCATGGATTACACCGACTACGTGCTCAAGGTCATCGAACACCTGGGCATTGATGTGCTGGTCACCATCGGCGGCGACGATACGCTCAGCTACACGGCACGCCTGGACAAGGAGGGGGTGCCGGCCGTAGCTATCCCCAAGACGATGGATAACGACGTCTTCGGCACCGATTACTGCATCGGATTCTCCACGGCGGTCACCCGCAGCGTGGAGATGATCACGAACATGCGCACGTCCGTAGGCTCCCACGAGCGCATCGGCGTCGTGGAGCTGTTCGGGCGCAACTCCGGTGAGACCAGCCTGATCAGCGCCTACCTGGCCGATGTGGACCGCGCCATCATCTCCGAGGTGCCCTTCGACATCGAGAAGCTCTGCGACTTCCTGCTGGAGGACAAGCGCAACAACCCGTCCAACTACGCCATCATGACCATCTCCGAGGGCGCCGTAATGGAGGGCGGTGAGGTCATCGAGCGTGGCGAGGAGGATGCCTATGGCCATCGCAAGCTGGGTGGCATCGGCCTGATCGTCGCCGAGGAGATCAAGCGCCGGACCGGCCAGAACATCATGTACCAGCAGCTCGGCTACCTGATGCGCTCCGGCGCGCCGGACTCCCTGGATCGCATGGTGGCGCTGTCCTTCGGTAACCTGGCCATGCAGCTTATCCTGCAGGGGGAAACCGGCAAGATGGTGGCGCTGCAAGGTGGCAAATACACCACGGTGCCCATCGAGTACATCATGACGGGTGTAAAGCGCGTGGACGTGGAAAACCTGTACGACCCCGAGAACTACCGGCCCAGGGTCCACAACGTCCTGGGGATGCCCATGTTCCTGTACTAAAGACAAGCGAGGGGACATCCCTTTGTCACCTCTCAGGAAAGGCGATCCTTCGATAGACGAGGGGCCGGGGAGAATGGATTCCCCGGCCCTTCGCACAACGGCTTGGATACGGGGGGACTCGTGTCACGGACATTCTTCGAGAAACTCGCAGAGGCGGCTCAGCACAGACAGTCTCTGCTTTGCGTCGGGTTGGATCCCAACCCGGCCTATCTCCCCAGCCGCTTCCGGGATGCGGTCGATCCGATCCTGGCGTGGAACTGGGAGATCATCAGCGTCACCGCGGACATCGCCTGCTGCTACAAGCCCAACATCGCCTTCTACGAGGCGCTGGACGACGGGATGGAGACGCTGCGCAAGACGCTGGCCGCGATCCCCGAGGAGATCCCGGTGCTCCTGGACGCCAAGCGGGGAGACATCGGGTCCACCGCCGAGGCCTACGCTCGGGCCGCCTTCGAGCGCCTGGGCGTCGACGCGATCACCGTCAGCCCGTACCTGGGCGAGGACAGCGTCCGCCCCTTCTCCCGCTACGCCGATCGGGGCGTGTTCGTCCTCTGCCATACATCCAACCCCGGCGCGGCCGACCTGCAGACGCTGCCGGTGGACGGACGTCCCCTCTACCTGCACGTGGCCGAGCGCGCGCCGGGCTGGACCGACCACGACAACATCGGGCTGGTGGTGGGGGCCACGTATCCGCAGGCGCTGGCGGCCGTGCGCGCGGTCGCCCCGGAGACATGGCTGCTGGTCCCCGGCGTGGGCGCCCAGGGCGGCGATCTGGAGGCTGCCCTGCGCGCCGCCCTGCGGCCGGATGGGCTCGGCGTGATCATCAACGTGTCTCGCGGCATCGCCCGGGCGGAGAACCCACGGGAGGCCGCGCTGGACCTCTACGATGCCATCAACGCCGCC
>JAJRVX010000229.1:0-13271 GCA_024277095.1 Chloroflexota bacterium
CCCATGACCAAGCGCGTTGACACCGGAGCGGGACATCGTTATAATGCGATTTGCGAACGATTTTAGATTAGGCGCAGATCATGCTCTTGGCCGGGTTCACGCCCGGCCAAATTATGGTAAGAACGGGAGGAAAGGAGAAGAAGATGATCCACGAGTCCGTATACGAGTTAAAGACGGCTTTAGAGGGGATCGTCGGTGTAGGTGACGACGGCAAACTGTCCGTCAAAGACGAGAACGCGCTGCGGGAGCAGGCCATCGATACCCTGGTGCGCGACGCGGTCTTCGGCACGGAGGAGGTACGCGAGTTCGCCCGCTGGCTGATCTGGGAGCTGGGGCAGGAGCTGGGCACCCAGCCCGCTTCCATCCACGAGCTGTACATGGCCCGCGGCCGCGGCGAATGCGGCGGCTTCACCGTGCCCGCCATGAACATCCGTGGCCTCACCTACGACATGATGCGAGCCGCCCTGCGAGCCGCGATCAAGACCGACACCGCGGCCATGATCTTCGAGATCGCCCGCTCCGAGATCGGCTACACCAACCAGCGCCCGGCCGAATACACATCCGTCCTCATCGCGGCCGCCATCAAGGAGGGCTACCAGGGGCCGCTCTTCATCCAGGGCGACCATTTCCAGGTGAAGGCCAAGGTCTACAAGACCGACCCGGAGAAGGAGACCCAGGCCGTCAAGGACCTGATCCTGGAGGCGCTGAGCGGTGGGTTCTACAACATCGACATCGACACCTCCACTCTGGTCGATTTGAGCTATGAGGACATCGACGCGCAGCAGCGGCTCAACTACGAGGTATCCGCTGAGATGACCCAGTTCATCCGCAAGCACGAGCCCAAGGGCGTCACCGTCTCCATCGGCGGCGAGATCGGCGAGGTGGGCGGGCATAACTCCACCGAGGAGGAGCTGCGCGCGTACATGGACGGCTACAACCGCACCCTGGGCGGCGATCTCGCCGGGCTGAGCAAGATCAGCGTGCAGACCGGCACCAGCCACGGCGGCGTCGTCCTGCCCGATGGCTCCATCGCTAAGGTCGCGCTGGACTTCGACACGCTGGAGCGGCTGTCCCGCGTGGCACGCGAGGAGTACGGGCTGGCGGGAGCGGTCCAGCACGGAGCCTCCACGTTGCCCGAGGAGATGTTCCACCGATTCCCGGAGACCGAGACGGCCGAGATCCACCTGGCCACCGGGTTCCAGAACCTCCTGTATGACCACGAGGCCATGCCCGCCTGGCTGGTGGAGAAGATCTATCACTACCTGGCCGCCCACCATGCTGACGAGCGCAAGCCCAGCGACACGGACACGCAGTTCTTCTATCGCACCCGCAAGCGCGCCTTCGGCCCCTTCAAGGCGGAATGGTGGGGGCTCCCGGAGCCGGTGCGGGAGGCGTTCGGCAAGACCCTGGAGGAGAAGTTCGAGTTCTTCTACAACAAGCTGAATGTCGTCAACACCAAGGACCTGGTCGCCAAGTACATCAAGGCTCCCGAGATCCACAAGCCGATCCCCGGGGCGCCCGTGGCCGTCACGGTCGATGACAAGGGCCTGGCGGACTGAGCCCAACTCGATCCGGCGCGCAAGGGAGGGGGCGTCCCCTCCCTTTTTCATGCAAACCTCTCCCCCAACGGGAACCCCCGGGGCCAGGGCGACGTCTCGGATGTGCAATCGTCGATTGGGGAGGAGGAACGATGTGGCGCACGAACACGCTCACGGAACGACGTCGGACTACACTCCAGCGGCCATCCCGCTGGTTACGCCTGCTGTTCCTGCTCGTCCTGGTGATGACGACCGCCGGTTGCTCATCGCTGACGGAGCTCGTTCTACAGGCTGGCGGGATCACGCCCACGCCCGCCGTCCCCCCCACCCCCACGCCCGGCCCGGCGATCCACCTATCGCCCGCGGAGGGCGGGCCGGGGACGCGCATCACCGTCTCCGGTGAGGGATGGCGGCCGGCCGACACCGTCTTCATACGCCTGGCCGATCCCGAGGGCCGTGGGCCTCAGACGGCCTACGCGGCGGCGATCGTCAGCGACGCGGGCGGCTTCACCGCCTCGTTCGTCTTCCCCGCCGACGAGCGCTGGGCCGGCTTGCCGCGCGTGCGCGTCGTGGCATGGTCGCCCGCGACGGGCCAGGAGGCATCGGCGGAGTTCCGAGTCGCCGCGCCGGCGCAAACGCCGACGCCTACGGACACGCCAACCGCCACCTCCACGCCGACGCCCAGCTCGACGCCCACCCATCTCGCGCCGACGCCAACCCGGACGCCGACGCCCAAGCCGACCGCTACCCCCACGCCCGTCATCGCGGCCTGGCGAGGCGAGTATTACAGCAACCGGGACCTGGTGGGCGCGCCCACGATGGTGCGCGGCGACGCGGCCATCGACTTCAACTGGGGCTACGCCGCACCCGCCGCGGGATTGCCGGCCAACTACTTCTCCGTACGCTGGACGCGAGCCATCTACTTCCCCCAGGGGACCTATCGGTTCTACGTCCGCAGCGACGACGGGGTGCGCGTCTGGCTGGACGGGGAGCTGATCATCGATCAGTGGCACCTGGCCTCGGGCGCCACCTACACCGCCGAGCGCTCCCTGACCGCGGCCGTACACGGGCTCCGCGTGGAATACTTCGAGGAGCGAGGGGTCGCCAAGATCCAGTTCTGGTGGGAGCGCATCGGGGATTTCCCGCAATGGCGCGGGGAGTACTTCTCGAACATCAACCTGATCGGCAATCCGCAGTTGATCCGCAACGACGCGGAGATCCGCTTCGACTGGGGAACGGGCTCGCCGGCCCCCGGCTTCCCCGCGGATCGGTTCTCCATCCGGTGGACGCGCACGCTCCGCTTCGAGGAGGGGCTCTATCGGTTCCACGTGATCGTGGACGATGGCGTGCGGCTTTACATCGACGACGCCCTGGTGATCGATGACTGGCGCGACGGCAGCCGCCGGGAGATCACAGCGGATCGCAAGCTCTCAGCAGGTGACCACGCGCTGCGCGTCGAGTACTACGAGAACAGGGGGGACGCGCGCATCCGGGTGTGGTGGGAGCGGCTGACCGCCTACCCGGAGTGGCAGGGGGAATACTGGGCCAATCGCCGGCTCAGCGGCCAGCCGGCCCTGGTGCGCAACGACGTGGCCATCGACTTCGACTGGGGGACGGGAGGGCCGGGCGAGACGGTGCCTAACGACCATTTCTCCGCTCGCTGGGTGCGCACCGTGGAGTTCGACGCGGGGACCTATCGCTTCCACATCCTCGTGGATGACGGCGCCCGCCTGTGGGTGGACGATCAATTGATCATCGATGAATGGCGGGATGGCGGCGTTCGCGAGGTGACCGGCGAATACTCGCTGGCCAAGGGCAAGCATCGCGTCGTGGTGGAATACTATGAGAACACCGGCTACGCGCGCATCCGGCTGTGGTGGGAGAAGATCTCCTCGCCCACCTTCTCAGACTGGAAGGGCGAGTACTGGACGAATCCGGAGTTCAGCGGCCGCCCGGCCCTGGTGCGCAACGACCCGAAGATCGACTTCTACTGGGGCGCTCACGCGCCCGCCGTCGGGTTGCCCGCCGACTACTTCTCGGCGCGCTGGAGCCGATGGGTGACGTTCCAGCCCGGCACCTACCGCTTCTATATCCAGGCCGACGACGGCTTCCGCTTCTACATCGACGGCGACCTGCTGCTGGAGAACTGGGATGGCGACGGCGGACAGCTTCACACCGTCGATGTGCCGCTGTCCGGCCCCCACCGGCTGATCGTCGAGTACCACGATCGCGTGGGGACCGCGCTGATCACCTTCTGGTGGAAGCGGCTACGCCCCACGCCAACGCCCACATTCACGCCGACACCGACGGCAACGCCGACGCCCACGGCGACGCCGACCCGGCGAGTGCCACCCACGCCCACGGATATGCCGACGCCGAGGCCGACCAAGACGCCCACGCCGACACCCACGGCGACGGCAACGCCCACGGCAACCGAGACGGCGACGCCTATCTCTACGGCGACGGCGGTCCCGACGCCCGTCCCGACGCCCACACCGACCGCGACAGCCACCGCGTCTCCGACCGCCACGCCCACGATGACGCCATCACCGATACCAACGCCCACGGCGACGCCGACCAAGACGCCTACGCCCACCCCCACGGCGACGCCGACACCGACCGCCACGCCGACGGCCACTCCCACGGCGACGGCCACCGCGACGGCGACACCGACGCCGAGCCCCATCGCGTCGCGCACGGTCACGCCGACCGTAACGCTCACCGTGACCGCGACGGCTTCGCCCACCATCACCCCGTCGGTGACGATCACCACCACGCCGACCACGACGCCCAGCCCCACGCCGACGCCCACGTCGGAGCCGGGGCAGCCCTCGCTCGCCCTGCTCACGCCCAGGGCTGGGCCGGGGGACACGGTCCAGGTGGTCGGCACTCACTGGCCGGGCGAGACACGCGTGCACATCGGGCTGATCGAGACGGGCGCCCCCCTGGACGAGAGGGAGGATCTGGCCACGGCCATGACGGACGCCACGGGATACTTCACGGCTACACTCGTCTTCCCCGTGGAGCGGAGGTGGCTCCGGGAGATTCACGTGCAGGTGGTGGCGCACACCGAGGATGAGAGCGTCTGGCGGACGGCCCCGCTGACCATCGCCGGGCCGGTCCCCTTCGCGAACATCGACAGCGGGGAGAAGGGGCTACGGCCGCGCGATCAGGAGTTCCTGGTAATCACCTCGCCCCAGGAGTGGCTGGCCTTCCTGCGCCGGGTGCAGCCTGTCCCGGTGCGGCTGCTCCCAACCCAGAGGAAGCCCCTCCTCAGGCGGCTGCCGCCCACGCGGATACCCACCGTCAGGAAGGGCGTTCTGATCGACCCGGCCCCGGATATCAACTGGAAGCAGGAGATCATCGTGGCCGCCACGGCGAAGCCCGGGGACCAGGTCTCCATCCTCGAGATGCATCGGGACGGGATGTTGGTCAAGATCATCGTGGACCTGGAGCAGGGCGGGCCGTATCACCTGATCCGTGTGCCGCGCCAGTGGCTGATGAGCGGCCCGGCCACCTTCATCTTCCTCGACTCGGAGCAACAGCCGCTGGCCCTGGAACGCGTGGTCCTCTGAGTGACCCAACGGGCACAGAAAAGAGGCCGGGGAAATCCCCGGCCTCTCTCGTTCCGGAACCCCGGCTCACGCCGGCAACAGCTTATCCGCCACCAGGCTGGCCAGGAACGTGCGCTCCCCAGCCGTGACGAACCGCACGACGACCCGGGCATCGTCCCCTTCGGGGATGACGGAGACCACCTCGCCCGGGCCGAAGGCCGTGTGAGTCACGGCCATCCCGGCCGCGTATCGAGGCTGCTTCCGCCTCCTGCGCGAGCGAGACGGCGGGGGCGCGGCCTGCAGCGAGGCCACGATCGCCGCCTCCCGATCACGCCACAGCTCGGCGTAAAGGGCGAGATCCTCCGGGGTGCGCACTCGCCGGATGATCGTCTCACATCGGCGACGCGCCTCGTCCAGCCGGGCGAGCAGCCGTCGGCGCTCACCCCGCGAGCGCTTCTCCTGTGCGATCCGCCGGGATGCCCGCCCCAGCTCCGCGCTCAGCTCCCGCAACGATCGCCCCGGCTGCTCGCTGATCACCGGGATGCGAACCAATGCCACGCCGTTCAGGCGACACAACTCCGCCCGGGTCTGATCCCGCTGCTCTTCCTCCAGCAGCTCCCAATCGCTCAAGAACTTGCGGCCCTTTCCCCGTAGCCCGACGAACCGGATCGCGATCCCGATCTCGGGATAAAGCACATCGAGCTTCAGGCGACGACGGGTGCTCGGGTTCACCAGCCACGGCGGGCTCACATCCTCTTCCCGCTCAAACCCCTCAAACACGCGCGCCAGGATCTCTCGCCAGGCCATCACATTCAACGCGACGGACACCTTCATCCTCCTCGATCCACAAGCTGGACACGATCATAATCACGCCCGAACAGCCTGTCAAGCCAAACATCCACCTGATCGTATATTCTTTTGGCCCATCCGCAAAAACGTCATCGGATCCGGCACCCGCCCGCAGCCCACATCGGCATGCGCGCCCAGAGGACGCGCACCACCCCTTCGCCAGAAATTTGTACGTTCTTCGGATTGCCGCTATACTTGTTTCTTGTGCGCTAAGGAGGCACTGAAGCCGTGTGGATCATCGCTGCGATCTATCTGGTTGCGGTCATCTGGCTAACCATATACGGGAGCAACGGCCTGTGGCTGACGTTTCGCTACTGGCGAACCCGACATCTTCGGCCTACAGCCTCCCCTCCATCGGATCCCCCTACCGTCACGATCCAGCTGCCGATCTTCAATGAGCTCCACGTGGTCGAACGGCTGCTCGACGCCGTCGTGGGGTTGGACTACCCGCGCGACCGCCTTCAGATCCAGGTACTGGACGACTCCACCGACGAGACCACCACGCTACTACAGACGTTGGTCAGTCGGTACCGGCAGCAAGGGGTCGATATCGAACTCCTCCATCGAGCGCGCCGGGAGGGCTACAAGGCGGGCGCGCTGGCCCAGGGGCTGACCGCCGCCAAAGGGGAGTTCATCGCCGTGTTCGACGCCGATTTCGTGCCCCCACGTGATTGGCTGAAACGCACCGTCGCCCACCTGGCCGCCCACCCGGACGCGGGGTTCATCCAGACCCGCTGGGGCCATATCAACGACACCTACTCGCCCCTCACCATGGCCCAGGCCATTATCCTGGACGGCCATTTCGCCATTGAACACACGGCGCGACATAGGTCGGGCTACTTCATGAACTTCAACGGGACCGCCGGCCTGTGGCGGCGAGCGTGCATTGAGGAAGCCGGCGGATGGCAGGGGGATACACTGACGGAGGACCTGGACCTGAGCTACCGGGCACAGCTGGCCGGCTGGCGTGCGCTCTACCTGCCCGACGTGGTGGCGCCGGCGGAGATCCCGCCGCAGATGGCCGCCTTCAAACGACAGCAGTTCCGCTGGGCCAAGGGCTCGGTCCAGTGTCTGCGGCGGCTGGCCCCCCCCATCTGGCGAAGCCGGGCCCCTCTGCACGTGCGCCTGCAGGGGCTGATCCACCTGAGCGGTTACCTGGCCCACCCTCTGATGCTCGTCGTCCTGGTGCTGAGCCTGCCGCTGATCTGGTGGGGCTGGCCCGCCCGGCTGCCCCTGGCCCCCCTCAGCCTGGCCAGCCTGGGGCCTCCGCTGGTCTTCACCGCCTCCCAATACGTACTCTATCGGCGTGGCCCACAGAGGGTGCCCTGGTGGCGTCGTGCCCTGTATGTCCCCCTGGTGCTCCTGCTGGGAGCCGGGCTGGCCTCCAACAACACGCGGGCGGTGATCGAGGCGCTGCTGGATCGCTCCAGCGAATTTCGCCGCACCCCCAAATTCCGCGTGGAGCAGCGACAGGATCACTGGGCCGACAAGCGCTACGCCCTGAGCCTCTCAGCGGACGTCGCTCTCGAGGTCTTCTGGGCGCTCTATGCGGTGGTCACCATGGCGGCCGCCTGGGCGCGTGGCCTCACCTGGGGACTTCCGTTCCTCAGCCTGTACGCGTGCGGATTCATCCTGGTCTCCGCCGTGAGCCTGTGGCAAAATCGCCAACGGCGCGTTCAGCTCTCGGCCAGGCGTCCCAGAGCCTGGGCCCCATCGCCGGGGGCCACCTCCACCCGCTGATCCCTCCAAACACAAAAAGGCCCGTCCATGGACGGGCCCATCGCGATCGACCTTTGCCAGCTGAAACGGACTAGAGGGAGTGCTCCCCCTCCAAAACCGGGATCGCAGCTCCCTCAGGCTGGGGGATGATGAAGGGCTCCTCGGGAACCTGTCCCTGCATGATGAGCTCGCCGCTGATGAATCCGCCGTCGTCAAGCAGGAAGGAAGCCACGCGCACCGTCCCCCAGATGCGTCCTCCCTCCAGCAGCTCCACCCGATCCGCGGTGATCATCCCTTTGAACGCCCCGGAGACCGAGACGGTGCGAGCATAAATATCCGCCATCACCCGGCCACTGGCGGTGATGATCACGTTTGCAGGCGTCTCGATCGTCCCTCCCTCCACCACGCCGTCGATCCGCACACTGCCCTCGCAGCGCAGATGTCCATTCAAGGTGGCCCTCGGCCCGATCACGACCTCAATGGCATCCGGTTCAGGCCCTTGGTGATTTCGACTGAACATAGGCAGCGTCCTTTCCCCACCCCCAGCCACACCACGTACACGTGGCGACTTTATCCTGGGATCGTATGAGCCACTCCCGAGAATCTCAGGAGCCCATCTGCATCCATATTCCAATAAATACTATAGCTCTTTAAACCCGTTCTGTCAACCCGCATTTCGCGGTGAGCGCCGCATCACGCCGCGGAATCCCCCCTTTTCCGGCCTGCACCTGCCTTCTTAGACCCTTCTCGAAGGATCCGAGCCGAGGCCGGGCAGATCGGAAGCGGACGAGAGGCCCCTCCCGGGAAGAAGATCCTTCCCACTTCCCCATAGCAGGAGCAGAGCTCTCAGACACGCTCTCAGGCCGACGCCACAGGCTCCTGGCGATTGAACGCCTGCTGGATCGCCGCCCGCTCCTCGTCGGTCAGCGGGCACGGCGATTCCCAGCCGGTCAGCGGCTTGGCATACACCCGCGTGCCCTCCCGGGCATGCAGGCTGGTGATCACCACGCCGCGCCCCATCGCGTCCGCCAGGGCGATACAGAAACTCTGGTCACCGCCGGTGTTGGAGAACGGGTTAAAGCGCACGATGCCGCAATATTGCAGATGCGTCCGCCCCTCCTCGGCCAGCCGACGCACCATGGCCTCCGCCTCGGCCGCGGAGGCGACGGCATTCCGCACGCTCTCCAGATGCTGGTTCAGCACCTCCTCCAGGCTCCCCCCCTCGGTATCCGCCACCAGCGCGTCGTACCGCTCCTCCATAACACGAACGCGCCGCCACAGGATGTAGACGACGAAGCCCAGCGCGATCAGAGCCAGCAGTATGATCAGCCCGAAAGGCCATATGTAAGCGGAACGAAACGTGTCCAACCTCTCCTCAAATACTTTGGAATCGCCGCCCCGACGCCCGCCGGGTCGTATCCCGGTGATCCGCTAGGTCAATCGCAGCAAGGCGCTGATCGAGCGCCCATGATAGATCCGCTCGATCACGTCGGCCAGCAAAGGCGCGATGGACACGACCTGTAGCTTGGGATGCCGCTTCTCGGGCGGCACGTAGATCGTGTCCGTCACGATCAGCTTCGCGATGAGGGGATCGTCCAGTCGCTTCAGGGCCGTCGGCAGCAACACCGGATGCGTGATCGCCAGGTAGATCCGTGGCTCGGCCCCCGCCTCCACCAGCGCGGGCAGCTGGGTCAACACGCTCCCGCTGGCGATCAAATCGTCGATCACGATAGGCACTTTGCCCTTGATATCCCCTACGACATGAGTCGCCTGGGCCGACTCAAAGCTATCCCGCCGCTTATGCATCACCACCAGCGGCAGGCCCAGGATCTCCGCGTACTTCCCCGCCAGCTTGGCCCGCCCCACATCGGGCGCCACGATAGCGGCGTTGCGGAATTCATCGCTCTGGAATTGCTCGGCCAGGATAGGCACGGCAGACAGAGGATCGACCGGGATGTTGAAGAAGCCCTGAATGGCCGGCGCATGTACGTCCACGAAGAGGACCCGGCTGACCCCCAGGGCCTCCAGCATGGTGGCCACCACCTTCGCGCTGATGGCCTCTCGCCCCCGGGTCATGCGCTCCTGACGGGCATACGGGAAATAGGGGATTACCGTGGTGATGCTGTGCGCGGACGCCCGACGGAAGGCATCCACATATAGCAACAGCTCCATGAGATGTTCGTTTACGGGCGCCGAGCACGGCTGGATAAAGAAGATGTCCTCGCCACGTACCGCCTGGTTGACCTGAACGTGGATCTCCGTGTCCGGAAGGCGGGTCGTCGTACAGCTCCCCAAGGTGTGCCCAAGGCACCGCGCCACCTCCTCAGCTAGAGGGCGATTGGCGGTGCCGGAGAACAGGTGCAGCGGATGTTCACCCATCAGCTCTCCTTGTCCTTCGGCCGCGCAGCTCTCCTCCCGACGCATCGAGAGCGCCCGCCCCGCACGACGAAGCGGGCGAGAGAGTGGCTTTGGTTGCCGCACCCGGGATTATATGCTAGGATAACAAGCGGGTCAATTTCCCGGCAAAACAATCCACTCTCTGGAGGGCCCGTGCCGCGTCCACAGAAATTGCTGATCGCCACGCGCAACAAGGGGAAGCTACGGGAATATCGCCAGATCCTGGCCGATCTCCCCATGCAGATCACCGATCTGGAGACGGAGGGGATCCACGAGGAGGTAGAGGAGACCGGGCACACCTTCGCCGAGAACGCGATCCGCAAGGCGACCGCCTACGCACGACTGAGTGGGCTCTGGACCTGGGCCGATGACTCCGGCCTGGAGGTGGACGCGCTGGATGGCCAGCCGGGCGTTCACTCCGCCCGCTACGCCGGCCCCGACGCCAGCGACGAGGAGCGCTATCGCCTGCTTCTGCAGCGCCTGACCGATGTCCCCCCCGACCGGCGATCCGCCCGCTTCCGGTGTGTCGTCGCCATCGCCACCCCGGACGGCCATGTCGAGACGGCCGAAGGCCGCTGCGAGGGGGAGATCACCTCGACGCCGCGTGGCACGCACGGGTTCGGCTACGACCCCGTCTTCTACCTGCCGGAGCGCGGGATGACGATGGCAGAGCTCCCGCCCGAGGAGAAGAACCGCATCAGCCATCGCGCTCGCGCCGCGCAGGCAGCCCGGGTCATCCTGGAGCGTATGCTGGCAGAACGCGCGGACGCACCCTCGCCCGACCCCGAGGAGGCGTGATGGCGCAACGCCCCTCACAGCGCGACGCGCCCCAGGGCCGAGACCCTCGAAACCGATTGAACGACCTCAGCGGAGCGGAATGGGTCTACTTCCTGAACTCCGTGGACGTCACCCACTATCCCACACGGGGCCCCGAGTCTTACGGACACGACCTGAGGAAGATCCACCCCTCGCCGAAGCCACCTCAGCTGATGGCGCGCTACATCGAATTCTTCACCCAACGCGGGGGATGGGTGCTGGACCCCTTCGCCGGCGTGGGGGGCACGCTGTTGGGATGCGGTCTGCTGACCCGGCAGGGCCGGGAGCGACACGCCGTCGGCGTGGAACTGTCCCCCCAGTACGTGGACATCTACCATGAGGTCTGCCGACAGGAGGGACTGCCCACACAGACCATGATCTGCGGGGACGCCCGTGACCTGCTGCGTTTCCCCGCCGTAGCCGAGCGCACCTTCGACCTCATCCTGACCGATCCACCCTATGCGGACATGATGGCCCGGCCCAGGTCGGGAGAGCAGCGCAAGCGAACCGGCCAGGCAACGCCGCGCCCGTTCAGCGACCTGGAGGCCGATCTGGGGAACCTGGACCGCGAGACCTTCCTGGCCACCCTGCGGGACATTCTGGAGCAGGCCTTGACGCGGCTACGCCCCAAGGGACATCTGGTGGTGTTCTGCAAGGACTTGCAGCCCACCGAGGGCGAGCACAACATGCTCCACGTCTACATCACCGAGAATCTGATGGCGATCCCCGGCCTGCGCTTTCGAGGGTACAAGATCTGGGCCGACCAGGTGCAGCGCCTCTACCCGTTCGGCTATCCCTACACCTTTGTCGCCAACCAGATGCATCAGTTCGCGCTGATCTTCCGCAAAGAGCGCTAAAAATCCCCATGATGGCCCCTCATCCCGTCCTGCACCTTTCCTCTACAGCCGCTCCGTTAGATTTTTGTCAGCTTGCAAGCCTTCCCAAACGCCCGCTCTCATGCTATAATCGTTCGTGCCCGGGAAGGCCCGGGCATCCGTATGCTTCTAGCAGATCTCCCGAACAGGGATCGTATGGAACCCTCACCTACGGATAGTTCGTTTCATATACCTAAGACCCATCCTTCCGGGACCCTCACCTCGACACCGGCGACATCCCTTCTCCGGAGGATCCGGCGTCCTGCCCTTCTTCCCGATGATGCCCCTCCTATCCGCCTGGCTTCTCACCTCGCGCTGTTGCTGGTGGGCATCCTGGTCTTAGGTCTCACGCAGATCCAGTGGCCCGATTGGGAGATCTCCCAATGGCTGCCCACCCCCGCTCCCCAGCCGACGACGACCGCGGATGCCTTCCCACGGACGGCACGCGGCGGCCCCAGGAGCGACGTCGGCGGCAGCCTCATGCGCGCGGCGATCCCCATCACGGAGATCCCCGACCGGCCACGCGAGGGGATCATCCGCTATGTGGTCGTCCCCGGCGATACGCTCACCGGGATCGCGAAGAAATTCGGCATCAGCGTGGACACGGTGAAGTGGGCCAACGACCTGGAGCTGAATCCTGACCTGCTACGGGTGGGACAGGAACTGGTCATCCTGCCCGTTTCAGGGGTCTATCACGTGGTTGAGGAGGGCGACACGCTGACGGAGATCGCCCGCAAGTACAAGGTGACGCCGGAGACCATCGTCAACTATGAGCCCAACGGGCTCAAGAGCGTTGATGATCCGCTGCCCAGGGACAAGGTGCTCATCATCCCCGGCGGCACCAAGCCGTGGGTCCCCCCCTACGTGTCGGCCTACAGCGGACCGATCCCCCCGGCCTCCCGCAAGGGCACCGGCCGTTTCGTATGGCCCGTCACCGGCCGCATCACGGCCCTCTTCGGCCAGCTGGTTCAGGGAAAGCCGCATCGCGGCCTGGACATCGGCGCCTGGACGGGCGCTCCCGTGGTGGCCAGCGATTCGGGATATGTCGCCTTCGCAGGATGGGACCGAACCGGATACGGGAACCTGGTGATCATCAACCATGGCAACGGCTATGTCACCTATTACGCGCACTTGAGCAAGATCTTCGTCAAGCGCGGGGAGTCGGTGGCACAAGGGCAACGGATCGGATCGGTGGGAAGCACCGGCAACGTCACCGGCCCGCACCTGCATTTCGAGATTCGATATCGCAACGTGCACAGGAACCCGCTGGGATTCCTGCTATAGTCGATCGGACTCCCATGGCAAGGGTAGTGAAACGGGCCCGGGGGCGCCCCCGGGCCCGTTCGCGTGTCCCACGCGCGTGGAAGTCCCCACCCGCCCTCAGCTCGACTTTGTACATTCAGGTAGCGTAACAGACGGTATCTACCAGGCGATCCAGAAGGGATCGCGGGATTTTCACCATATCCGACTCGGGAGGCGACATGCAAAAAGTCGCCGTCGGGAACCAGAGTGCTTGACGGACC
>JAJRVX010000230.1:0-12408 GCA_024277095.1 Chloroflexota bacterium
ACTTCCAGGTCCCCCCTCCCAGCGAAGCGGATTGGGGAGGGGGGACGACAGGGGGGTGGGGTACGTCTGGCCACGTCGTGTGCTGGGGGAAACCGAGAAGATGCGTATACAGACACGACACCTTACCTCGTCCCTGCGGGCGCCATGTATGCCAATATAGACGTTGGACTTTGAAAAGGCCCTGTCGGTGACTTTCCACCTCTTGTTGCTTCCCGGACCGGCGTACGGCCGCATGTCCTGCTGTATGGAAGAGAAAGGGGTAGCTGGTGGTATGGGCCTCAGCTACCCCTTTGCACCCGTGGAAGCGAGGTGGGCTCATGGCCAGAGCAGCGATTTCTCCGTCTGCGGATCGAATAACTGGAGCTTTTCCATGTCAAATCGCAGGGTGACCTGATCGCCGATATCGCCCTCGAAGGAGGAGGGGGCCAGCACTTGTAGCCTGGAGCCTCCCACCCGGCAGTCCAGCAGGTCATCTCGTCCCAGTGGCTCGATCATGTAGATCTCCGCCTGCACGTCGCCTTGGGGATCCAGATACACGTCCTCCGGCCGGATCCCCAGGAGTACCTGCTGGGGCGCGTTGCGCTCTCGCAGCAGGGCCGCGGTGGCATCCGGCAGGCGCAAGGAGAACCCATCCCCGGCGACGACGAGCCCGTCGCCTTCGGACTGAAGAGCGGCGTTCAGGAAATTCATGGGTGGATTGCCGATGAACTCGGCCACGAACAGGTTGGGGGGGTGATTATAGATGTCGTCGGGCGTCATGAAGGCCTGCAAGTGCCCCTGTTTCATCACGGCGATGCGGTCGGCCATCGTCATAGCCTCCACCTGATCATGGGTGACGTAGATGGCCGTGATACCCAAGTCCTTTTGGAGGCGCTTGATCTCCCCCCGCATGCTGACTCGTAGCTTCGCGTCCAGGTTGGAGAGGGGCTCATCGAACAGCAGGATGTCGGGCTCCTTGGCCAGGGCCCGGCATAGGGCCACGCGTTGTTGTTGCCCGCCGGACAGTTGGGCCGGTTTTCGGTCCATCAGGTCGCTGATCTGCATCATCTCCGCTACCTTGCGAGCCCGCTCTATTCGCTCGTTTCGAGGGAGCTTTTTCAGCTCGAGGGGGAAGGTGATGTTCTGCA
Organism: Chloroflexota bacterium; assembly: GCA_024277095.1. Lineage (GTDB taxonomy): Bacteria > Chloroflexota > Anaerolineae > DUEN01 > DUEN01 > DUEN01. The sequence goes on from JAJRVX010000230.1 coordinate 1,128, forward strand.
ACACGGTCATGTGCGGGTATAGCGCGTAGCTCTGGAATACCATGCCGATGTTGCGGTCCTTGGGAGGCAGATCGTTCACAATCCGGTCGCCGAAGTAGATGTATCCGGAGGTCGGCTTATAGATGCCGGCCACCATCAACAGGGTGGTCGTCTTGCCGCAGCCGCTTGGCCCGAGTAGCGAGACGAACTCCCCGTGCTCGATCTCCAGGTCGAGATCGTTGACGGCCACAACGGAGCCGAATTCCTTGCGTAGGTCTTTCAGAAGTACCCGCATTTTCCTCTCCTCATCCCTTGACGCCGCCGAAGGAGACCCTCAGCAGTGATTTCTGTGTGAATAGGAAGAACAGCAAGGGTGGGATCATGTAGAACAGGGCGGCTGCGGATAGCAGCCCGTAATCCACGAATTTGAAATCGCCGATCAACTGCTTGACATAAAGGGATAGCGTGTAGTTCTTTTGCTCGAAGATGAAGGTGAACAGATACAGGAACTCCGACCAACCGGCCAGGAAGGCGAAGATGGCCACGGAGGCGATGCCCGGCTGAATCACGGGCAGGATCACTCGTCGCCATGCCTGCAGCCGGCTGCATCCGTCCACGTACGCAGCCCACTCGATGTCCCACGGGATGTCGTCGAAGAAGCCCTTTACGATCCAGGCCGCCATGGGGATCTCCAGGGCGGATTTGACGAACACCACCCCCCAGATGCTGTTCAGGCCGAAGATGGGGCCGATGACCGGGATCTTCCAGATGGTGTAGAGGATGTAGTAAATAGCGATCAAAAGCGTCACGCCGGGGAAAGCGTGTAAGAGGATCGTCAGCCGTGTGAGCTGGGTGCGGCCCCGGAATTGGAGCCGGGAGAGGGCAAAGCCGGACAGTGTGCTCACCAGGACGACCAGGAATGTGACCCCCCCGGCGAAGAGCACGGTGTTGATCACCACGGGCCAGATGCTGGAGTACGTCCTCGCCCCGATGGTGACCTCGCTCCACAGGAATCGCCAGTTTTCCAGGGTGATGTGTTCCGGGATGAACCCCAGGAGCACCCGGGTGCTGACGGACTGCATGAAGAGCCAGATGTACATCACTACGATGGGGGCCGAGACGCCGACGATCAGGGCGTACGCCAGGATGCGGCCCGCTCGGGTTCGGATGCGCTCGCGCAGCGGCACTTTTGCCACAATCCCCACAGGGGCGGCGGATGCGATCGTCTCTTGTGCGCCCATGTATCCTCCTCCGCTCTCAGGTGCCCATCTTCGTGGGCTCCATCATTCGCTCGAAGCCGAACAGCCGGAGCATGATCAGCGTCAAGGCCACGCCCACGATCACCAGGATCAGGGCGATGGAGGCCCCGTAACCGAATTGCAGGCTGGAGAAAGCCCGATGGTACGCGTTCAATGCCCAGACCTCGCTCTTATAAAAGGGGCCGCCGTCGGTGAGCAGCAGGATGTAATCGTAGGAGGCCAGCAGTGAAAGCGTCTGCCAGATGGTCAGGAACATGATCGGCCACTTGAGTAGGGGGATGATCAGCCGGCGTACGATGGCTAGGTCCGATGCGCCGTCCACCCGGGCCGCCCGGATCAGATCGATCGGGATAGACTTGATGGCGGCGGAGAAGACGATCATCCCGAAGGAGGCGCCGATGACCCCGTTCACCAAGATCACGATGGGCATGGGGTGTCTCGCCAGCCATGCCTGGGGTGGGTAGCCGAACAGGCTTCGGATCTGGTTGATCAGCCCCACGTCGGTGGGGGACACGAACCATTGCCACATGAGCACGTAAATGACGGGGGGCGTCATGCGTGGCAGGAGCCAGATGGAGCGGAAGACCAACCCGACGCTCTCGCGTTCCACGAAGTAGGTGGTCAATAAGGCCAGGAAGAACCCGAATAGGACGTTGAAGAGACAGGTGGAGACCACGTAGATGAGGGTGTTGCGGGCGATCTTGGGAATGATCGGGTCTGCGAACAGGCGTCGGAAGTTCTCCAGTCCGACGAACTCCCATTGCATCTTGCTGTCCATGCCCGTAAAGGACAATGCTGTGGTGAGGACCACGGGCAGGAAGAAGTATGTGGTGACGAGGAACAGGAAGGGGCCCAGGAACACCGTGTACACGGCCAGGCCTCGCAATCGTGCCAGGAGCGATCGTGGCCGCTCCTCAAAAGTCTCTATCGTCATAACTTCGCTGGTCAATCTATGCCTCCTTGTGTCTCCCCGCGTCTCTCCCGTGGGCTAGTGGACAGATCAGGAGGAACGCCCGGGATATGAGCCCGGATGGCACGACACGGAGTGGTGGCATGGACCCTGTTGGAGGGAGGACGGCAATTTCACGCACAAATCCCCCTCGCGTGGTCAGGCCACATGATGACGGGATGGATTTTCGATAAAGCGAGTGAGGTCTGCTGAGGACAAGATGCGCCTGTTCCCCCGGGTCGGGGAACCGGGTTGCGGGGGAACAGGCGCGAGAGATATCCGTCGACACGGCCGGCCTATTCTACGATGATCAGCTCGTCGCCCAGGGCGGCCTGCAGCTCGCTCTTCAGGAACTCCAACGCCTCTTCCGGCGTGAGCTCGCCCAGCTCCACACCCTGGATCGTGTTGTACCAGATCGTCAGGTAGTCATTCCACTGCGGATGCGCGGGCATGAAGCTGGTGTACTCCAGGTACGGCGTGACGCTGCTGGTGAACTCGTCCGCCTTGTACGCCTCGACCTCGAGGGCGGCCTTGCGCCAGGCCAGATGCCCGCTCTCCAGGGCGTGCTTGACCACCAGGTCGGGGCTGGACGCCTCGGCGATCACCTGGAAGGCGACATCAGGGTACTGGCAGGACGAGGAGATCATGTAGACGTAGGGGTTCGAGCTGGTGACGGGCTTGCCGCCCTTCTCGGCCGCCGGATAGAGCATGACCCCGAAGATCTTCTTCATATCCTCGGAGGTCCACTTGCCCTGGCCGTAGTCCACACGCTGGTACTCGGCCCAGTGCCAGGTGCCGCCGAACCAGAAGAGGGTCTCGCCCTTGACGACGGCCGGATGGATGCCGTCACGCCAGCCGTAGCTGGTGATCTCGGGCGGGGTGACCTTGGCCACCTGGGCGATGTTGTAGTGGAACTCCAGGTTGCCCAGCGCCGCCGACTCATCCAGCACCAGCTTCCCGGTGTCCGGATCCTGGAGGATGCCGCCGTATGCCAGATACGGATGGAGGAACGTGTTCCCCTTGCTGGGTCGGTGGTAGATGCCCCACTTGGTGACGCCCTTGTCCACCGACTCCTTGGCCACGGCGATCAGGTCGTCCAGCGTGAACTCGCCGTCCATGACCTTCTGCGGCAGGGCCTCGATCTCCTCATCGCTCCAGCCCAGCTCTTTGAGCTTGTCCTTGCGGTAGAATACGACCCGGACCTCCGTGTCCTGGAGCACGCCGTATCGCTTGCCCTTCCATGTCACGGCCTTCCAGAGGGCTTCGAAGGTGTCCCCGAAGACGTCCGGGTACTGCTCGATGTACTCGTCAACCGGGATGATGTAGCCAGCCTCCGCCCACTCCGGGATCTCGGTGTATGCGGAGGCCCGGATGCAGGGCGCCGTTCCGGCCTGGGAGGCCAGGACGAACCGCTGGCGGAATCCATCCATGTCCCCGGCCGTCTCGAACTCGGAGACCTCGAGGATGATCCGCTCATCCTTCCCCTCTGCCTTGAACTTCTTGTTCAGGCGGCCGGCTGCCTCCTGCAGATTGGTCACTCGCGTGATGTCAGACGGGCCACCGTAGCCCATGGCCTTGATCACGATATCTCCAGGGCGGACGGCAGGGGTCGGGGTGACCACGACCTCCACTGGCTTCTCTACCACCTTCTCGACGACCTTGGTGACCACGACCGTCTCCTTGACCACCTTCTCCACGACTTCCGGGGTGGGCGTGGCACAGGCCGTCACGAGGCTCAGGGTGACTACCAATGCGACCGTGAGCCACAACCATGTGCGCTTGGACATGATGAATCACCTCCTTTTCCTTCTGCATGGGATGGCTGAAATGCTCTCCGTGGCTCACAACGGATTAGGATGTGATCGCCACGGGCGCGTGTAAGCCCGGTGAGCCCTGGCTTTCTCTTGCGGTATCACCCCCCTTCATCGTGTGATGTTCATCCATCACGATGTCCATGGAGACCCTCCGTGATTGGGGGACCGGTTGATTCAGTTATGGGATGGTTTTGGATAACTCGGGAAGCGAAACACCCGATGTGTCTCGGCTATCGCTTCAAGGGGTAGCACATACGCGAACCGTTGGTGTGAAGGTTTGGGCGTGACTACGCCTCCTCTCACGTCACGTGAATCGGTGCCGCGCGCCCCTTCGAGATGACGCTGTGGATACGAGTGGTAAAACGCGATCGCATCGGAGTCATGCGATTTGTGCGTCTATTTTACCAGAATTGTCCCGGTTGTGCAAACGTTTGCTCACTTTGTGATCCCCCGGGTGAGGCGCCCAACCCGCCTGTATCTTAAAAATACTGCTTCTTTTGTCGTCCAGCTTGGGGGGATGGAATGGGCTGTGGTATAATCGTGGTGACGGGCGAGCGAACGCCTGTTCTGTACCTCCTGTCCGCCGTGAGTCGTTTCCCGTCGGATGGCACCGCGTTGCGTCGTGCGTAAAGGGAAGGGCGCTTACGGCGGAAACCACGTGCGGGATTGCCCCTGTGGATCTGTGACGATATCGTGACATGGAGCGGCTGATGGCTTCTGATTTCGTTCATCTCCACGTGCACAGCGAGTTTTCCCTTCTGGATGGGCTGAGTCGAATCCCGGAGCTGGTGCAACGGGCTAAGGAGCTGGACATGCCGGCCCTGGCTCTGACCGATCATGGCACCATGTATGCGACGATCCAGTTCTATCGCGCCTGCAAGGGCGTCGGTATCCGGCCGCTGATCGGCGTGGAGGCGTATCTGGCCGAGCGGCGCATGGAGGATCGTGATCCGCAGATCGACAGCAAGCGCTATCACCTGTTGCTGCTGGCTCAGAACCAGACGGGTTATCAGAATCTGCTCAAGATCTGTTCGGCGGCTCAGCTCAGAGGATTTTACTATAAGCCTCGCATCGATCGGGAGTTCCTGGCAGAGCATTCGGAGGGGCTGATCTGCACGTCCGGTTGTGCCGCCGGCGAGATCCCTCGGCTGCTGGAGGAGGGGCGGGAGGAGGAGGCGATCCGAAGGCTCTCCTGGTATCGGGATGTGTTCGGGCCGGACCGCTTCTTCCTGGAGCTGCAGGATCATGATATCCCCTGGCTGCACGAGTTGAACGGCAAACTGCTGGAGTTCAGCCGCAAGTTCGATCTCAAGTTGGTGGCCACAAACGACGTGCATTACGTGTACGCCGACCAATGGCAGGCGCATGATGTCCTCCTCTGCATCCAGACGGGCTCTCTGGTCAACGACCAGGAGCGCATGCGCATGAGCGACAACAGCTACTACCTGCGCTCGGCGGAGGAGATGGCGCAGATCTTCCGGCATGTCCCGGAGGCGCTGAAGAACACCCGGCTCATCGCCGAGATGTGCGAGGTGGATCTGGACCCCAAAGGCTATCACCTGCCGATCTTCGATGTCCCGGAGGGGTTCACGGCCGAAAGCTATCTTCGTCACCTGGTGGAGGAGGGGATTCGCCGTCGCTATGGGGAGCGGGCGGATGACCCGGAGGTGCAGGCCCGCAAGGAGCACGAGCTGAAGATCATCCACCAGATGGGATTCGATACCTACTTCCTCATCGTATGGGATCTGTGCCGGGCCGCCCGGGAGCGGGGGATCTGGTGGAATGTCCGGGGCTCGGGTGCCGGGTCCATTGTGGCGTATGCCATCGGCATCACCAACCTGGACCCGCTGGCGCACAATCTGATCTTTGAGCGTTTCCTGAACCCTGGCCGTGTTTCCATGCCGGATATCGACCTGGACTTTCCGGACGATCGCCGGGCGGAGATGCTGGAGTACACCGTGAAGAAGTACGGCCAGGAGAACGTCGCCCAGATCATCACCTTCGGGACCATGGGGGCCCGCGCGGCGGTGCGGGATGTCGGCCGGGCGCTGGATATCCCGTTGCCGGAGGTGGACAACGTCGCCAAGCTTATCCCCTCCATCCCCGGCAAGCCGATCACCATCAGGGAGGCGTTGGAGCAGGTGCCGGACCTCCGGCAGATCTATGAGGAGGTCGACTATCTGCGTGAGCTCCTGGATACGGCGATGCAGTTGGAGGGGGTGGCCCGCCATGCCTCCACCCACGCGGCGGGGGTGATCATCTCGGATCGGCCGTTGGTGGAGTATTGCCCGCTGCATCGTCCCACCAAGGGAGACGATGAGGGAGGCATCGGCGTCGTAACCCAGTGGGATATGGGCATCTGCGAGTCCATGGGGCTGCTCAAGGTGGATTTCCTGGGGCTTTCGACGCTGACCATTATGCGCAAGGCGTGTGAGCTCATCAAGGAACGGCATGGAGTGGAGTTCGATCTGACCAATATCCCCGTGGAGGACGAGGAGGCTTACAAGCTGCTGGCACGGGGGGAGGTGGCCGGGATCTTCCAGGTGGAAGGTGCGGGCATGCGTCGGGTGCTCATGTCCATGCAGCCCAAGAAGTTCGAGCATATCGTGGCCACCATCTCCCTGTATCGCCCCGGGCCCATGGAGTACATCGATACGTACATCCGCCGTATGCATGGCGAGGAAGAGGTGACGTATCGGCATCCGAAGCTGGAGCCGATTCTGGCGGAGACGTATGGCATCATCGTGTATCAGGAGCAGATCATCCGGATCGCCTCGGAGCTGGCGGGGTATAGCCCGGGCGAGGCGGACATGATCCGCAAGGCCGTGGGCAAGAAGATCAAGGCGAAGATCCTGGAGCATCGGGAGAAGTTCGTCAAGGGTGCCGTCGAGCGTGGCATTCCCAAGGACGTCGCAGAAGGCATCTACGACGATATCGAATACTTCGCCCGGTATGGGTTCAACAAGGCCCACGCGGCCGATTATGCGGTCATCACCTGTCAGACGGCCTATCTGAAGGCCCATTATCCGGTGGAGTACATGACCGCTCTGCTCACCGTGGAGCGACACAACACGGACAAGATCGGCTTCCTGGTGGCCGAATGTCGCCGCATGGGCATCGAGGTGCTGCCGCCCGATGTGAACCATAGCGATCTGGACTTCGTCATCGAGGATCGGGTGGATGATCAGTGGCGGCCGAATCCCGCCATCCGCTTTGGCCTGGGGGCGATCAAAAATGTGGGCGAGGGCCCCGTGCAGGTCATTCTGGAGGCGCGCCGGGCTGGTGGCCCGTTCACCTCGCTGGATGACTTCTGCCAGCGGGTCGATCTGCGGCAGGTGAACCGCAGGGCCCTGGAGAGTCTGATCAAGGCGGGGGCCTTGAACTGCTTCGGCAAGCGCTCTCAGCTTTTGGCCGTGATCGACCGCATGATCGGCGTGAGCGTTCAGGCGCATCAGGCTCGCGATGTGGGTCAGCTGACCCTGTTTGATCTGGGGGAGGCCGGGTTCAGCGACGCATCGGTGTTGTATCCCCTCCCGGAGGTCGAAGAGGTCAGCCGACGAGATCTGCTGAATTGGGAGAAGGAGTTGGTGGGCGTGTACGTCTCCGCCCATCCCTTGCAGCAGTTGACGGTTGACCTCAGCGACGTGATCACGGCCTTCTGCGGACAGGTCGGCGAGGAGCTGAGCGGACAGCGGGTGGTGCTGGCCGGGATGTGTGCGGATGTGCGGCGCATCACCACCAAAAAGGGTGATCCCATGGCGTTCGTACAGCTGGAGGACCTGCACGGCTCATGTGAGGTGGTGGTGTTCCCCCGGGTGTATGAGGAAGCCCAGGATCTGTTGGTGGAGGACAGGCTGATCCTGGTGCGGGGGCGGGTGGAGGTGCGGGATACCAAGACTAACGTGATCGCCGATGAGATCACGAACTACATCGAGCGGGCGCGTCCGGTGTCGGAGGAGGAGAAGGAACCGGGTGATGTAGCGCCTCGAGGCGTCACCCACGTGGCTCGTGAGGGGAATGGCAACGGGATGTGGTCGCCTGCGGACGCGTTCATCGATGCCCCGCCGGACGAGGAGGGGCCTATGCCCTGGTTGGAGGAGCCGCCCGCCTGGCTGCATGCGATGGAGCCCGCATCAACGCCCACGCAGGATACTCCCAAGGCTATCCACATCACCCTGCGGCGGACTCAGGATCTGGAGGAGGATAAGCGTCGTTTGCATCGGGTGATGCAGTGCCTGCGGGGCTATCCTGGAACGGATCGCTTCTTCATCGAGGTGGAGGGGCGTGAGGGGCGGTATCGGCTCTCCTTCCCTAACGATACCACCCGCCACTGCCCGGAGTTGATCCGGGCGTTGGAGGAACTGGTGGGGGCGGATCGGGTGCGTGTGGAGCCGCTGTCCCTGGAGATGGAGCGGCCGGTGCGCTCGGCCGCTTAGCGAAGGGATCAATCCGGGCGATTCATAAGATCCCTCTGCCTGGGAGGATCCGTGGGGCCGGCGTGAAAGCCGGCTCTTTTCATCATCGGGAGGGCCGTCGTCGATAGGACAGCCAGAGCTGTAACCCGTTGGCCACATAGTGTGCCGTCAGCGGAGCCAGCAGGCTGCCGCGAGCGCGGAAAAGCCATGCGAAGAGCAATCCGGCCAGCGTGGTAACGATCACGGCCAGTTTCCCCTGCGGCAGGTGGACGACGCCGAAGCAGAGGGCCAGGATGATCGCCAGCGGCCAGAAAGGGAGCGGTGGGGATAACCCTCCCAGGAGCAGTGATCGGAAGAGGATCTCCTCGGCGGCCACGGCCAGGAGGAGGGCCAACAGCACTGCCGGCCATTCGCCCGGGGTGCGGGGGGTGATGTTCCGCATGATGAATGCGTCGTACAGGTGGTCGCCCCAACGCCGGATCGCCCATCGGGTGCCCCAGTAGATGACGAGGGCCAGGACTCCGCCGATGCATGCTCCCCACACGAGATCGTCCAGGAGGGCATTGGGAACCCATCCCAGGCGCTCGTACGGCAGCCCGCTGAACGTCCCCAGGGCCAGGGCCACGATCAATAGGACGCCGCGCAGCAAGTTCTCCGCGGGCAGCAGGAGCAGGTTGCGGTCAGGCTGCCATCGCTGAAGAAGTCGGGCGGTGCGCAGCGCGCCGAAGATGACCAGCGCCAGCAGTCCCAGGGAACCTAACAGGAACAGTGTGTATCCCGGAGTCACGCCTGCCCCTGTTTACCGTGGCTCGATGGTGTATCGATATGGAGCGACCTCCGTGGTGACGGGCGCCATGGCGCTGATGACCAGCACGGCTGACTTGCCGTTGCGCCCGAGCCCATCGATGGCGACGGCTCCCGTCCCGTCCGGGCCAACCTCCATACGCCGCACTTCCACGCCGCGGCGTCCCCCTTCGATGATCTGGATCAGCCAGCGCTGGTAGAGCAGATTATCCGTGCGGATCCAGCCCTCGCTGACCCAGCCGCCGTCGTCCGTCTCGAAGTCCGCGCTGTACCCGATCTCGGGGATGGACACATCGTCGATGAAGAGGCCGGGGTAGTTGACCGCGTCGTCGGTGATGTACTCCAGGCGCACCAGCACCTTCTGGCCCGTGTATGGGGTAAGGTCGATCTCCTCCTGCACCCATTTGGGGGTGTCCCCGCCTCCGCTCTTCCCCGTGTAGCCGTGTCCAAAGGAGTTGCCGGTGGGGTTCTCGTCCGTGGTGTACTTGCCCTTCAGGATCGTCCACGTCTTGCCGCCATCTGTGGAGACCTCCACGTACGCAAAATCGTACTTGTCCTCCAGATCGTACCACATCCACATCTTCAGCGTCGCCTGATCCACTCCGGTCAGGTCGAACTCTCGGGTGAGCCGGGTGTCGCTGTCGTCCGCCCGGTTTGCCCACCAGGTGAAGCGTCCGCTGTGGGCCTCCATATCGGCCAGGCGCACCGTCGACGCGCCCTGGAAGCGCACCACGATATCCCCTCGCCCCTGGAGGAGGATATAGTCGGCCGCGTATTGGTGGACCTCGCTCTCACGCTCCACGGGGTAAGATCGGTGACGTCGGTCGATGGCCACGGTCTGCGGACGGTAGAGCTTATATCCATAGCGTCCGTCGGCGATATCCGGATCGTTCAGGAAATTGGCGATCAGCCAATCGGCGAAGATGTCCTCGAAGCGCTCGGGGCGGCCGGCCGCCGCCAGCGCCTCGTTGAAGCCTGCGACGCCGTTGGCCGGGGAGGCGACCACGGCCTTGGTCAGTTCCTCGCCGAATCGTTCCAGGAAGTAGGCCATGAACAGGAAGGAGGCGCCGTAATGTGGGCCGTTGCCGCCCGGATCGTCGGTCCATGTGTTGAGCTGGGTATCGGGCAGCTCGGTGAAGAGTTGATCCGCCCGGCCGATGTTGAACCCGTTCAACACGGCGGCCAGCTCGGAGAACCCCTCGTTGACCCAGGTCTCCTCGTTGCGATCGTTGTACCAGTGGATCATGTGCTGGAATTCGTGGGCCAGCACGCTGTCGTAGAACTCCGTTCCGGGGCGAACGTTGTCGAGATTGATGTAGAACATCTCGCGTTCGTTGGAGTATGGCTGAGCCAGACGGGAGACCTCGTCGGCCGAGGAGTAGTACCCGGCGATGTGGTCGCCCAATCGGCGGGCGTGCAGGATGGTCAGATGCGGGTCGTTGTCCACGCCCGGCGTCCACTCCGTGCCGAAGAACTCCCGGTTGGTCGGGTAGATCTCGTTTTCAAAGCGGTTGGCCGAGCGTTCCAGGTCCTCTTGATCGACTTTGGCTCCGACCTCCACCCACATGTACACGTGAGGGGTGATGTAGCGGAGCTCCGCTTCGATCTGAAAGTGCTCGTCCGTGTCCGTATCACCGACCCAGAAGATCTCTCGATCGCCCACCTGGTAGGTGGGCGGGGTGGGGTTCACGGTCGGGGGGATCTCGCCGACCCCGGGACGCAGCCGCTGCGCCAGGTCCCGCAGGTCTCTGGTCGGTATGATCGCCGCCTCAAGCTGACGTTCCGTCTCGCTCGTCGGCCGAGGCGCCGTGGGGACCGGGGTGGGCGTGGGTTGTTGCGGGAGGGTGGGGAGGGGTGCCGGTTCGGTGACTCGGAACTCCGGCTCGGATGGCATGGGCCACGGAGCGGAAGCTGGACTGTCGGAGCGGTCGATCCAATAGATCAGACCGCCGGCTGTCAGAAGCGCCAGACAGCAACAACATAGGGCGATGAAAGCAGTGCCCAGAATGGCGATAAGGGTCCGATTGGTTTTGCTCTTCGTGCTCTCTTGAAGCTCGTTCA
>JAJRVX010000231.1:0-15748 GCA_024277095.1 Chloroflexota bacterium
ATCCCGAGTGTCTGTTGCAGCGCCGGGAAGTCCCGATCCAGCACCATCTCCACAATCTGCACCACAGCGGCGATAACCCCGACGTAGATCACCAGCCCTAACAACCGCATCGCCGTCATGTGATCCGTAATCAACACTTTGAGGTACCCGCCCAGGAGAGCGCCGCGGATGACGGTTCCCTTCTCTGGCCCTCCTGCCAGCCCCACGACGCATGGAATGCGCTTCAACTGCTCCAGCGTGATCCCGATCACCCGATCATCGAGATCGGAACGGATGGGCTCTCCTTCCGCATTGATGAACCGCAGGGCGATATCCCCGACCGCTCCCAGGGCCTGCAGGCCGCGCAGATCGCCCTCTGCCAAGATGGAACCATCGCGCATGACGACGGAGGTCGGTGTGGGCGCGCCGATGCCGACGAACGCCACATTCACCCGCTCGATCATCTCGAATGCTCGCTGCACATGGCTGTCAGATAGGATTGCCTCCTTGGCCTGGAGGCTGTCCACGATGCCCGGTGCTGGGAGCAATGTGAGTCCGGCATCCAATAATCGGGCCAGCCTACGACACAGCTCGGTCGCGTGTACCTCGGATTCCGGCGGGCCAAGTCCTCCCAGGAGCTGAACCACGTGGACGTTCCTGAGCGCCAGCGGTTGCAAAGCCGCCACCATGGCATGTAACGTCGTCCCCCAGGTGACGCCGATGACGTCGCCATCTCGCAGCATGCGCTGCAGATACTCGGCCGCCGCGATGCCCACCTCCCGCGTCGTGATCTCCTGCGAAGTGGGGTCCGGCGTCTCGGTGATCACCACCTCCTGAAGGCCGAACCTCTGCTCCAACTGATATTCCAGATCGGGATAGATGCCGGATGGCGATCGGACGGTGATCTGGACGATCCCCTCCTCGCGGGCTTGCTTCAGAAGTCTGGAAACCTTGGGGCGCGAGAGATGCAGTCGCGCCGCGATCTCCTGTTGCGTCAGGAGTTGCTCGTAGTACAGCTTGCTCACTTTGCTCAGCAGCCGAACATCCCTGCGTCCTCGTTGTCCACGTCTAGGCATCTTCGTCCTCACGTCGTATCGGGAATCCGCATCTTGCCGACAGCGCCGCCCGGGTGGGTCATGTGAAACGCCTGAGGGGAGTACCCCCGTAATTCTAGCAACAACACGCACAGGGCATCACATGCCGCGCCGTTGACCAGGGAGCTGCTTGTAGCGATCATCCCGTAAAGATCGATGTCCACGAGTGTACGAACATGATACACAACATCGCTCTTGCGGGCTAACGTCGAATCCGGTCGTTCCGTCTGGGCGATGACCTTGGCTCCCCGGGCATGTGCGATGTCGGCCAAAGTGTTCACCTCCTCGCTCTCGCCGCCTTTGGAGATGATGAAGAGCACATCATCGGGTGTGATCGCGCCGGATCCGCCGTGCAAGCTATCGCCGGCGTCGATGCATAGAGCGGGGGTGCCACAACAGGATAGGAGATGGGCGAATCGCTGCGCCATCGCATGGGACGTGCCCATACCCGCCACCAGCACGTGTCCCCGACAGTTTAACAAAAGCTCGACCACATCCGCCAGGCTTTCATCAAACTGGTCGCCCAGGGCCAGGACGGCCTCCGCTTCTCGTCTCACCACCTCCCTGGTCCTGGCGACCATCCCCTCCCTCGAATACTTCACCATCTGGACTCCGCCTTCTTTTGAAGGTGCAACGCACCTCGCTCCACGCTCTACGATCCCCGCTCCACGCCATCATCCTTTGTGGTAATACACCTCCCACCCAAAGTACGTCTCGAACGCCTCGGCCAGGATAGCGGCTGAGCGTGACGGGTTCATGGCGACATGGTGCTCGAAGCCGTTCTTGCAGATATGCTGCAAGAGCTTCTGCAGGCCCGGCACCTCCACCACGGCGCGGCTGCCGAAGGTATCCAGCGGATCGTCGGTGAACGTGCCGTCGCCCACATAGGTGCGGATCACGCCGTGCCGATCGTCCGTGGTGATCCGGGCGAAGCTCATGGGGCCAGCGGGGACGCGGCCGGCGATGGCACCATACGTGTTCTCCCTCCCCAGCATCGTGGCCAGCACATCGGCGTAGGCCATCCTCGCCTCCGGGAAGAAGCTCCGGGCCCAGTTGCCGCAGTGGAACAGGACGCACTTGTTCGGGTCGCCGCCGTAGTTGTTGTTCCAGTCCACCAGCGCGCTGGGCTTGCCGGAGGCCAACTGCAGTGCATACATGGAGGCCACGCCGGTGATATCCACCTCGCAGGCGCTGGGCATCAGCTTCTCGCTCATCATGCTCATGAGCGTGCATACGTTGACCCCGTAATTCTGCTGCACCGAGGTCCAGCACTGGATGGCGGTCGCGTCGAGATCGTTGGCAGCCATCCAGTCATCGATGACGATGCCCAGCTTGGCCATCTTGACCAGCGCGGGCGAGGGCACCCCCTCGGTCGGGAGATATGCCTGGATCTCCTCCAGGCGCTGCTTCACCTTCGGGTCGTCGCCGGTCAGCTTATCGGCCGCGCCGAACACCTCGGAGAGATCGATGGTGCTGACGGTGATGCCATAGGCCTGGAGCAGTTTCTCGCTGAAGCGCACAGTGTTGAAGGCGTTGGGACGCGCGCCCACGGCGCCCAGCCGGGCGTTTCGCAGCCCCTTCACCACGCGACAGACGCCCACGAACTTCTGCAGATCGGCTTTGAACTCGTCACTGGTCGGGTGCACCGTGTGCAGCTCGGTCAGCGTGAACGGGAAGCCGTATTGGCGCAGGTTGTTGCACACGGAGATCTTGCCGCAAAAGGCATCTCGGCGCCGCTCCACATGGAACCCGTCCAGGTCATCGGGATAGGCCTGGACCAGGATGGGCACGTTGAGGCCGGACAGCTTGATCGTGTCCGCCACACCCTTCTCGTCGCCGAAGTTGGGCAGCACGACCAGGATGCCATCGATCCTGTCCTGATTCGCCTTGAACAGCGCGGCGCACTTCTTGGCGTCATCCCAGGTCTCCACGCCGCCCAGCTTGGTCTCCGTCTCGCCCAGGATCACCGCGTCGATGCCCATCTCGCCCAGGACCTTCAAGATGTCCTGCCTGGCCTCGGTGACCAGCACGTCGGGGAAGAAATCCCGGTTACCGACGATGACGCCCAGCGTGACCTTTCCCTGCCCCATCTTTTCCACTCCTTTCAGGAAAGTTAGCTGTCAGCTATCTGCTACCGGCTGTCGGCTACTAATACCCAATCCCAAGGATGTCCCTGCTCGTCCCGGCCCGGCGGGGCGACGAAACGCCATCGGCCGTCGGTCTCAGAGGGATTCGCCGTCCGCAGATCGCCCGTCCTGGGATCGAACCATCGCGCCTGGTATCCTTTACTCGCGGGCAGTATAAGCTCCACCGCGCCGCCCACGGGCAGGTAGGCCGCCACCACCTCCCGATCCTCCGTCGCCAGCGCCAGCGGGCGACGGCCGGGCGCATACGCGCCGGATGCGATCACCTCCGGCGCGGGACGCATCCGATGGAAGAGCACGAGCTCGGTGAAGAAGCGGCGCAGGTGGAGCAGGGAGGCCAGCCCCGGCTGGTCCCGATCCAGGACGGCGAACGGCCCCCACGTGTTCTCAAAGCCATGGATGATCCCCAACGCGCAGAAGGCGCCGCGCCAGGCGCCCCGCCGCGTGTGCTCCGTATCGCAGAACTCATGGGCGGGGAATCCGAGCGGCAGCTCCGGGTTCCGCTCGTAGCCGTACTCGGCGAACACGGCCGAGCCCCACCAGCCCGCCAAGCTGCGCTCGATCTGCTCCTCGATCCCCGCCGCCAGCCAGCCGTTCTCCCGGTCTCGCGTCCCCCACTCCTGGAACATGATGGCGTCGATCGCGCCGGGGTCGGCGGCGAAACGGCAGGCGAAGGCCGGCTCCCGCGGGCCGTTATGCACCGAGACGATGTGCCCGTGCTGGGCGACGCCCTTCACCCAACGCCCCATGCGCATGGCCCAACGGTCGGCCACCGGCTTGTAGTGCCAGTCGCCGTTGGGATAATACTCATACTCGTTCATCAGCGTCCAGAAATAGACGCAGTTGAAGGCGTCGTAGCGGGCGATGAGATAGCGCATCCACAGCTCCTCCCACTCGGGGACGAAGATGTTTCGGCTGTTGAAGGGGAACTCGAACCCCCAGGCCTCCATGATCATCTCGAAGCCCAGGCCCAGCTCCTCCGCCTGACGCACCACCTGATCCACCGTGTGGAAGTAGTCCAGGTTGAAGCGATCGAAGCGCGGCGATTGCTCGCTGCCTCCCCACGGCCAGGTGCGGCGGGTCTGCCAGTCGCTGTAGCCCTCGGGCGGGTGGAAGGGACTGACCGGGATACGCACGCGCAGGAGGTTGAAGCCCTGTTCGGCGCGTCGCCGCAGGAACGCATCGACGCCGAGGCCGCAATGGGCCATGCCGAACAGGTTGTACGTGGTGTCTCCCAGGATGAAGACCGGCTCGCCCGATTCGTAGTGGAACCCCCAGGCGCGGCCCGGGATGGCCTGGAGGAATCCCCGCGCCTCCCGCGGCGTGACCTCGAATTCGCCTTCCAGATGGAGATCGGGATCCTCCGGATACGCGGCGATGCGATACGTCCACCGCCCCACTTCGTTCGGGTTGAAGCGCACCCGCCAGGTGTGCTCCCCATCGTAGAAGCCGGGGATCGTGAACGCCCGGCCGGATGGAGCGGTGAAGATGGCGTCCACCCTCACATCGGTGAACGGGTTCCCATACGCGCGCTCGCTTTGCGCCGTCCATTCGTGCACAGTGCGATAGGGGATCTTCATCTCACTCATCTCCTCCTCGCAAGACATCTCCGCGACCTGAAAGGGCGCTTTCCACGGCTCCCTCACAGCGGGCACGAGGACCACGATCTTGAAGAGGGTCCGCTATTCCTCCGGAGGGTATATCCGCTCCGGAGGCACGCGGCGTTTGGGGCGTTGGATGAGCTCGATGGTGACGCCGATCTTATCCTCCGTGTCCAGATAGGCGTAGTGTCCATCCCCATCCAGCCCGAAGCCCGCCCCGTCCTGCGTCACGGTCAGCCCGGCCTCCTCCGCCCGCGCCAGGGCCTCCTCCATGTCCTCGACCAACACGCCGAAGTGATGCACGCCGTAGCCGTGTTCCCTGACAAACTCCGCGTATACCGTGTCCCCCTCCAGCATCTCGATGAGCTCGATACGCAAAGGCCCGATCCAGGAGAGCGCGATGCGCATCTTATACTCGGAAGGACGACCGCGGTACGTCATCCGCTTCACCAGCGGCTTGCCGTATGTGTAGATGTGCCAGGGGCCAATGCCGAACCGCTCCCAGTAAGCCTTCACGGCGGCGTCCAGGTCCGGCACGATGATTCCCACCTGGGCGATCCCACCCTTCAGGAACGGGAGGGCCCTTCTCCCATCTGTATTCGGCATAATGCATCTCCATGGTCCGAAGACATGACGACGGACGAAAGACGAAGGACGGGGCGTGCCCCAGGTTCACTTCGCTGGCGACCGCCTGAATGCGACGAACGAGAGGCCAACAGGCGGAGGAGCCGCTTTCCCCGCGAGCTGAGCGCCTCAGCGGCGATCCACAAGGAAACTCACGGCTGGAATACGACCTTGATCGCCTTCCCCTCCATCGCCAATTGAACTCCCTCGGCGAATTGTGCGAGTGGGAAGCGGTGGGTGACCAGCTTGTCACCGGGGACCCGGCCCGAGGCCAGCAACTGCAGAGCGAAGCGCTGATGTCGCGGCGCGAAAGTGGTCGCGCCGATGAGATGCAGGGCGTTGTAGTGCACGACGTTGATATCCACGGGCAGCTTGCTGTCATCCTTCGGAAGGCCGCCGAAGATGAGGATGCGGCCGCCCTTCTTGGCCATCTCCACCGCCTGGACCACCGAGACGGGCGCAGGCGTGGCCGTGATCACCACGTCCGCCCCCTTGCCATCGGTCAGCCGCCGCACCTCGGCCACCGGGTCCGCCCTCGAGGAGACGACGACCTCGTCGGGCTCGAAGGCCCGGGCCAGGCGGATCCGCGCCTCACCGCGATTCACCAGGATGACGCGGTCAGCGCCTCGCGCTCGCGCCAGGGAGACGTGAATGCAGCCGATGGGGCCAGCGCCGATGACCACCACGGTATCGCCCAACCCCACCCGACCCCGCTCCTGGGCGTTGACGCACGAGGAGATGGGCTCCGAGATGGCCGCGTAGACCGGGTCCAGGCCGACGGGCACCGGCCAGATGGAGCCCCACCGGATGGCCTCCTCCGGGATAGCGACATACCCCGCGAAGCCGCCGGGCCAATCCTGCGCGATCTCCCGATGGTTCTCGCACAGATCGAACTGCCCATTGATACAGAAGTCGCATCGGTCGCAGTGGACCGGTGGCCCCACGGCCAACAGATCTCCCGGCCGCCACCTGCCCTGATACGCTGGCCCCACCTCAACCACCGTACCACAGATCTCGTGCCCGATGATCCACGGAAAGGTCACCCGCCGATGTCCACTCCGTAACGTACGCAGATCGCTGCCGCATAGCCCGCAGGCGATCACCTTCAGCAGCAGGCCGCCCTTGGGCACCTCGGGCACCGGCACGTCCTCCAGGGTGAACTGCATCGGCGCATGTACGACGATCGCTTTCATCGTATCTGCCATCACCTTTCCCTTCCTGGACCTCTCCCCATCCCCCTGCCCGGAAGGGGGCGCCGCCGAAGGCGGCGGGGGTAGGGGTGAGGTCACTCCTCGCGCTCCATGGACAGCATGGCGTCTTGAAGTTGACGCAATTTGTACACAAACTTCGTCGGATCAGGCGCGAAGTTCTCCTCGGTCAGCATCGCCCCCTTCGGCACGTCCTGGAGGACCCTGCCGCCCGCAGCGATGCCGACCGGGATCCCCCTCACCGCCTTCACCTCCTCGTAGGTGTAGATCCGCCCCAGGATGTCCGCGCTGCCGATATCGCCCACCACCTCGCCGGCCTTCAGATCCCGCTTGGCGATGGCGACGACCTCGGAGACCAGCCGCCTGGAGGCCAGCGTCCTCTCCCCGTAGATGACCGCCTCCGCGATGGAGAGCGGGGTCTCCGCGCTGCACAGATGATAGGGGCGATACAGCGTGTAGTAGGGGCCAGGCCCCATGGAGTAAAAGGCCATGTCTTCCCGGATGTGAGGGTCGTCCGTGGTAATGACGGCGAAGACGCCGGGCGCCACCCTGCCCGTGGAGAAGTCGACACAGCCACGATGCTCGAGGATGCCGCCGGCCTCTTTGGGCACGTAAATCCGGCTCAGATCCGGGATATCCACCTTCGCCCCGTGCATACCTGGAACATCCGGCACCAACCCGGTGGCGTTGGACACGGCCGCCATCTCCACCATCGTCTTGGTGCCATCCCTGAAGGCGGCCAGCATCTTCGGGTTCATACCTTTGCGCTCAGCCTCCTCGCGGCAGGAATCCGGCGTGGCCCCGAAGTCAATGGGGTTGTTCTTGCCCTTGCCCAAACACACGACCTCGAAGCCCAGCGAGCGAGCCTGTTGGTACAACATCATGCACACACCCGGCTCGTCGCCAAAGGCCACGGTGTACACCGCTCCCTCCTGCTCCGCCAGGCGATTCAACAACACGCCCACGGTGACGTCCGCTTCCACGTTCAGCATCACCACTGTCTTGCGGTTCATGATGCCGTTCCAGGCCACCTGGGCGCCGACCTCGGTAAGCCCCGTGGCCTCCACGACGGCGTCCAGGCTCTCCAACCGGGTTAACAGCAGCGCGTCCTCCGTGACCAGGAACCTTCCCCGCTTCAGAGCATCCTCAGCCTCTCCGGGCTTGTTGGTGATGCAGATTCGCGACTCGGGAATCCCCATCGACTTCAGGGTCTGAAGCGGGCGAGCGACCTCGATATCCGCCATGGCGACGGTCTCCATACCCGCCATCTGGTGGGTCACGTGAGCCATGCCCGAGCCCATCTGCCCACAACCCACCAGGCCGACGCGGATCGGATCGCCCCGCGCTTCACGTTCCTGCAGATGTTCCAAGAGCTCCACGATGACACACCTTGCCGTGATGATATCTCCATAAACACGTGCGGCTCGTACGGGTCCAGCATGCTGGACCCCTACAGAACCATGCACCGGGTTTTCTGCCGATGTCAGCGAGAACGCTTCAGGCGTAGCCGAGGAGTCGCGCGATCGAACCTCCCAGGACCGCGGCCTCGTCTTCCGGGCTCAGGCCCAGCACCCGGATCTTCTCCAGTTCCAGACGGGCGTAGGTGACCACATCCGGCTTCCCATGCGGGCCGTCCGTCCCGAAGATGACCCGGTCGGCGCCGAGCCGCTGCACCGCCTCCTGGATCTTCCAGGACAGGACGACGCCACTGACGTCGAGAAAGAGGTTGGGACACTCCAGAGCCAGGGCGATGAAGCGATCGATGAGGCGTTCATCAATACAGAGATATTTCCCCATGTGCGCGACGATGATCTTCGCCTCGGGGAAGGACTTCGCCATGCGCTCGATGGCACCGTATCGGCCCATGCAGTCGATGAGACAGGGAACCCCCAACCGGCCGGCGAGATCGATGACGGGATCGATCACGTATTCCGCCAGGCTGCACTCCCCGGCGTGGATCTTGATCCCCTTGAACCCCAGCGTTGAGATCGCCCGCTCGATCTGCTCGAGGACTGGGCGCTCATAGCTGGGCAGGGCGTACACGTAGGGGATCAATCGATCCGGGAACCGCTCGACGGCCGTCTGAGCCATTTCAATGGAACGCTGGGCGGTGGTGGACATGGCGAACACGACGGACTTGTCGAATCCCACCTCATCCATGACCCGCACGATGGTCTCCGCATCGTACTCCGTCCGCAGCGCATCCCCGTGCTTCAGGTGGACGTGTGAATCTACGATCATAGGGTCTCCCATCTCGTCTGAACATACGACGATGGACGAAAGACGAAGGGCAAAGGGCAGATGGAACGGTCCGTCGCCCATCGTCCGCCGTCATCTCTTCAAACCAGCCGGGCGAGCTCCCTGAAGTCCTCCTTCACGTGCTCGTAAAGCCGCCTATACAGCGCGAAATACCGCATGTATAGCTCGTGGTTCTCCCCGTTCGGCTCCATCCGATCGACGTACTCCGCCCACTCCTTGGCCATGGAGAAGTCCTTGAAAACCCCCGTGGCCACGCCGGCCAGGATGGCGTCGCCGAACGGGGCGCCCGTCCGACGCTTTACCAGCACCGTCGGCACGTTGAAGACGTCGGTGATGATCTGCCGCCACAGCTTGCTGACCGCGCCGCCCTCGTTCAGCACCAGCGGGAGGTTGAGCTTCAGCCCCGCTTCCCGGATCAGCCGGAAGTTGTCATACAGCGCGTAGGCGACCGCCTCCATCATCGCCCGGACGATGTGCCCCTTCGTGTGATTGAGGGACAGGCCGAAGATCACGCCGCGAGCCAATGGGTCCCAGATCGGCGTCCGCTCCCCCATCAGGAACGGCAGGATGATCAGCCCCTCGCTACCCGGGGGGACCTTCTGCGCCTGCAGGTTCAGGAGATCGTAGGAGGAGACCCCCAATACCCGCTCCACCTCGACCTCATACTGCGAGAAGACATCGCGCAGATATCGAATCGACTGGCCGCCGGTCATGGTGGAGGGCACGGTGACGTAGGTACTCGCGGAGTCCACGGTGTAGGGGAAGTTGATCATCAGCCGGCCCACAGGGGAGAAGATGAAGTCCAGGTCTCTGTGAACGACGCCGAAGTTGCCCACGCTGCCGAGGTTGCTCTGGATATCCCCCTCCTCGACCGCGCCGGCGCCCACCCAGCCGGCGTTGCAATCCACCTGCCCGGCCGCCACCGGAATGCCCGGCACCAGCCCCGTCTGCTCCGCGGCCCGTGGCGTCACCTCGCCAACGATGTCCGTACAATCATAGAGGTTGGGGATCAGCTCCGGCGGGATGCCGATCTCCCGCATCAGATCCTCTTCAAACCGGCGCTCGCGCAGGTTGTAGGCCACGCCGTAGAACGCCGCGGCGGAGTAGTTCAACGTGGCCTCGCCCGTGAGCCGGAGCGTGATGAACCCATCGATGGTCAGGGCTTTCCATATCTGCCCGAACGAGTCGGGGCGGTTGTTCTTCTCCCACAGCAGGTTGACCAGGGTGGGATGATCCTCCAGCCGATTGCCGGTGATCCGGAAGATCCGGTCCTCTCCGATGCGCTCCTTGAGCCATTCGACCTCTTTCGTCGCCCGGCGATCCATCAGGTTGTACGCGCGGTGGATGGGGTTGTGCTCCCTATCCACCATCACCATGGAGGGCAACGCGGAGGAGACCGCGATCCCCCGAACCTCTCTCGGGTCCACGCCGGATTGCTCGAGAACGCTGCCGATGAGGCGACACGCGATCTCCCAATAGAGATGTGGGTCGTGTTCCGACCAGCCGGGATGCTCGTGGATGAAGGGGTACTCCTCAAAGGCGAAGCCCAGGACATCGCCCTGGGCGTTGATGATACACGCCTTGGCACCCCCCGTGCCGTAATCGACGCCGATCAGGTAATCCGCCACGGTGGCCCCTCCCTGTCCTGTTCATGGGGATCGCTTTCCATGCCTTTGGCTGACGCGAATCACTTAAACCCTGTCAATGCGATCCCGCGCACGATCCAACGCTGGAACAGGAAATACACGATGGTGATAGGCAGGATCACCAGCACGGAGGCGGCCATGGAGAGGTCCTGGCGCGAGCCGTGCTGGGAGTTATACCAGGTGAGCATGATGGGCAACGTGCGCCGCTCCGTCGTGGTGATGACGATCAACGGCCACAGATAGTCATTCCAGGTCCCCATGAACTGAAAGATGCCCAGAGTAGCCAGAGCCGGTCCCATCTGCGGCAGGATGATCCGCCAGTAGATGCTGAACTCGGACGCGCCGTCGATCCGGGCCGCGTCGATCAGCTCGCTGGGAATGCTCTCGATGAACTGCTTCATGAGGAAGATGCCAAAGGCGTTCACCGCCGAGGGGACGATCAGCCCCCACAGGGAGTCCGTCAGGTGCAGGCGGACCAGGATCAGATAGGCCGGGATCATGGTGACCTGGAAGGGGATCATCATGGTCGCCAGGATCAGCGTGAACAGGAGATTCTTCCCAAAGAACTGGTATTTGGCGAAGATAAAGCCTGCCAGCGAGCTGGTGAACAGGATCATGGCCACCACGCTGACGCTGACGAAGAGGCTATTGAAATAAAAGCGGGCCAACGGTACCCGGGGATCCGTGAAGATCGTCCGGTAGCTCTGCAACGTGGGATGCTCCGGGATCAGAGTCGGGGGCAGCTTGATGATCTCCGTAGAGGACTTGAAGGAGGTGCCCAGCATCCACAGGAACGGCACCAGGGTCACCAGGCAGCCCGCCGTCAATACCCCGTAGATCAGGAGGCGTCCCAAGGAGACGCCTATCCGATGCCTCGCCCTCGACCGAACGCCGGACTTCGTCATTGCACCCGCGCTTTGTACAGTAGCCATGGATCAATACTCCCACTCTTGCCGCAAGACGCGCAGTTGAATCAGGGTGGTGATCAGGATGATCGCGAAGAGCGCGATCGCCATTGTGGCCGCCAGCCCCATCTCCTGGTGGCGGAAGGCCGTCTCATAGATGTGCAAGACGAGCGTGCGAGTGGCGTTACCCGGCCCCCCGCGCGTCATCACATAGAAGATGACGAACACCTGCCAGGAGGAGAGCATCGTCATCACGATCACGAAGGTCAACGTGGGGCGCAGAAGGGGCAGCGTGATGCGCCAGAACCGCTGCCAGGCGTTGGCCCCATCCACCCGGGCCGCCTCGTGAAACACCTCCGGGATGCCCTGGATCCCGGCGATGAAGATGACCAGGTTGTAGCCCATATCCTGCCAGACATAGGTCACGATCAAACAGATCATGGGAAGGGGAACGCCGAGAACGGTGGTCTGCGGATCGCTCAGCCAGGACATCCCCTTCAGGCCCACCGACCGCAAGAGCAGGTTGAGGAGCCCAAACGTCGGATTGTAGATAACCCCCCAGACCAGGGATACGGCGACCAGGGAGGTGACGGTGGGCAAGAAATAGATCGTGCGAAAGATCGTCTTGAACCGCTCACGCACCGACTCGATCAGCACAGCCAGCGGGAGGGTGATCGCCAGGTTCAATGGGAGCACCAACAGGGCGAAGATGAAGGTGTTCTTGACGGCGACGCGAAAGAGCCGTCCGGAGGGGGAATCGGAGAACAGATCCAGATAATTCCCTAAGCCCAGAAAACGGTTCTCCCCTCCCAAGCCCAGAAATCCCCCCTGTCGGGTCGGGCTGTACCGGAAGAAGGTGATCAGCACGGCCCAGATCATGGGCAGAAGCGTGAAGGCCATCATGTAGATCATGATCGGAGTGAGCGACGTGGTAACGAAGAATCGCTGGCTCCGAGACAGCCCACCTTGCCTGCGTCCTAGGATCGTCATGGGACCCTCGCTCTCTAAAGAGTGTGCCTGAGAACTCACCGCAAGGGATCCACCACCTAAGAGCGTGCCTGAGAAATGCCGTTGCCTCTGCTGTGGAGAGGCCCGGAGGGGCTCCGCCCCTCCGGAAAAAGCCCTTCTCCCGCCTTCGACCTGCTGGCCTCGGCCTAGAGCCCCACGGAAAGGGCCGAGAAAAGTAAGTGCAGGCCTAACTACCGGACACTTTTGCGAGGGAACTAGCGAGAAGCGACATGCTCCCCTATCAAACGTCCCGGATGTAGGGGCGCAGCGGCGCTGCGCCCCTACTGCGGCATCGGTAGAGCTATCGCAGGAGATGCGCGGTCAAACTGTCCGGTAGCTAGAGTGCAGGCCGAAAAAGCGAGATTCCCGTGGAAGGGAGCTTCCCTCTACGCCTCTCCCTGTGGAATGGTAGCTGAGGGAGTCTCTCAGACACCTTACCGGTACATCTCAGATACGCTCCAAGCGGCGGGGCCTGGGCAACGCCCCGGCGGGGTCACCCAGGCCCTGATCCCACTTACGACTTGATCTTGCTGTCGATCATGGCGTTCGCCTCTTCATGCATGATGGCCAACGCCTCTTCCACCGTATGCTGTCCCTGCATCGTCTCGACTAGGCGGGTCGCCACGACGTTGTACCAGATGAAGTCACGATCCTGGAGGTCTCCCACATAGCGGCCATAAGGCAGCACCTTCAGGCTGGGACCCAGCCAGTCGAGGTCATTGAGGAGGGTGGGATCCTCGGCGACGGCCTTGAGGGCCGGCACCGTGCCCGTGGTCACGTTCCACTGCCGGGCGTTGGCCTGATCGATGGTGCAGAACTTGCTGAACTCCCAGGCCGACTGCAGGTTCTCGCTGTTGGGCGACACCACCTTGCCCCAGCCGGAGTCGGCAGCAAAGGCCATCTGGTCTCCGTAGTATGGGCAGGAGACGTAGTTCCACTCGTCCGGGAAGTCCGGATGATTGATGCGGGCCACCGGCACGATCCAGGGGCCGATGTAGCCGATCGCCACCAGGCCCTGGAAGAAGGCGTCGCCGACCCAGTTGGAATCCA
This sequence comes from Chloroflexota bacterium, assembly GCA_024277095.1. Taxonomy (GTDB): domain Bacteria; phylum Chloroflexota; class Anaerolineae; order DUEN01; family DUEN01; genus DUEN01. Next base: position 13,519 of record JAJRVX010000231.1, read on the forward strand.
GATTGAAGGTGAAGGGATCGACGACCTTGTCCTTGACCGCCATGTCCACCAGCCACTGCACGGTCTCCTGAGCCTGAGGCGTCAGGAAGTTCAGATGAACCTTGTCGTCTGCGAAATAGTCACCGCCACGCTCCAGGATGCCCTCCCACAGCAGGAAGCCCAACCCATCGCCGGTGACATAGTGGAAACCGGCCACGGTCATGACATCCCCTTCCCACTTGGTCAACTTCTTGGCATCCTCGACCAGCTCGCCCCACGAGCCCCACTCCGGCGGATACGGCAGCTCGGCCTCCCCGTACATCCGTTTGTTGACCAGCACGCCGCCGTTCTCCAGGTTATACTCGTTGGGAAGCCCATACAGCGTGCCCTCCCAGACGTAGCCATCCAGCGGCGCGGCGTAGAACAGATCGCGCGCCTCGGACAGGGAGATCACGTCCTCCGGCGCCGGCGACAGGGTTCCCCCCTTGGCGTAGGACTGGACCCAGCTCCCGAACATCTCCATGATGTCGGCCTCATTCTTGGCCGCCATCGAGGTCTGGATCGTCTGGATGAACTCGTCGTAGGGGAAGTACTCGTACTTGATCTCCACATCCGGGTGGCTCTCCTGCCACTTCTCGATGAGGGCCTCATTCGCTTGCACGAAGGCAGGGTTGCTATGGGACCACAGGCGGAGAGTCACTTTACTGGGGGCAGGCGTCGGCTTCTCCGACTCGGCGGCGGGTGCTGCCGAGGGCGCGGCGCAGGCGGCCGCCAATGAGGCAGCGGCTAACCCGGCTGTGCCCGTTCCCACCAGCCGAAGGAAATCCCGCCGTGACATCCCGTGAGATCGCTTTGCGCTCATTTCTTTCCTCCCTAACGGATGATTGTTGGAAACTGCCGACCTATCAGCTACCCGCCATCGATTGAGAGCGCCGTCTCATCGCATCAGTGGCACCACCTCCTTCCCTCACTCCATAGGCATGGCCCCGGTCACGGGCATCCCCTCCACCGGACGCGATGCCCGTCTTCGTCAGGATCTCGCGCGCCCGATTGCACGAGGCACAGGCGGGATTGGCGCACAACAGCGCGGCCGGATCCTCCCGAAGCAGGTCGATCACCGCGTCGATCAGATCCCATCCACGCATGAGCTGGACGGGAGCCGCCCCCACGACTCCCTTGCGCACGATCCCCCGCGCCTCCAGGACCGGGCCGATGGCCTCGAACCCGGCCGAGCAGCCGGGCGGTCGCAGCAAAGGGACATACACCGTCCGCCCATCGGGCAGCACCACCGGCACCGGCTCGTCCGGCTTCGGCCAGGTATACCCCCAATATGGCACGTCCGCACACGCCTCGCCCACGTGGATCGTGGAGTTGCGATTGTGGCCCACGCCCAACAGCAGCACGTATCCGCCCAGGCGCGCCAGCCGGGCCGGCGGGCTGTCCGGCCCCAACCCCGGCATCAAATGGTGCCCCTCGATCAGCGCGGCCGCGTCCGCTCCCCAAACCGCCACCGAGTGGGTGGGATGCCAGCTCCGCCGCACGCCCGGCTGCCGCCGGAGCACCTCAGTGATACGCCCCACCCGGGAAGGCGTGCGCCGCACATCAAACCCGCGCCTCTCCCAGGCGAAGGTGGGCACCATCAGCGTGCCCGTGGGCCCCACCACCTCCTGGAAGGCCCGAATCACGGCCTCCGCCCCGCCGTCCACATAGCCGATGCTGCGCAGGGAACTGTGGAAGAACACCCGATCCCCCGCGCCAAGCCCCAACCTGCGCAGGTCGGCCGCGATCCGCCCCTGCGTGACGACGGGGCGCCCCCGCAGATGCTCGGCTTCGGCCATCCGCCGCCTCACAGATAGACGACCGCATCCAGATTCTGCGGCCGATCGGGATCCAGCCCCTTCGCCATCGAGCGATGGTAGGCCATCAACTGGAGCAACGGCAGGTACAACACGCCGCGCGCCGTCTCCGGCAGGCCGCTCTTCAACGTGACGACGAAATCAGCGCCGCCGAGATCGCCCGATGCGCCATCCTCGGCGATGGCCAACACACGGGCTCCCAATCCCCGCATCTCCCGCAACACGGCCACCTCGTGCTCGCGGGCCGAATCGGACACCATCCCGATCACCAGGGTGCGCTCGTCCACCATCGACTTGGGGCCATGGCGAAACTCCATGAAGTGAAAGGCCTCGGCATAGGTAAGGGACATCTCCTTCATCTTCAACATAGTCTCACAGGCCAGGCCATAGTAGAT
>JAJRVX010000232.1:0-5493 GCA_024277095.1 Chloroflexota bacterium
ATCACGGTGGTGGCCCATGTGCGCACCCGGGAGGAGATCGAGGAGGCGGCGATCCAGGCGGCCTCCAGCCGGGCGCTCATCGTGCACACGCTGGTCGACCCCACCCTTCGCCGGGCGATGTATGCAGCGGCCCGTGAGCACCACGTCGTCGCGATCGATCTGATGGGACCCCTGCTCACCCACCTGACCGAGTTGATCGGGCAGGAGCCGGCCGGGCAGCCCGGCCTGTACCGCCAGCTCAACCAGTCCTACCTGCAACGCATTGAGGCCATCGACTTCACGGTGCAGCACGACGACGGGCGCCGGGCGAATGAGCTGGACCAGGCCGAGATCGTGCTGGTGGGCGTATCACGCGTATCCAAGACGCCGCTGAGCATCTACCTCTCCACCCGGGGATGGAAGGTAGGAAACGTGCCCATCGTGCTCAACGCCCCGCTCCCCCCCAAGCTCTTCGAGCTGGATCCGGGCCGGGTGATCGGGCTGACCCTGCGCCCCGACCGACTGGCGGCCATCCGTCGCCAGCGCGCCCAACGGATCACCGGCAAGCCCATCGGGGACTACGCGAACCCCGAGACGATCGCGCACGAGCTGGCCTATGCGCACGAGCAGTTCCAACGCGGCGGCTGGCCGGTGCTGGACATGACCCACAAATCCATCGAGGAAGCCGCCGCCGAAGTGGTCGCCCTGGTCACGCAGCGACCGAGGGAGTAAGAGATGCGAATCGGCATCATCGGACTGCCCCAAAGCGGTAAGACGACGGTGTTTCAGGCGCTGACCGGAGGGCACGCCGACCGCCCCACCTTCGCCCCCGGCGGGCTCCAGGTGCAAACGGCCGTGGTCAACGTGCCCGATGAACGGCTGGACGCGCTGGGCCGCCACTTCCGGCCGCGCAAGACGGTCCCCGCCCAGGTGCAGTACAGCGACATCGGCGGCCTGGAACGGGGATTGGGCGAGGCCGGTGGGCTGAGCGGCCCCCTGCTCAACCAGATCGCACAGAACGATGCCCTGCTGGTTGTCGTGCGCGCCTTTCCATCCGCGGTGGTCCCCCATCCGGAGGGAAGCGTCGATCCGGCCCGGGACCTGGCCATCCTCCAGGATGAATTGATGCTGTCCGATATGACGGTGATCGAGAAGCGGCTGCAGCGGCTACGCGAACAGGCGGGCAAGGGGGGCACCCCGGCGGAACGAGAGGCCAACGCTCGAGAGATGGCGCTGCTGGAGCGGCTGTGGGCCGTGTTGGAGGCCGGACGCCCGTTGCGGGACGAGCCGCTTTCCCCAGATGAAGAGCGTATGCTGCGCGGCTACGGATTCCTCACCCAGAAGCCCATGTTGGTGGTCGTCAATCAGGGCGATGACCCGGCCGACGATCTTCCGCTGCCGGAGATCCCGGAGAGTCCCCGCGTGGCCGTGCTCTCGTTGCGCGGCCAGTTAGAGATGGAGCTGGCGCAGATGGCCCCGGAGGAGGCGGCCGAGTTTCTCACCGAATTCGGAATTGAGGAGCTGAGCCTGCGGCGCGTGGTGCGGGCCTCCTACGAGGTGATGGGGTTGATCACCTTCTTCACCATGAACGAGGAGGAGATCCGGGCGTGGGCATTGCGACGAGGCCAGACGGCGTTGGATGCGGCCGCCACTATCCACACCGACCTGGCGCGCGGCTTTATCCGGGCCGAGGTGATCGCCTACGACCGTCTGCTGGAGGCAGGAAGCCTGGCAGAGGCCCGACGTCGCGGTTGGCTCCGATTAGAGGGCAAGGACTACGTCGTCCAGGATGGGGAGATGCTGTATATCCGATTCCATGTATAACTGGCGGCGTTCGCCCCACCAGTCTTGTTCACAAGGGCACAAGACATGACCTAAATCATAGCTTCGGCAAGCGGGTCGCGCTATGATAGCGCCGTCAGGGTTGGAGTGCGTGATGATCATTCGCAGTGTTGAGACGCGTTCCCCCGGTGCGTCTCAGCAGGCTCTTCATCGCAGCATCCCAGGCAGCGCACTCCACCCTCCCTATCGCCTATAACCGATGGGCCAACCAAAACGCCCATAGTTTCCCCCGCAGGCGTCGCCAGGCAGCATCTACCTGGCGACGTTTCGCGTCCGGCAGCGGTTGATCGGCATAAACCTCCTCGGTATATGCCTCTGCCACGAGCATCAGATCCGGTTGCGCCGCCCGCTGCCATCGCTCCAGCCGCTCGCGATGGCGCCGGGCCCCCCGCGTGATGAGCTCCATACGACGCGCCACCGCCCAGGCGTGCTCACGAGGAGTCTCCGCCGGGCTATGCGCCTCGCCCAGCCGTCGTCCCCACCACAACAGCCCCATGTATGCCGCTGCCACCGGCCCCAAGATCGCGCGCCGATACCGCATCCAGGCCAGATAGCCCACCACGATCACTCCCAGGAACAACCCCAAGAGGCCAGGACGCCCCAGCCAGCGGCGTGGCCACGGGTTCCACTCCCGCAACTCGGGGAACTCCTGCCCCGAAGAGGTCGCCAAGCGCTCCCCCCTATCCTCAGGTAGCCCGATGCGTTCAAACGGCGATCGTGCCACCGTGGGCTCAAAGGGGATCCAGCCGTAGGGCGGGAAGTACAGCTCCGGCCAGGAATGCGCCTCGGCCTCCGTCACGGTGTAATCGTCCATCCGCTCATCGTAATAGCCACTGGCATATCCCACCGCCAGCCGCGCCGGGATGCCGACCGCTCGCGCCATGACGACCATGGCAGAGGCATAATAGTCACAGTATCCCTTCCGCAGATCGAACAGGAAATAGTCGACGACGTCCCGGCCGGGCGGCGGCTCCTCGATTTCCAGCGTGTACTCAAACTGGCGCAGATAGGACTCGATCGCCACCGCCTGGTCATAGGGGTTCTCGATGCCGGAGATCACCTCCCTGGCCTTGTCCAGGACCCGCTGCGGGACCTCGTCCGGCAGCCCGAGGTAGAGCGTCCGGATCGCCTCCGGGTACTCCCGATCGGCCGCCCGCAACTGTTCCTCGCTCACGGCGGGCACGGCAGAGACCACCGAGTAGCGTCGCGGCCGCTCCTCGGAGGAGAAGGAGACCAGATCGTCCGGGCCGCGCACCTTCGCCCGATATGGGACATCGGGCGCCACCGGCTCTCCCACCGCATACAGGACACCCCTCAGGGCGTCAATCACCTCGATGCTCTGCAGCAATCGCTTTCGCCCGCTCCATCCCTCCAGCGTTTCACTCCAAGGCTCGCCGGGCGGCAGGTCCCGGACCTCGATCTCCCCCGGGTTGCTCCATCCTCGCCCGCTGTACTCGGCGTACGTGACCGCACGATAGTAGTACTTCTCCCCTCCAAGCTGGGGTGGCGGTTGATTCAAACGCACCCGCAGCGCGATGCGTCTCCCCAGCTCGGGGGAGCCACCCAACAGATGCTGGCGCGGCAGCCGGTCGGGAGAGCCGCCCAACCCGACTCGCAACGGGGAGACGGCCGGCCGCTCCAGCTCGGGGAACATGCGCTCAGCGGACTTCTCCACCTGCTGCCACGGCGACGAGAAGAGGTTCCAGAAAGCATCCGCCACCCGCTGGGAGGCAACCGTGGGCACCACGGGCATGAGGACGATGATCGCCGCCGACACGAAGGCCCCTGTGATATACAGCCCCCAGCGGATCTCCTCCGAATAATCGATCCCGAGGCGGGACCAGCGACGCTCCAGCGAGTACATCCGAAGCCCCACCAGCAACATGAGCAATGCGGCGACGAAGGAGATCGTCCAGGACTCCCCCTCCCGGGCGAAGAAGACGTTGTCGGCCAGCAACACGCCAGCGGGCAGCAGGGCGATCAGCCCCTGGCGACGCCGAAAGACCCACCATCCGGCCCACACGCCCACGCCCCAGATGACCAGCCCGCTGAAGACCAGGAAGAGCAGGTTATCCTGCTGAGCGCCCCCCTGGCGGATGCCCTGGGCCCACACGGAGAGGCGCAGCCAGAAATCCCACGCCCGTTCGCCCCACACCTCCAGCACCGGGAGGAACGGGACGCGGCCGATCACCCCCTGCGTAAGCGCGTACAACCAGCGCACCGCGTAGATCGCCTCGCGCACGGTCGCCCAGAAGGGAGGCGCCACCCGGCCGACGAACCCCAACACAAACTCGACGCCGAGGATGGCGGAGAAGACAGCACCGACGCGCCCGCTGAACGGCGACCGCGCCAGGAACAGCCCCAAAAGCACGGCCACGATCGCCACAGGGACCAGGCGGTCCAGGCCCGGGACCCACCCGATATCCTGAGCGGCCAACGGCACCGTGACCACCGCCCACAGGGTCAGGGCCAGGACCAGCCAGCCCTCACGAGGGCGCAGGCGCTCGTATGCCCGGATCAACCAATGCACGATTATCTCCACCACCTATACACGATCAGATCACGATTCCTCTTCCACCACCACCGGGACGACCCGGCCCGTCCCTAACACCTTATACTCCACCCTCCGCCGCACCTCTCGGATCAGCGGCCGGAAGGGATACCCTCGCTCGATCACGTGACTGGGCACACCCTGCTCGGCCAACAGCTCCCGCAACGCGACGATCGCCCGATCCCGGGCCCCCCTCCCATTGAAGTAGCCCGGATCGACGAAGATGACAGCCGGCGCCATGCCCCGCTGGGCCAGGGGCAGGAGCGGCGGCACCCAATCCGGGCTGAGGGAGGACGTGATCACAGCCACCGTCTGCCCTTTCCCCAGGACGGGCCCCACCTCTTGCAGCACCCGGGCCAGGGGCCAATCCGGCGAGGGAGTTGCCCCGGCCAGCGCCCGCAGGATCCGCCAGAGCTGCTCCTGTCCCGGCTGAGGAGGCAACAGGGCCTGCTCTCGCCCAAAGGCCACGAGCCCCACCGCCCTCCGCTCCCCATGCTGCAGGAACTCTGCCGCCAGCGAGGCCGCCAGGACCACACCATACTCCAGCGTGCTCTCCTCTCCGGATCCCACCTGGGTCTCCTCATCCAGATCCAGGATGATCCAGAGATTGCCGGAGAGCTCCATGTCGAATTCCTTCACCATCAACTCGCCGCGATGGGCTGAACTCGGCCAGTGGATCAGATGCAGGCTATCGCCGGGCTGGTATCCCCGAACCGTCGCCGCCAGGAGGGCACGATCAAAGGAACGTAGGCTGGCCCGGGCTCGACCGCTGGCAGCCCCCACGGGCAGCTCCAACGGCGGGAGATGCATCACCCGGGGATAAACCAGGATCGTCTCCGTCTCCGGATAGCGCAGCGTGACCCGAAAGAGGCCGAAGGGATCGCCCATGTAGACCTCGGTCGGCCCCAACGTGTACACGCCGCGTCGGCGACACTCCCCCTTCACCAGCCAGCGATACTCTCCCTGGGAATCACAGGCGACCACCTGGCTGGCATCGTATCCGGGAACGGTGGAGTGATCCCGCACCTCCGCCCACAACACGGGCAGGATCGTCTCGCTGTGCAGGGTGAACAGCTCCTCCAGTACATCCCCCACGGTCACCCAGGTACCCCGAGTGTGCC
>JAJRVX010000233.1:0-6872 GCA_024277095.1 Chloroflexota bacterium
ACGTCTGGCCACGTCGTGTGCTGGGGGAAACCGAGAAGATGCGTATACAGACACGACACCTTGCCTCGTCCCTGCAGGCGCCATGTATGCCAATATGGACGTTGGACTTTGAAAAGGCCCTACATGGCCGGTCGTGTATCTTTCCGATGGAGGTGCGGCGGGGTGCTTTGAGGGGCTACGTCCCCGGGGATGACTATCCCAGGCCCATTTCATTTGACAACGGGAGGATTCTGATTATACTACGGGTGCGTGGAATCTAGAACATTGCCCTTGACCGAGCGATGAGCTCGCAAGCACATTGTGATCGAACGCATGGTGACCATAGCTCAAGAGGCAGAGCATCTGGTTGTGGCCCAGAAGGCTGTGGGTTCAAGTCCCACTGGTCACCCCTGACGTCGCCCGGCTCTACCCCATAGGGTCGGGCGTTTCCGCATTCGCTAGGGGCGCGTCTCATGCATAGCGTATTGGTCCTCAACGCAACGTACGAACCCCTCAGTGTCGTCTCCCTCAAACGGGCTGTGATCCTCCTCCTGAAGGAAAAGGCTGAGATCGTAGAGGCCGCTGAGGCGGTGTTGCGCTCTGAGCGCATGTCCCTGCCGATGCCTCTGGTCATCCGGCTGGTCTACTACGTGCGCCTGCCGCGTCAGTTGAGCGTCCCTCTCACCCGTCGCACCGTTATGGCCCGGGATCACTATACGTGTCAGTACTGCGGCGCTCAGCCGGGGCGGTCGGAGCTGACGTTGGATCACGTGGTGCCACGCTCACAGGGTGGGGGGACGTCCTGGGAGAACGTCGTCACGGCCTGCCGGTCCTGTAACCAGCGCAAGGGGAACCGGACGCCGGCTCAGGCCGGGATGCGGCTGCGCAGCAAGCCCAGGCGGCCGCGCTACGTCGCTCTGGCGCTGATCGGCGAGCCGAGACATTACGAGATATGGGGGAAATATTTGCAATAGGCCATCGACGCCGGGTATGGCCCTTTGGGGCTTGTGCTCGCGTCCCCGGCGGCCACGCCTGAAGGGGGGAAGGTATGGGGCCGTGCCTCCGTATCGCTTCCATAGGCGCTTAAGGGGCGACCTGATTGCAGGGTCGCCCCTTTCTCGTTCATTGTCGGTACAGCAGGGGGAGGTAATAGTAGGAGACGGGGGCGCTGCTCCGTTGATCCCCGAACTGAACGGTGAACTCCTGGCCCGGGTTCAGCGGAACGGCCCATAGGTCCGGCCCGGTGGAGATGTAGCCGGCCGGGTTGATCTCCTCCAGATAGTAGAAGGAGGGATACAGCCCTGTCCAGCAGTAGGGCTCGTGGGCGCCGTCGGTGGTATATCGCCCCAGGGTGCTCCAGGCGGCATCGTAGAGGATGATCTGGGCATCGGCCAGCAGCGGCTCTTCCGACTCTCGCACGCGGTTGCCGTTCTGATCGAGGAAGACCAGGGCGCACAGGGTGGCCGGAACGGGCGTGGCGGTCGGCGTCGCCGTCGGCGTGCTGGTCGGCGTGGGCGTGATCGTCGGCGTTGGGGTTTCCGTGGGGGTGGGCGTCACCGTGGGCGTCGGCGTGATGGTCGGCGTCGGTGTGTTGGTGGGCGGCGGCTCGATGACGATGGTGCCGTTGATGAGGTTTCGAAGGATCCCCCCCGAGGTTCCCTGGATGTCCGTCTCGTTGGCGTCGAAGGTCAGGCCCGTCCCTGAGGTGACCTGTTTGGCGCGGAATTCCAGCCGCACGAAGGTGAAGGTGGGGGTTGCCGATGAGCCGAGGCTGGACTTGCTGTATTGGATATAGCCGGTGGCGTTGTCGAACCGGCTGGGCAGTGGGTCCAGCCCGTTGTTGATCTCGATGAAGCGTCGCATCTCCAGGTAGGTGGGGTTGAAGTGCAAGACGGCATCCGCGCCGATCACCTCGCCGCTTCCTTCAATGCGGATGTCTACAGTGAAGACATCACCGACGGTGACGGTCTTGACGCTGGGGCGGACGGCGAAGTCGGCCGTGCCCGCCTGGCCCACCGCGCTGGAGGCCGGCCAGATCAAAGCGAGTGACCACAGGAACACCAACAGGACGAGAAGCTTCCGTCTCACAATCCCTCTCCTTCTCTGATATGGGCTGTCGGCTGGGGTATAGGGACCTATCGCATCAGCAGCGGGAGATACAGGACCTTGAAGCTGGCGCCGATTTGCACCGTGCCGTCGTGCGTGTTCCCCACCACGGAGCGCCCGGCTTCATCGGTGGCGTCGACCTCGGTCAGGTGCAGCACCGTCCCGGGGGTGGGGGACAGCGCCTTGAGCGTGAGCGTCACTAGGTTCAGGCGACCGCTCACGGGCTGGCCGAAGGTGGCCGCGCTGAAGCTCAGCTGACCCTCCTCCAGGGTGTTTTGCAGGATGAGGTCGAAGGCTGGCCCAGGGGTCGAGCGTATCCCCTGGAGCCGCGTGGCGTCGAAGGTCAGGCGCACGTCCACACCTACGATGGGTTGTCCGTCGGCGTCGGCGACCAGGGTGACCGTGACCGTGTCGCCGACATTGACCTGTTGCCGGGCCGGGACGACGGCGAAGTCCACGCCCGCGTTGGGGACCGCCATCATGCGCTCGGAGGCCGGCGTGGTGCTGACCTCGATGTCGCCCGTAGCGAAGTAATTGCTGCGCAGGAGGGCGAAATCGCGGATGCGGATCTTGTTGTCCTCATCAAAGTCAGCGCGCGGGTCGAAGCCGGGGTCGCCCTCATCCGTGAAGTAGGCGTTGCGCAGGATGGCGAAGTCGCTGATGCGGACCCGGTTGTCATCGTTGGCGTCCCCCTCCAGCAGCGTGCCCATGTCCAGCGTCATGTCGGGGTAGACCACGACGTTTCGTTTCACGTTGCGCAGGGTGTGGAAGTTCTTGACGCGCACGTCGTAGGCGTCACTGATGACGAGGGTGGGGGTGACGACGAAATGGCCGTTGAGATCCGTGGTGGCGAGATAGGTGCCGACGGGCGTGGACTCCCCTGGCGGGTAGAAGGTGACTACCAGGGGGACGACCCAGGGCTCGCTCGGCGGGGGGCTGTTGGGGCGTTGGAGGGTCACCCGTCCCTGGATGGGGACGGGCACGGGGGTGGTGCCCTGAGCCTGCGCGGCACTCAGGAGGATCAAAGCCAGCACGCCCGCCAGGATGGCGGAGAAAGCGAGTCGCGCCGGCGGAAGCGGGTGTTGATTCCGGTGATCATCTGATCCTGACATGGAAACACGCTCCCGTCAACGAGGGATATGCTTGCAGGGGGCCCTCGGGACGCGGATTCGCGGCTGCACGTTCCCGGGAGGGGTCCCCCATTCTCTCATCTGGAAAACCCGTCGGCAGCAACAGTAGCATGATTTTCTGGGGTTGTCAATAGCCTGAGCGGGGGTCGTGGGTCAAATCTGCGGAGATGACCTGCTCCCGGTTTCCGCTCGCCCGTGTGATGTGTCGGCGGGACAAGAGGCGAGGCCTCTCCCGAAGGAGAGGCCCCTGTGCGCCGTAGCATTATCGGAGGATCCGAGGCGATGCTACGGCGCTGGGGTTACAACTACTGTGATCCATAGCATCACCTCCTCCGTTTAGGATGGCGATGGCAGGGCGGACAAGCCGCCGGGATTATGAAGTTGTTGGCTGGTCATGATGTCCCCACGAGCGTGGGTAAGGAAACCGCCGTTTGCAAGTTGGGCGGATTATCTCACACTTATTCACTTCCGTCAAATGAGAGGAAATGGCCAGGGCGGCGGGCCGCCGCACCTGTGCTTTCTATCCCTCTCGCAGACGTTGAAGCACCTCCTCCAGATCTGAAGGAAGCGGGGCGGTGAACTCCACCCACTCGTCCGTGTCTGGCAGGCGAAATCCAATTCGGTGGGCGTGTAGGAACTGTCGAGGGCAGCGCAGTCGCTTCCGTTTGCGCCCGTACACGGGATCGCCCACCAGCGGGTGCCCGATGTATGCCATATGCACCCGGATCTGGTGGGTGCGGCCTGTGCGCGGCCGCGCCTCGATCAGCGTGTATCCGGGGAACCGCTCGCGCACGGTGAAATCGGTCACGGCAGCGCGCCCCTTGTGCGCGGGGACGACGGCCATCCGCTGGCGGTGGCGCGGGTCCCTGCCGATGGCCGCCTCCACGCGCCCATGCGTCACAGGGATCTCCCCCTCCACCAATGCCAGGTAGGCCTTCTCCACCTGTCGGGCTTTGAATTGATCCTGCAACGCCCGGTGGGCCCTGTCGTTCTTCGCCACCAGGATCACGCCCGACGTGTCCTTATCCAGCCGATGGACGATGCCGGGCCGTTGCTCGCCGCCGACGGAGAGATCGGGCACGTGGGCCAGCACCGCGTTGACCAGCGTGCCGCTGCGATGCACGCGGCCGGGGGCGGGATGTACGACCATGCCCGCCGGCTTGTTGATCACCAGCAGGTTCTCGTCCTCGTACAGGATATCCAGCGGGATGGGCTCGGGCTGGATCTCCGTGGGCTGGGGGGGCGGAACGTGCACCACGACCTCGTCCCCCGGCTCGAGCCTGTAGCTGGCCTTGAGGCAGGCCCCGTTCACCGTGACCCGCTCCTCCTTGATCCAGCGTTGGATCTCCGCCCGGGAGCGATCCGGTAGCGCCTCCGCCAGCCATCGATCCAGGCGTTGCCCTCCCTGCGCGACGGTGAAGGTCAGGATCCGCTCTTGAGCGCTCATGGCCTGGATTGTATCACAAGAGGGGATCGGAGGCTATCAGCGCGTCCGGGATACCGCCGCCTGCAACGTGCTCATGATCTTCATCGTCTCCGCGTTGGAGGGGAGGAAGAAGGCGTTATCGTCCGTGACCAGGGAGCCCTCTCCGACGTATTCGGCCAGTTCGTCCTCGTCCATGGCGAGATACCCCCGGATCACGTCCGGGGGACCGAGGTCTTCCAGCACGGTCGGATCGTCGGCCGCGCGGGCCAGCGCCTCCGCCAGCCTCTCCTCCGTCAGCCGCTCCGGCGTCGCCACCAGGAAAGTGTGGCTGCCCCCGGTGTACCACAGGGTCGTGTGCGGGAACACGCTGCGGCAGGTGCGGATGATCGCCTTGTAGTCCGCCTCGGACAGGCTGTGGAAGGGCAGCCATTGCATGAACACGCCATCTGGGGCCAGGCGCTGCTTCACCGACTGGTAGAACTCGCGCGTGAACAGGGCCCAGCTGCTGGCGTTGGATGGGTGCGTGGCGTCCGTGGAGATAATGTCGTATCGCTCGTCCGTTTGCAGGAGGTAGTTCCGGGCGTCCTCCACCCGCAGATGTAGCCGTGGGCTTCTCAGGACGTTGTAGTTCTCTTCCCAGTAGATGGCGGCGGCCTCGATCATCTCCGGGGAGAGGTCGATGGCCTCGATCACCGGGATGCGATGCGTGTCCAGGGACCCGGTGGCGATCCCGTTCCCGAAGCTGAGCACCAGCGCGTTGCGAGCGTCCGGCCGCAGCAGCGGCGGCAGGTGGCCCAACAGCCGAAAGGCGCGCATGCTGACCTCGTCGGTGGGCACCTCAATGCGGCCGTTCACAAAGGAGACCTTGAAGTTCTTCTCGGGCACGTCGAACACGGCCACCGTGGTCTCCACGCCCTCCTTGTAGAAGACCAGATACTCCGAGGGTCCCTCTCGGAATCCCAGGTAGAGCCCGGGGGGCAGGATGAGCGCGGCCAGGATGGCCAGCCCCAGCGCGGGGATAGGCGCCCTGCGCAGCGCCGGCCGCTCACGGCTCGCCAGCCAGATGGCCCCGGCCCCGATCAGCAGGTTCACGGCTGAGAGGGCCAGTGCGCTGTCACGCAGCCCCAGCAGCGGGATCAGCACGAAGCCGGTGATCAGGGATCCGGCGATCGCCCCCACGGTGTTCAGGGCATTGATCATCCCCACGCGCAGCCCAACCCTCTCCGCCCGCTCCCGGGTGTAAATGCTGCCCACGACGGGGAACACGGCGCCGATGAGGACGGTGGGGGGGAACAGCGTGATGAACGCCAGGAGCATCTCGTAGAGGATCTCCTTTGGGATGCTGTATTCGCCGAACACGCCCTCCAGGGTCAGCGCGGGGAGCTTGGCGAAGATGAACAGGGCGGCGATGGCCAGCAGGCCGATGCCGATCTGCAGCCAGCCGAACGTCGTCAGGGTCGCGGGGCGCCGCCTGACCCAGCGGGCCCCCAGGGCGCCGCCGACCGCCAGCCCGCCCAGGAAGACGGTTAGCATTAACGAGAAGGAGTAGATGGCATGCAGGGTATGGATGGAGAGGATCCGGGCCCATACCACCTCATAGCCCAGAGCGACCAGCCCCGACAGTCCGTATCCAATTACCACGTAGCGCACCGCTCGCTCGGAGAGGGGGCGGTCCTGAGGCGCGGGCGGGCGTCGTCGCCTGGAGCGGGGACGACGGGGCGCTGGCGCCTCTTGGGGGACGGGCGTGGGGGACCATGTCCGATCCAGCCACAGCGCGCCGATGGCCACCAACAGGTTGATCGTGACGCCCAGGGAGACGGTCCCCAGCACTCCCAGGAATCGGATGAGGGAGATGCCGGTCAACAGGCAGCCCAGCATAGCCCCCACGGTGTTGGCCGCGTACAGCCAGCCGACGTCGCCGCCGATTCGGCCCGAACGGGTGGCGTAGATGCGGGTCATCGCGGGCAGCGTGGCGCCGATCAGGATCGTTGGCGGGGCGAGCACCAGAATGGACAGCGACAGGCGAAGCAGTGTGAGCAACGCCAGGCTGGGATGCGTCGCCCGGGTGATGGTGGCATACAGCCCGTTTAGCCCGGTGAGCACGAACGGGGAGATCCCGGCCAGCAGCGCGATGCCGATCTCCAGCACGGCATAGGCCCGGAGCGGACGAGAGATCTCATCGATGCGCCTTCCCAGCAGGTAGCTGCCCAGCGCCATCCCGCCCATGTAGG
>JAJRVX010000234.1:0-3975 GCA_024277095.1 Chloroflexota bacterium
CGCGTGTTCGATCTCATCCCGGTGAACCGCTGGAGCCGAGACTACAAGCTGGTGGCGATCCGGGAGGCCGCCCGGGCGATGGCGGAGGAGTCGATGTCCTGAGGTCTCGGCCGCAGGGAGGGGGTTTGCGATGCGCACATTTGGATTTCTGGCCTCTCTGGACTTCTCCAGCTGGAGGCCTGAAGAGGTCGTTCGTTGCCTGGCCGAGCTGGGCTATCAGGCCGTGGAATGGCCGCTGGATCACTATCACCCTCAGCGGAAGGGGCGCGATGCGCTGTCCCGCCTGGTGAAGGTGTCGGCCGAGGCCGGGCTGGAGGTATCGGAGGTCGTTGCACAGCACGACATCCTGACGCCGGACAGGGACCTGCATCGCACCCGCCTGAACCTGGTGCGGGAATGTATCCAGGTGGCCGGAGATGCGGGCGTCAAGGTCGTCAACGTGTTCACCGGGCCGGCCCCCTGGGATCCCCAGGCGCCCAGGCTGGGGGTGGACATCAGCGAGGGGGAGGCCTGGGATATCCTACAGCGGGCCTTCGACGAACTGGTGCCGCTGGCCGAGCGCTCGGGTGTCTACCTGGCCGTCGAGGCCGTGTTCGGGCATCTGGCCCACGACTACTACACCGTCCAGGAGCTGCTGCGACGCTACGACAGCCCCCACCTGGGGATCAACATGGACCCCTCCCACTATCGCCTCTACGACAACGACGTCCCGTGGGTCATCCGGCAGCTCGGCTCCCGCATCTACCACGTCCACCTCAAGGACGTGATCGGTCGGCCGGGCGAGCACGGGAAGGATTTCATGTTCCCCATGCTGGGCGAGGGGATGATCGACTGGGAGGCGTTCGCGTCGGCCCTCGACGAGGTAGGGTACACGGGGGCGTTCTCGGTGGAGTTCGAGTCGTTCACCTACTACCGGACCGTCCTCAAGAGCGATCCGGCGCAGGCCGCGGCCATCAGCATGGAACAGATCCGGGCGCTGTTCCCGGCCTAGGAGTGTGTCTGAAAATTTACCGGCAAGGTGCCTGAGGGATCTCCCTCAGCTATCAGCCCCACAGGGGGAGGTGTGGAGGGGTCCTCCCCTCCACGGAAAACCCCACTTTTCCGGCCTGTACCTGCCCTTCTCGGCCCTTCCCAAAGGACCCGGGCCGAGGCCGGGCAGGTCGAAGGCAGAAGAAGGACTTTTTCCGGGGAGGCTCCCCACAGCAGAAGCAACGGCATTTCTCAGACGCACTCTAGGGGATACTGACAAACCGCAGAGATGCCGGGGACGCGGAGAAATTGGGAATCTCCGCGCACGCTGCGCCTCAGCGGTGCATCTTCTTACTTCGCATGAAGGTGCCCAACTAGATTGGGGCAGGAGGCGACCATGGGTCTTCATGTGGGTCTTATCGGCGGGGGGATGGTGGCCCGCGTTCACCTGGACGCGCTGGCCACCCACCCGGATGTCACGGCCATCTCCCTGGCAGAGCCGGATCGAGCGGCGCAGGAGGCGATGGCTCGTCAGCACACCCTGCGGCGGATCGAGTCCGATTACCGCCGGCTGTTGGAGGATTCCACGATCGACGTGGTGGACATCTGCCTGCCCCACGACCTGCACCACCCGGTGGGGATCGCCGCGCTGGAGGCGGGCAAACACCTCCTCAGCGAGAAGCCGATCGCGCTGACGCTGCAGGAGGCAGACGAACTCATCGCCGCAGCCGAGCGGGCGGGAAAGCGCTATTTCGTGGCGCTGAACCAGCGCTTCCTGCCGGCCCACGAGGAGGTCCAGCGCCAGCTCCGCGCGGGGGCCATCGGTCGCCCGTTCATGGCGACGGTGACGGTCATCGGGAACGAGCTGGAACGCATGAACCAGCCGGGGCACTGGAAGGGGTCCTGGGCGAGGGCCGGTGGGGGCGTGCTGGCCGATACCGGCACCCACGTGGTGGATCTGATGCTATGGTGGTTCGGCACGCCCGAGCGCGTGACGTGTCGCTGGCAGCGCACGGTGGTGGAGGCGAAGGACAAGGGGGACGACACCACCGTCGTCGTGATGGAATACCCTGGTGGCCCGCTGGTCACGCTGGCGATGACCTACGCCGCGGCCGACCCCTGGAGCGAGCGCAAGCGGATCTACGGGACCACCGGGTCCCTGCACGTCGTGAGCGAGGATGCCGAGCCGTTGGTCATCTTCCGGGAAGGTAAACACCAGACCCTTCCAGTGGAACACGACCCAGACTGGTGGCCCTTCTCGGTGAAGCGTGGCGTCCATCACTTCGTGGACTGTCTGGTCCACGAGCGGGAGTTCCGCGTCACGCCCCAGGACGCCCGAGAGACGCTGCGGGTGATCCTGGACGCATACCAGGCGGCACGAAGGGAGGCATGATCATGTTGACCGGATCGGAAGTGATCGTCGAGTATCTGGTACGTGAGGGGGTTCCCTACGCGGTCGGCATCCCGGGCCATGGGAACCTGGGGCTGGTGGACGCACTGCGCCGCCGCCAGGACGCGATCCGCACGATCCAGGTGCGCCATGAGCAGGCGGCCGCCCACCTGGCCGACGGATACTTTCGCGTGACCGGCCGACCGCTGGCCATCTTCACCTCCATCGGCCCGGGCGCGATCAACACCGCCGTGGGGGTCGCCACCGCCTACGTGGACTCGACCGCCATGCTGGTGCTGACGGGCAATGTGCACACCTACATGCGCGGCACCGGCGTCCTGCAGGAGATCGAGCGGGTGCGCTGGGCGGACTGGCCGCGCATCCTGGAGCCGGTCGTGAAGGCGTACTGGTCCGTAACGCGCGTGGATCAGCTCCCCCGCATCCTGCCGCAGGCGTTCAACGCCATGCTCCACGGCCGGCCGGGGCCCGTGCTGATCGACCTGCCCATGGACATCCAGTGCGAGGCGGCCGAGGTGGAGCTACCGCTGCCCATATCGGCCCGCGTCGCGGGCGGGCCGGGCGGCGATCCGGAGGCCATCGCCCGTGCGGCCGATCTCCTGTGGAACGCACGGAGGCCCGTGATCCTGGCCGGTGGCGGCGTCATCCTGGCCCGCGCGGAGGGGGAACTGCGACGCCTGGCGGAGCACCTGGGCGCGGCCGTGGTCACCACCATGATGGGCAAAGGCGCCTTCCCGGAGAACCATCCGCTGTACGGATGGCACGTCGGCGCCAACGGCTCCACCGTGGGCAACGCCCTCTGCACCTCGGCCGATGTGTTGCTCGCCGTGGGCTGCCGCTTCTCCGACAAGACGGCCTCCTCGTACAAGCCGGGGGCCTCCCTCGCCATCCCGCCCACCCGGCTGATCCACGTGGATCTGGACCCGCACGAGATCGGCAAGAATTACCCGGTAGAGGTCGGAATCATCGGAGACGCCCGCGCCACGCTGCAGGCGCTGGCGGACGCCGTCGCCGAGCGCGGCCCGGCCAGAGACTATACGGACAGCGCATACACCGCGGAGATCCGCTCGCTCCGGGATGAGTGGCTGGCGGGGGTGCGCAAAGCGCAGGAGGCCGACGTACGCCCGATCACCATCGCCCGCGCCCTGAAGGAGCTGCGACGGGTCCTGCCCGAGGATGCGATGGTGCTCACCTCGTCGGGGCACTCCCAGGCCGAGGTCTTCCAGTCCATGGCGTTCACCCGGCCACGCACCTACCTCAGCGCGGGGGGCTTCTCCACGATGGGATGGTCGGTGCCCGCAGCGATGGGGGCCAAGCTGGCCGCCCCCGAACAGCCCGCCGTCGCCATCGTGGGGGACGGCGATTTCCTGCAGACGGTCCAGGGGCTGGCGACGGCCGTGCAATACCGCATCCCGATCTTGGTGGTCCTCATGAACAACGCCGGGTGGCAGTCCATCACGGATCTGCAGATCGCCGCCTTCGGGCCCGAAAGCGAGTTCGCTACCCGATTCCACGACCCGAGCGGCGAGCCCACCACGCCCCATCTGGCCGACGTCGCCCGCGCGTTTGGGGTGGAGGCCGTGCGCGTGACCGAGCCC
>JAJRVX010000235.1:0-7954 GCA_024277095.1 Chloroflexota bacterium
ATCGCGACGCCTCGCCGTGCTGAAGGGCTCGTCGCATGTTGGACAGCGTGTCGAGCACGGCCTGGCGCAGCGCGTGGTCGAAGGGCACCTCCACGACGGCGTCATCGTAGCACAACAGGCCATGGGAGAGCCTGCGCCCGGTCTGCTCCTCGACCAGCAGGCAGTAAGCGGCCAATTGCAACAGATGCGACTCGTACGGCCGGTTGGGACGCCGCCCGGACTTCACCTCCACCGGGATGACCTCACGCCCGTGGGCCACCAGGTAGTCCGGTCGCCCGACCAACCCCCAGCGCCGGCTGAGGATCGGCTCCTCCGCCCGTCGCCAGGCGCTGGTATCGGCATAGATGACGCGCCCCACCGGCAGCCCCGTCGCCCGGCGGACGTGTCGGGCAGCCCACAATATCAGGACGCCAGCCAACACCAGCGTCAGGGCGAGCCCCACGACCACGACGGACATCCCGGATCCCCTCCCCTCGAATCAGAAAAAGGCGGCGCGCCCTTGCGAGCGCCGTCGCCTCTTGCCCGGTCCTCGCTATCCCTCCGCGGGGGGCAACGTCCACGGCAGGATGATGATGGGCACGCCATAGGGCCCCCACTGGGTAAACCACTCGGCGTCCTCCGGCCGAAGGCGAATACACCCACGGCTGGCCGGATACGCGCCCAGGGCGTACATCTCCTTGTACCGCTTCTCGCCGTCCTCGATCACGTAGGGAGCGCCATGGATCAGGATGCTCCCGGCCGCCTTGAACAGATACCACGCGTGGTCGGCGCTGACGCCGAAGGCCGAGAAGGTTCCCCAGTACTCGCCCACTCGCCCTACCCAGGCGGGCGTGTGGTAGTTCCGATCCGGATCTCCCGTGCTGATCGGCATGTCCGCCACGATGATACCACCCTCCGCCACGATCATGCGCTGGCGATCCTGGTCCACGATGATGAAGCGATCGTTGGGATCAAAGCCATTCTGCTCGACCAGATCCCGCATCCACGCCTCCGGAGTGGGCACAGGCGTTGGGATCGGCGTCGGCGTCACGGGGACGGGAGTCGGTGTGGGCGAGGGGAAAGGGGTCGGCGTAGGCCAGGGCGTGGGCGTGGGCCGCGGGGGACGCATCCAGGGTCGCCTGCGGGCGGGTATCTCCTCCGGGGCGGCCAAATCGTGCACGTGGAACAGGCCCATCGTCCACCAGGAGACGACGACCAGGATAGCTCCCAACGCCACCCGAAGGATGATGCGAATATGTCGTTTAGACATATCGCCATATCCCCAGGAGGAGGATCAACAGCCCCAACGCCAGAAGAAGGAGCCCTACGGAGCGAAGCCGATACGCCCATGCGGCCTGGCGCCCATGCTGAGCGTGACGTCGGATCCCGGCGCGCTGAGCTGGCTCATTCCGGCTTTGCACACCGCGCACGGATTGCAGCCACCAGGCACGGGCACAATAGGCGTAGGTCCCAAGCTCGCTGGCTCGGATCCATTCACGGCTCATGCGGGGTCGCTCTCCTGCCGGGCGGTATCCAGCCGCGCGGTATCCAGCCGCGCCTCCAGCGCAGCCAGAGCGCTGCGCAACTGGTCCTGCCGAATCGCCACGGTGAGATCTCCCCGGGTGCGCTCCAACACGCCACGCACCATGTCTGTGGTGCGGCGCAGTCCACCCGTGATCGCGTCGGGGAAATCCACGGTTACCAGGTAGCTATAAACCTCGTCCATGGTCTCCAGGAGCGGCTCGGCCTCGGCGATTTGCCCGCGCCGGATCAGGTCCAGCACATAACGACGAAGCTCACCCATCGCCTCGCCCAGACCGTTCAGATAGGCCGGATACTCGATCCGCAGATGCTCCGGCGAGGGCAGCGGCTGCCCCCGCACCAACGCATTGACGATGTGGGCCTCAGCCAGTTCCTTCAGGGCATCCTGCGTATAGCCGGTGAAGTAAAGATCGGGATGATCGGCCAGCTCATTCACCATGAGGGAGGCCGCCTGCCTGGCGGTCTCCAACAGGCGATCCGCCTCATCCCACTCATGTCGATGGATGGCCCGAATGCTCAGGGCACAATGCCGAATCAGCTCTCGCGAGCGACGCAGCGTCTCATCGCGAAGGGCGCTGCGCCGTTCAAAATCCTCCCGGATCGTCTCGAAGATGGAAGATAACGTGTGCAAGATAGCGCCTCGGTCATCAAAGGGATTAGGGACAACGGTCAGGACAATCCTCGCGCCGCATGACGCGAGCCAAAAAGGCCATACCGCTCAGCGGGAAGACCACGAAGGACGCCCTACGTCGAGGGGGGATCCGGCGGCGAATCCTCAGGCGGTGGGGAGGGCCCCAATCGCCACTCCAGCCCACCCAGCACATCCCCGCGGCGGAGGAACTCATCGCTGCCCGGGATCGGGCCGAATCGCGCCTCATAGAGCGCCAGGTTTTCCCCCAGCGCTTGATGGAGCAACTTCGCGTTGAGGGGGGTGAGCAGTACGCGAGCCTGCACCCTGGCCTTGGGCATGGTGGGCAGTAGCTGAGCGAAGTCGATCACGATCTCCGATGGGGTATGGTTGATGATGGCGAAATTGGCGTATGTAATGGGGAGATCCGCCGGAACCTCCACGTCGATCTGCGCACGCGCGTTCTTCGGATCGGCCATGACACCTCCCGGAGCGGCCACCGCCCCCTCGACCATGCGAATTCCCGACCGCTGATCCGCCCAGCGGATATCACTCGATCGGGCTAGAACGGGAGCTCATCCTCATCCAGGCTGGCGGGCTCCTCCGCCTGGGCGGGGAGATCCGCGCTCGCCACCGCGGTGTCCCGCCCGCCGAGGAAGCGGACGTTGCGAGCGGTCAGCTCCAGCGTAGCACGCGGTTGCCCGTCCTGGCCCAGCCACGCGGAGGCCTCGATATCCCCCTCCACCAACACCAGACGCCCTTTCGACAAGTACTGGCTGCACAGCTCCGCCAGCTTTCCCCATGCGGTCACGCGAAACCAGGTCGTCCGCTCCTGCGGATTGCCATTGCGATCTGTCCAGCGGCGAGTCGTGGCCAGGCTGAACGAGCACACGGACTGCCCCGACGGCGTGTACCGGAGCTCCGGGTCCCGCCCCAGGTGTCCCACAACGACGGTCTTCTGATACATACATCACCCCCGCGCTTTGATCGAGGAACCTTCAGAGTCCATAGAACAGGAGGCAAGCCGGTTCTCATCCCCTAACCCCGGCTTTGGCTCGCATCATACCCCCAGATCGATGAAAAGTCAAGGGTCTGGAACGTTTGTTCCAGACCCATCTGATGTTCTCAGCCCTCCACGGCAAGCAAAGCCAACCCCGCCGGATGGAGCGAGATCGTGACCTCCTCCCCCGGCTCCGGCGGGGGGCGATCCAGCGGCACGATCTCCAGCGTCAGCTCGAGGCCCCCAGCGTGCGCCACCTGGATCCGATAGCGATCCCCCCGGAACGAGCGGTCGAGCACGCGCACGCTCACCCGGTTGGGAGCATCCGCGTCGGCCGTCAGCTCGGCGGCCTCCGGACGGATCAACACGGTAACCCGGGCGCCCGGCGGGAAATCCGCCGCGTCCGGGACGACCAGAAAGCCCAGCTCCGTCTCCACGCCCCTGCGATCTCGCACGCGGCCGGGGATCAGGTTCGAGTGCCCCAAAAAGCGGGCCACGAACGCGTCAGCGGGGTGACGATAGATCTCCTCCGGCGTTCCCTGCTGCACCACCCGCCCGGAGCGCAGGATGATCACCCGGTCGGCCAGGGCAAAGGCCTCCTGTTGATCGTGGGTCACGTACAGGGCGGTCACGCCCACCTGATGCAGGATCTGGCGCAGCTCGTCCAGTAGCTGCTCGCGCAAGGTCCGATCCAGAGAGCCCAGCGGTTCGTCCAACATGAGCAAGCGCGGCTCCGGCGCCAGCGAGCGGGCCAACGCCACGCGCTGCTGCTCCCCGCCTGACAGCTCGAAGACGCGACGGCGCTCGTAGCCGGACAGGCCGACCAGGGCCAGCATCTCGCGCACCCGCTCCCTCACGCGCTCCCGATCCCAGCCCTGCATCTCCAGGCCAAAGGCCACGTTGTGAAACACATCCTGATGAGGAAAGAGCACGTAATCCTGAAACATCAGGCCGAAGCCACGCCGATGCGGGGGTACGGACGTGATCTCACGTCCGGCCAGGTACACGGCACCTGTATCCGGCGCCTCCAGCCCGGCGATGATGCGCAGGAGCGTCGTCTTGCCACAGCCGCTCGGCCCCAGTAGCGCGACCACCTCCGTCTCCGCGACGTCCAGGGAGACGTCCTCCAGGGCACGGACGTCGTCATAGATCTTGGACACATCCCGGACCTGCAGCAAGGAAGCGCCCATGCTCAGAACTCCCCGACCCCGCGATAGCGGAAGCGCTCGATCAGGATCAACCCCGCCGTGCAAACGGCCATGAGCAGCGTGCCCATGGCCAACGCCTGGCCGTAATTCAGCGCGCCCGGCTGCCCGAGGAACCGATAAATGGCCACGGGCATGGTGGGAAACTCGGGGCGAGCCACCAGAGATGTGGCGCCGAACTCGCCCATGCTGATGGTGAACGCGAAGACGGCGCCGACCAACACAGCGCGCCCCACGATGGGCAGATCAACGCGCAGCCACACCTGCGCGGGGGACGCGCCCAGCACGGAGGCGGCATCCCGCAGATGAGGGTGGATGCCGCGCAGCACCGGCAGCAGGGTACGGACCACGAAGGGGAAGGCCACCAGGGTATGAGCCAGCGGCACCAGGATCGGCGAGGTGCGCAGGTTGAGCGGGGGGTGATCCAACGCCAGGATGAAGCCAAATCCCAAGGTGACCGCGGAGGTCCCCAGCGGCAACATGAACACGGGATCCAGCAGAGCGCTCAGGCCGCGCCGCGGTCGGGCCAGCAGGTACGCGCTGATCACCCCCATCAACAGGGACAGCCCCACCGTCGCCAGGGCGAAGATCAGCGAGTTCCGGACGGCCTCGATGGGAGGCACGAACAGGATCGACTCGCGCCGGTTGATGAAGAGCTCCCGGTAGAAACGCAACGACCATCCGGCCTCGGTGGCGAACGAGCGCGCCGCCAGGGACAGGAGCGGGACCAGCAATGCGACGAGCATCGTCCCCAAGATCATGAGCAGCATCCATCGCGTGCGCCATCCCCGGGGATGGCGCTGCGTCGTCTGTTGGGGGCGGAAGCTCAACGGCACAGCCGTGCGCGCCTGTATGCGGGTGTACACCGACATGACGACGAACGTGATGACCATCTGCACCAGGGCGAGCGCGGCGGCAACGGGCAGGTGAAAGAGATGCACGGCCTGACGGTAGATCTCCACCTCCAGCGTGGCGAAGCGCGGGCCACCCAACACCAGGATCACGCCAAAGGACGTAAAGCAGAACAGGAAGACGAGGAGGGAGGCAGCCGTCAGCGACGGCCACAACAGAGGGAGCGTGACACGCCGGAGGGTGCGCCAGCGGTCGGCGCCCAGCACCCGGGCGGCCTCCTCCAGCCGCGGGTCCAGGTTGGCCCAGAACCCGCCGACGATGCGCACGATCACGGTGGCGTTATAGAACACATGCGCCAGCAGGATGATCCAGATGGTGTGCATCAGGCGGATGGGAGGCCGCTCCAGGTTCAGCGCGCCCATCAACCACGTGTTGAGCCAGCCGCGCGGCCCCAATAGACTGGTGAACGCGGTCGCCACCACCAGCGTGGGCAGCACAAAGGGAATGGTGGTGAGCGCGCGCAGCAAGGTCTTGCCGGGGAACCGGTAGCGGGCGAAGACGTAGGCGGCCGGGAGCCCCAGCAACAACGTCAGAGCCGTCGACACTGCCGCCTGCCACGTGGTGAACCACAGGACACGGGCATAATATCCATCGGTCACCAGCACGCGCAGGGGCTTCAGGTCCAGGACGCCCTCGGGGGCCAGGCTGACCCGCAGGATCTCCGAGAGCGGATAGAAAAAGAAGACGGCCAGGTAGGCCAGTGGGAGCAGGAAGACCACCAGACGCAACCCGGCCGCCATACGCTCTATCCACACCAGACGACGCATCATGCTTCCTGAATCGTTCGTAACACTCACCTCGCATCAGGATCGACAGGGGGACCGTCCGGGCTCCCGAGGTTGAAGCGACCTATCGCAGCACGGTCGCGGTCCACTCATCGATCCAACGCTCTCGCCCGGCGTCGATCTCCTCCGGCGTGATCTGGGCCGGAGCGGAGGGCACCTGCGCGAACTTCTCGAAGAGCTCCGGCAGCGCGGCCTTCTCGTTGGCCGGATACACGAACATCTGCAGCGGGATGTCCTCCTGGAACGGCCGGCTGAGCATGAAGTCCACCAGCTTGCGGGCCAGATCGGGATGCTTCGTCCCCTTCAGGATCCCCACGAACTCGATCTGGCGAAAGCTCCCCCCCTCCGGCAGGATGTTACCGGTGGGAGGAGTATCCAGCTTGCCCTCGCTGAAGTACACCTCCGCGGCCGGGCTGGTGGCATAGGAGACGACCAGAGGCCGCGTGCCCTCGCCGGAGCCGCCGCTGAACTGCCCGAAGTACGCGTCCTCCCAGCCGTCCGTGACGTACACATCATTTTCCCGCAACTGGCGCCAAAAGTCCAGATACCCATCCTCGCCGAAATAGGCCACGGTGGTGATGAGGAACGCCAGGCCGGGGGAAGAGGTGGCCGGGTTCTCCACCACCAACAGGCCCTTGTACTCCGGCTTGGTGAGATCCTCCAGCGTCTGTGGCACCGCCAACCCCTTCTCCGCAAAATAGGCCTTGTCGTAGTTCAGGCACACGTACCCGAAGTCGACGGGCAACAGCCGATGCTGTGGGTCCAGCTCCAGCTCATCGGGGATGTCAGCCAGCATCGGCGACTCGTATGGCTCGAAGATATCCGCCTGGATCGCCCGGCCAAAGAACGTGTTGTCCACGCCGAAGAAGACGTCGGCCAGCGGGTTCCCTTTGCTGAGGATCGCCTGGTTCAGGGCCGCTCCGGCATCGCCCGCCCGCAGGATCTTCAAAGTGGCCCCCGTCTCCGCCTCGAACTGATCGAGAAGCGACTCGCTGATCGCAAAGCTGTCATGGGTCATCAGCGTGACCACGGCGGGCTCCTCTACCGGCGTGGCCGTCGGAAGCGGGCCGGGGCCGCCCGCCGGCTGTGCGCACGCCGCCAACACAAGGGTCGTCAGTAACAACCAACCGATCCACTGTCGCATCATTCACCTCCAGGAAACGCAGGGTAGCATCACGCTGAAACGCGAGATGGGAAAAAGGGCACCGGAATCCCGATGCTCAACCGCGCAAGGCCCGATCGCTCACCCCCCAGCGCCATCGGACGTTTCCATCGGCCTGTGAATCACCAGAAGGGTGCCATCACGAACGCGCACATTCGCCCGGTCGGCCAACATGACGTTGGAGATCCCCAACGTGGACCCGAAGGTCAAGCGTCCGTCGATCAGGGGATACTCCAGACGCTCGGTGTAGATGCCGGATACCTCCGGCGTCAGGGCGATCAAGGACACGATATCCCCCGGGGCCCCTTCGATCTCCACCCGGCGACGGACCACCCAGGCCGTCTCCGGGCCGTTCGACAGGGATAACGCCATGTCCGCCCACTGATCGAGCGCCAGCAACAACAGGTTGGCGATGGTCTGATCCAGGCGACCGCCCAGGATCCCCAACAGATGTACGTCGGCCGCGCCGGCCTCCCGCGCGGCGATCAGGGCCAGCTCCAGATCGGTCTGATCCTTGCGCGCCGGATAGGTAAGGAAGCGGGTGCCGGAGCTTTCCAGGGCAGCCCGCCGCCCGTCCGGCAGCGAGTCCAGATCGCCGACGATGAGATCGGGATGCAGGCCGAGGGCCAGGGCATGGAGCGTGCCGCCGTCAGCACAGATGATCCGATCGCCCGGCCGGATATGGGACCGGCAGGCGTCGTAGTCCTCGATGATCCCATTCGCAAAGATGATGGCTCGCAC
>JAJRVX010000236.1:0-13344 GCA_024277095.1 Chloroflexota bacterium
CGCCCTCGTCGGTCTGAGGGCCCGCCAGCGTGATCGAGCCATCCGCCCCTGTAAACACGTTGGTGTTTGGCATCGCTTCTCTCCTGTCCATCTTCCCCAAGGCTCGTAGGGGCAACCCTTGTGGTCGCCCCCTTGGTATCAACTTAAGCGATATGGAAGCGTGGCCCCGCATTTCTGGGGTGGCTCGGAGGGGCTGCCGCCCCTCCGAAGAACTCTATTTTCCGCCCCTCACCTGCCCCGTGGGGCCGGAGGCCACCGGCCAAAGCCCCAACCAGGCAGGGAAAGGGCGAGAGAAAGAGTTTTTCTGCGGAGGGGCCTCCCCTTCGCGCCTCCCCTTTCAGGTGCGACCGCCCGTGGAAGGAAAAAGCGACAGGCGGGGGCCTCGCTCATGCTGTTAAGTTGATGCGAATAGGGCAACCCTTGTGGTCGCCCCGGGTTGGGGTGTCTACATTATCTCTGATTGGGCACCCGCAAGGGGCACCCTTACAGGACACTCGCTGAGGAGTGCCCCTACTCCAGGTACATGGTGACCTTGATGTAGTCGATGCTGAAGGTTGGGCGCAGGAAGACCGTCACCAGACAGCGTCCGGCGATCTCATCCGCCCGGGTGGCCGTTACCGATAGCTCGTATCCGGTGAGCGCCTCGTCCAGCACCATGGTGGTCAGGAAGCCGTCCAGCGTCCCCCGTAGCGCCTTGCGTACCCGCTCGTTGTTCAACCGGCCGATGTAAGGCAGGCTGCCCATGCGGATGCCCATCTTGGCGTAATCCACGATGCGCCGGGTTGTGATCTGCTGGAAGGCGCCCGTGTCGGTGGTGATCCCGCGCACGACCCGGTAGCCGTTCTTCTTCTCCAGCGCCAACACTCTGCCCTGCACCAGCTGCTTCAGCTCCGGGCGGAGGAACTCCTGCTCCAGGCCGACGATGGAGAGCGTCTTGTTGGTAGGGCTGTGATGCACGGGCAGCGAGGCCAGCAGCCCGGCCACGGCCGCCGCGGCGTACGCGCCCGGCAGGGTGACCTCGACCCGGATCCGCTGTTCGGCGCTGGCGGCCGCGTCCACCGCCTTGATCCCGGGCGCCACGAAGATCAGCCGATCGTCCGACAGCGAGCTGAGGTGCCCGAGGATCTCGGAGACCTCCTCGCCCAGATCACTGCCCATGATGGCGATGCGCTCCCGGCCGTTGTTCTCCATCGTCTCGCAGTGGCCGGTGAGGACGGAGGCGATCTCCGTGCCCTGCCCGGCCGCCAACACGAAGTTGATGTCCTCCGACTCGAAGAGCGCGATTCCCTCCTGATAGTCTGTCGTGCTGGCATCGGCGCCGTCGCTCCCCCCGCCGAAGGTGTACGTGCCCGTCTTCAGCGCCTTGTCGCTGGGGCTGCTCACCACCTTGCCGGTGAAGAAGTTGGAAGAGGCTAGTGCCGTGTTCAGCGCTCCGGCGTTGTCCATGTCGGTGTAGATCTCCTGCAGCCCGTTGGGCAGCGTGAAGACGACCTCCGTGGCATCCCGGTAGTATGTGACCTCCAGGATCTCCCCGGCGGTCTGCGCCTCGCCGAAGGTGATCACCCCCGTGGAGGCCTCGACCGAGAACTCGCCCACGCCGGGAGAGGGATCCAGGCTGTAGGTTGCGCCGGTCGTCCGGTTGCGTACGCTGATATCAGCAGCCGTGAGGGCGCCGGAGGCCCCGCCGCGCCGGCGGAGGTTCGTGTGGGGAAGCTGTAGCGTGGTCCGCGCGGCGTTGAAGGGATCGCTGCCCGAGACGGTGAACGTTCGGCGCTCCCGCAGGATCACGGTTCGCACCTCGGCGGTGGTCCCGTTGGCCCACGACCCCAGGTCGGTGACGGTGATGGTGATCTGGTTGTCGTCGTCCACGTCGGGCAGGCTCACGCTTGCGCCCGTCGGATTGCTCCCCTTCACGCGCACGGCCAGCACATCCGTGGCGCCGTTGTTAAAGATCTGCTCCAGCGCCCGCACCAGGGTGAGCTCGTTGCTTTTGCCGTCCTGCCAGGCGTCGTAGTCGCCGAAGATCTCCTTGGCCTGACTGTAGGAGCCCAGGCTGGTTGGCGTCATGATCGGCCCCCGTGCGGCCGTGCCCACGATCCCGATGCGGCCGGTGACGATGCCGCCGACGCTGATCAGCCCCTCGGCGCGCACCTCGATATACGTCCCTGGCAGCACCATTTCGGTGATGACTTCTGCCATAATCGTTCCTCCTGTACCCTCATGAGCACCCCATGGAGATGGAATCCACGGGGGCCATACCGTTCCGCTTCGATCTCGGCGCGCCACAGGGTGCTGGGATCGAAGGCGGCGATGCCGTGCCTAGTCCGGAAACTCGTCCACGATCTCCTCGTGGTCGGCAAAGCGCCGAGTCCGCTCCGTATCCAGAACGCGATCCTCCTCCTGCAAATGGCGGAGGATGCGGATCTCCTCGATGGGCTCCCCGGCTGCTACCAATGGCTCCTGGGTGGCCTCCAGGTGAGCTACGAAATGCAGGTCCTGGCGCCACACCGTGGTGACGGGCGGGGTGGTGGCCAGGATCGCCGTGCCGGCATCGATTCCGGCGTTCCGCGTCGCTTCCTCATCCGGAAGCTCTCCCTCCTCCTCCAGAGGGGGGCTTCGGCGACGGCGCGTGGTCGATCGGGTGGGGATGTCCTCGGCCTGCGGGATCAAGGACAGCGGTATGGAGGTCTCCACGAACCGAGCCGCCATCCACACGATCTGACCTTCAAAGCAGCACCCCTGCACCCAGGTTCCGTCCTCGTTGCGCCCCAGCAGCTCGAATTGATCGCCGCGGTTGGCCCGCCCCACGCGATCGAAGCTGGTGGAAGGACCGGTGCGCAGGTTCAGGCGGAGCGCCCGGATGGTGATGTGAGGGGGGAGCGGCGGGAGGGGGGTGGCGATGCCGGAGGAGACGCCATCCAGCCGGCATCGCAGAAAGCTCGTTCTGTTCAGCGTGCCTTCCGGCGCCTCCCAGGTGCGCTCGCGATGGACCCACGGGAGCGTCTCCACGGCGCCTCGCAGGCGATCCAGCTGAGGGCGGGTGAGTGCCCATAGGGAGAGGGTGAATCGGCACGTTCCGGCGTCCCCCGTGACGTACCCCAGGTCGATGAGGGAATTATCCACGCGATCTCGCTTCAGCCCGATCGTGCGGCCGAGGCCGGTCGTCCGCCCGGCTTCCGATTCGGCGGAGATGCTGATGTAGGGGAGGTGGCTGAGCATCCCCGGGACGTGGGGGGCCATTCGGAGCTGGGCGCGCAGATCGGCGGGCAGGTCCTCCTGTAGGATGGCGAGCACATGCCCGATCGTTTGCGTTACGATATGGCCAGCCTGTTGCGGCATCCGCACCTCTCACAGGGGAGGGGGATCATCGGCGGCCTGGCGGGAGCCCGGCGTGGGTGACCATCCCGATTGCTGTTGCAGGAACGCGATCAGATCAGCTAGGTCGCAGAAGTGAATAGAGCGACCGCTCTGTACATGGACGACGCGACCACGCCATTCCGGGCAGAGGTCGGGGCTTTCTCTGCGCTCTCGCCATAACCGAACGACGAAAGAGTGCACCTGCCCCTCTTCGAGGAGGGGCCCGCCTCGCGAGTCAAACGTTTGTTTCGGTATGATTCCCCTCCTCACAGGGTGAGCCCGACGTCCCTCACTATAGCAGGAGGGCGTCTAGCCGGTCTCACATAGATATCACGGCTGTGTGACAGGCTCGCTGTGGAGGGTAGGGGGAGAGCTAAGGCGAATGGTGTGGGTGTGGGGATTGTTCCGGGGCTGGAGTGCGCTGGCGGATCAGTCGCTCCATCGTGTCCACCGCGCGTTCGAGCTGGCGGGTAGCGTGGTTCAGTTGTGCCTGACATTCGCGGAGATGAACCAGGGCGTGGTAGAGGGTTGGGTCCGTCGCCATCTCGGATCGCAGAGCGAGCGGATATTCCCCGGTCTGCGGCCGAGTGGGCTGTGTCGCGGTGCTCATCCCGTTGCGGATATCCTGGTAGAGCTGGGTGGTCTCCGGCATGGGCTGGATGCCCAGTTCCGCCGCCAACAACGCCCTGCATTGATCGTACTGGCGTAGCGCGGCCGCGCGGTTGCCCGCCTCGTAGTGGAGGCGCATCAGTTCCCGATGAACGTGTTCATACAGGGGGTCGATCGCCAGGATGCGTTGCCCATAGGTGATGGCCTGGGCGACCTCCCCGCGGTGCCGGTGGTAGCTCATCAGCTTGCCGAGGGCTTGCAGGTGGAGGCCGGCCAGGCGTTCCCGCTCCACCAGGCACCAGTCGTCGTAGTGTCCCTCCATAAGGTCCCCTCGATAGAGGTCCACGGCGGATTGGAGCCCTTTTGCCTGCACGGGGGACAGGTCGCGCCCGGGGATCTGCTGCACGGCGAGGCAGGTTTGCTCGAAGATCGCCACATCCAGCCAGTGGGGATATTGGCGGTTGAAGCCGATGGTATCGCCGCTGATCAGCAGGGCGGTGATGGCCTGCCGGTCCTCGTGCAGAGCGCGACGCAGCCGCCACAACGTCGTGCTGAGGCAACGTCGGGCGCTTTGCTCATCCCGATCCGGCCACAGCGTGGTGATCAGCACGTCGCGCGGATGGCGGCGGTCTCGATGCAACAGGAGATAGCAGAAGAGGAGCTGGGTCTTTTGCGGGGGACGGGGATCCAACGCTTCACCGTCGACCAGAAACTGGGTCTCGCCGAAAAGGAAACATTGGAGCATGTCAGCACCCTCCTGTTTGGAACCGACGCAGTGAAGCGGGTTCCTGGCGAGCGGACTGGTTACGAGGGGGGAGAGCCGTTCGCTGCGGGTATGGCGTGGAGGAGAAATGTGCTGGGACGCGCCGCCGATACCGGGGCCGGACAGGGTATTCTGATCGTCCTGTCTTCTGAACCTACGCGGCTCTGCAGCCTCACAGGCTGCTTGTCGCTCACCAGGAGCATAGCATAATCGCATTTAATCGTCAAACGTTGTGGATTTGGGGTGATGTGTCCAATGTGGTGGAAATCCCGTGAGACGCCCACGACGCTCACCGCAAGCCCTCAGGGGATGAGGGGCGCAGCTCCTCAAAGCTCCCCGCCGTGTTTCCACCGAAAAAGATACGCTGCCGGATTTGGAATGGCGTTGCACTTCAGCTAACGGCGGAGGGTTCTCTGGGGGTACTCTGTCAGGGAGAAATGGGGAGAATGGGGAGGCGACGGTTCGCGCTTTGAGCCCCGTCTCTGGCTGGCCTCATACCAGGAGCGCTTCCAGGTCGGCGATGGAGGCGCGGCGTCGCGCGTGCAGCTCTCGCCGTTGGACCAGCATGCGCGGCAGGCCGAGGATGCCGGCCACCTGGCCTCGCAGGCGGGCGCGGGCGGCCGCGCCTCGCCAGGCACGAGCGGCTTCCCGCGCGATGTGGAGCTGCGCGCGCAGCATCAGCGGCCAGTAGCGGCGCAGGATGGGACCGGGCACGTCTCGCGCCAGCACCCACAACGTGTTCCGGCCGGTGTAGTAGCTGGCCAGGGGGCCGCCGCCTGTGGCGCTCAAGTGGTGGTAGACGCGGGCCTCGGGGGCGAACAGCGCCTCCCACCCCAATAGCCGCAGACGCCAGGCCAGGTCGACATCTTCCAGGTACATGAAGAACTGCTCATCGAAGCCTCCGGCCTCCTCCCAGGCATCCCGGCGATAGGCGACCGCTCCACCGCATCCGCCGAAGACCCGGCGATCCTCATCGTATTGCCCCTCGTCTCGTTCCCACACGCCCCGGTTGCGAGGGATCCCGTCGCGTCCGTACATATCGCCGGCGGAGTGAAGGATATCCCGCCGGTCGAAGAGCAGCATCTTGGAGGCCACTGCCCCGACCTCGGGATGGGCGATGAGCGTGCTCATCAGCGCGGAGAGCCAGCCGGGGGAGGCCTCCGTATCGTTGTTGAGCATAACCAGCGCATCCCCGCGCGCGACGGTGGCCCCCGCATTGCACGCCGCCGCCAGCCCTCGATTTCGTTGCAGGGCCACCACCCGCACCTCAGGAAATTCCCGTTTGAGCAGATCCAGTGACCCATCCCGGCTGGCGTCGTCCACGACGATCACCTCGAATCGATCGGCCGGGTAGTCCTGCGCGCGCAGCGCGTTCAGGCATGTGGGGAGAAATCGCTCCCCGTTGTAGTTCGGGATCACGATGGATGCGAAGGGCCGTTCGCTCATGGGACGGGCGTCATGGGCCTTCTTGCGGACGGGCGGCGAAGTAGTCGGCCAGCGCCTCCTGCCAGGGGCGGAGCCGGATGCCGAGGGCGGCCGCTGCCGTGTTGGCCAGGATCGCCCGTAGGGGCGGCTGCGCGGCCCGTTGCCACTCGCTGGAGGGGATAGGGGTGACGGGGACGTGCTCCCGTCCGCTCATGCGCAAGATCTCACACGCCCACTCGAAGCGGGAGCAGGTGCCCTCGTTCGTGAGATGATAGATGCCGAAGCGGCCGGTGCGGATGAGCTGCACGATCCCTTCGGCCAGGTCAGGCGCGTAAGTGGGATTCCCCATCTCGTCGTTGACGACACGCAGGGCGCCCAACCGGTCGGCCGCGGCGATGATCTTGCTGGGAAAGTTGTTGCCGGCCGGAGCGTACACCCAGGCCGTGCGCACGATGTACAGGCGGTTGAGCAGCATCTGCGCGATGCGCTCACCGGCCAGCTTGGAGTGGGCATAGACGCTGATCGGCGAGGGCGTGTCCCACTCCCGATAGGGGCGTGTGGCCCGGCCGTCGAACACCTCGTTGGTGCTGATGTAGACCATGGCCGCGCCCGCCTGCTGGCAGGCCAGCGCCACGTTCTGGGTGCCCAGGGCGTTGACCGCGTAGGCCTCATCAGGGTTCTGTTCCGCCCCATCCACGTCCGTCCACGCGGCCGCGTGGATGACGACATCAGGGCGGAACGCGGTGATCAGCGGGATCACCTGATCGCCGTCTCGAATATCCGCCTCGTCGATGTCGATGGCCAGCAGCGCGGCGTCCTGCAACAGCGCGCACAGCGCCCTGCCCAGTTGACCCTGGGCGCCGGTTACGACGATTCGTTGGGGGAGATCATCCTTGGGGTTCATCTGTCTTGCCTCCAGATTCATCGCCACCGACGGCCGGCGCGGGGCTGACCAGCGGCACGAAGCGGACCGGGGCGATGGGTTGTGAGAGGATTCGGCCCCCTCGTTTCTCCACAAGATAGAGCATCTGCTCTGTGAACTCCGGGCCTACGGGAATGACCATCCGCCCTCCCTCGGCCAGTTGCGCGACCAGGGCGGCCGGGATCTGCTCTGGCGCGGCCGTGACGATGATGGCATCGTAGGGGGCGTGTTCTGGCCAGCCCTGTGCGCCGTCCCCGTGGCGGATATGTACGTTGGTGTAGCCGAGCCTTTGCAGTCGCTCCCGGGCGGACTCCGCCAGCGCCTTGATCGCTTCCACGCTGTAGACCTCTCGGGCCAGCTCGGCCAGGATGGCGGTCTGGTAGCCGGACCCCGTTCCAATCTCCAGGACCCGATCTTCGGGCGTGAGCCGGAGCAGTTGCGTCATCAGAGCCACCACGTAGGGCTGCGAGATGGTTTGCCCATAGCCGATGGGGAGCGGCAGGTCGGAGAGGGCATGCTCGCGCACCTCGGGTGGCACGAACTCCGCCCTTGGCACGCGCCGGATGGCATCCAGCACGCGCGGATCCGTGATGTCTGGCCACGGAGGAGGCCAGCGTTTCATCTCATCCTCCTGATGCTTCCCTGTCCGGGATCCGAGCCTCGGCGGGCGTCGTCGCGGCGAGCGCATGGAAGGCCAGATCT
The DNA here is from genome assembly GCA_024277095.1 of Chloroflexota bacterium. GTDB lineage: Bacteria > Chloroflexota > Anaerolineae > DUEN01 > DUEN01 > DUEN01. Next base: position 7,779 of record JAJRVX010000236.1, read on the forward strand.
GCCAGTCGAGCCTGTCCCGCCGCGGTGAGGTGAACGCCGTCGGGCCCCACGAGCTCGGACAGGTTCTGCTCGATGAACGCCGCGTGAGCGTCCACGAGGCCCGTGCGCAATGAAGCCGCGGCCTCCCGCACGGCGTCCACGTATGCGTGGTAGAGCTGACGCTGGTGCGCTCGCATGTCCGGCGTCCACTCCGGGTGAAACCGCTCTGTGATCGGGGTGGGTGTGACCAGGAGCACATGGACGCCGGGCAACGCCTGCCTCAGGCGGTCGACCAGGAGGGTCAGCGCTTGCGCAAAGGCGGGCAGTGAGACGCGGGGGGCGACCTCGTCGCCGGGCGTGATCGGGACGGCTGGGCGGGCCCGCTGGCGCAGGGATCTCAAGCGTGCTCGGGCGATCTGATACATGCGGAGCTGACTGACCGCCTTGCGCCAGCGGCTCCGTCGGACCTCCTGCCATAGCGCCTGTTCGCGTAGTACGTCCGTCGATCGGCGGGCCAGGTGGGCATCGTTCAGCCCGAAGGCCACAAAGACCACGGCCGGCCGATGGATGAGCACGTCGCGCTCCATCCTCGCCAGGCCCTGGAGGATCGTGTCCCCGGGGACGCCCGCGTTCACCACCGACCAGATGGCGCCCTCTCGGCTCTCGTGCAGGGCGGCCTCCAGAAGCGCCGGCCACGCTTGGCCGGCGGGAAGCCCATACCCTCGCGTGATGGAATCCCCCAGACAGGCGATGCGGAACGTGAGCGACTGCGCTGTCGGCCTCGGGGAATCGTGCTCCCTCGATTGAGGCGGGCAATCCGCCTTGGTGTTGGATCGTTCGGTTTCCATCAAAGATATTCTAGCATCTTCATCAGGGCGCGGCAAACGAGGGGAGGAAGGGGTAGTGTATCTTTTTCGGTAGAAATACAGCAGGGAGCTTTGAGGGGCGCAGCCCCTCAAAAGAAACCTCCCGGTTTCCGCCCCTCACCTGCCTCGCCCGGCCTGGTCTACCTGAATCGGGCCGGGAAAGGGCAGGTGCAAAGCGGAAAAAGGGGATGTTTCGGCGGAGGGAAGTCCCTCCGCACCTCCCCTGTGGGCTTGCGATGGGCCTGGCGGAATTTCCACCATTTTGGATACACTAGCGAGGAAGGGCGCGTGATATCCTTGGACAATCGAAAGGGACATTTTGTTCGCCCGGATCATTGTCGAATCGGTTTCCGCATGTTAGTATGATGTAGCCAGATGGGAAGGTCATGGTCGTCGTCTCCTCCTGCACAGCCGCTCAGCGTGCGAGGGAACCGCGCGCAAGGAAACTCAAAGGAGAGATCTGCCATGCCGGAAAGAATGCGGGCGATCATCAAAGCCGATCGGACTCCTGGGCTGGAGATGACCCTGGTGGATATCCCGCGCCCGGGGCGGCGAGAGGTCCTCGTTCGGATCCAGGCCATGTCGATTTGCGGCACCGATTTACACATCTATGCATGGGATCCCTGGGCGCGGCAGCGCATACGCCCGCCGATCATCGTCGGCCATGAGTTCTGCGGCACGGTGGTGGCGTGTGGAGCCGACGTGACCGAGGTGGAGGAGGGCGCGTATGTCTCCGCGGAAAGCCACGTCACCTGTGGGCGTTGCCGTCAATGCCGGACGGGGCGCCGGCATCTATGCCAGGATACCCAGATCATCGGTGTGGATCGGGATGGCTGTTTTGCGGAGTACGTGGTCATGCCGGTGGAGAACATCTGGGTGAACCCGCCTGATATGCCGCCCGAGTTGGCGTCGCTCCAGGAGAATTTCGGCAACGCGGTGCACACAGCCTTCGCGACGGACGTCTCCGCCCGGGATGTGCTCATCACTGGCTGCGGCCCTGTGGGGCTGATGACCATCGCCGTCGTGCGGGCGGCCGGGGCCCGGACCATCTTCGCCACCGATATCAGCCCGTACCGGCTGGATCTGGCGCGTCGTCTGGGGGCTGACTACGCGCTCAATGTGGCCGAGGTCGATGTGGTGGACTTCGTCAAGGCCCATACGGATGGCGAGGGCGTGGATGTCCTGCTGGAGATGTCCGGTGCCGCGGCGGCCATCGATCAGGGTTTTCGGGCGTTGGCGGACGGTGGCGAGGCGGCCATGTTGGGGCTGCCCAGCGCGCCGATCCCGTTCGATCTGGCCGATCACGTAGTCTTCAAGGGCGCCACCGTGTACGGGATCGTGGGGCGCCGGATCTGGGATACCTGGTATCGCATTCGCGGGCTGCTCTCGTCAGGAGCCGTGGATTTGACGCCGATCGTCACGCATCGGTATCCTATGGATCAGTTCGAGGAGGCGATTCGGGTGATGCGCTCGGGGCAGAGCGGCAAGATCGTCCTCTTCCCGGACCCGGCAGATCTGGAGCGTTGATTCCTCACATCTGCCCTGAGGAAGAGGCTTCCATATGACGAGGAGGTGGATAGATGCGTGCCGTTGCTGAGGACAAGCTGCGCTTCATCGATGAGGAGACGGCGCGGCTCCGGGAGGCTGGGCTGTACATCAACATCCGCGTGATGGGATCCCCCGTGGGCGCCTGGATGGTGGTGGATGGCCGTCGGGTGCTGAACCTGTGCACCAACGACTACCTGGGCCTGGCGAATCACCCCAAGTTGCGGGAGGCCGCCAAGCGGGCGGTGGACCAGTGGGGCGTGGGGCCGGCGGCCGTGCGGTCCATCGCGGGTACCCAGGAACTGCATGTCGAGCTGGAGCGTCGCCTGGCGCAGTTCAAAGGGGTGGAGGATGCGCTCTTCGTGCAGTCCGGCTTCTGCGCCAACCAGGCGGTGATCCCGGCCCTGGTGGGGAAGGAGGACGTGATCTTCTCCGACCGGCTGAATCACGCCTCCATCATCGATGGCTGTCGCCTGTCTCGGGCGAAAATCATCGTCTATGAGCATTGTGATCCGGACGATGCGCTGCGCAAGATCGAGGAGCATCTGCCCCAGTATCGACGTGGCCTTCTGGTCACGGACGGCGTGTTCAGCATGGACGGCGACGTCGCCCCGCTGGACAAGCTCTACGAGATCGCCGAGTCACATGGGATCATCACCATGGTGGACGACGCTCATGGCGAGGGGGTCCTCGGCCGGGGCGGCCGCGGGATCGTCGATCACTTCGGCCTGCATGGCAAGTTTGACGTGGAGATCGGCACCTTGTCCAAAGCGTTCGGCGTCGTGGGAGGGGTGATCGCGGGCAAGAAGCGCATCGTGGACTTCCTGCGGCAGAAGGCGCGGCCGTTCCTCTTCTCCAGCGCGACGACCCCGGCCGACACCGCGGCCTGCCTGGCGGCGGTGGACATCCTGGAGAGCTCGACGGAGCTGGTGGACCGGCTGTGTGAGAATACCCGCTACTTCAAGGCGGAGATGCAGCGTCTGGGCTTTGACACCGGACAGTCGCAGACGCCGATCACGCCGGTGATGCTCGGCGAGGCCCCCCTGGCGAAGCGGTTCTCCGAGCGCCTGTTCGAGGAGGGGGTGTTCGCCATGGCCATCGGCTATCCGACGGTCCCCATGGGGGCGGCGCGCATTCGGGTGATGATGTCGGCCTCGTTGAGTCGGGAGGATCTGGATTTCGGCCTGGAGGCTTTTGCCCGGGTGGGGCGGGAGCTGGGCGTCATCTAGCGAGGATGCCAGACGGCGATCGCCGTCGAAAAGAATGCGATGAGCGGCGGAACGCGAAGGGTTCGTTCTGCCGCTCGGTTTTTCTGGGGCGTGTATCCAAACGGGCGGAGATTCCGCGAAACGGCTCGTGGGTGGTCTCCCTTACGGGCGTCGCTGGGGGCGATGTTTCCACCCGAATGAGGCACACCGCTTTTTTTCTGAACGCGCTTGACACGTCCCAAGAGTCGTGCTAGGATGTTTTGGGCTTCCGGTAGCGCTACCGGTAGGCATATCAAAGGTCAAAAGGGAGATGCGGAGCTTACATGGCAAGGGGACCTAACAGAAGTCATCATCGTGCGCGAATCCCCTCTGGTGGTTCTGGGGATGGGACTCCGACCATCGTAGATGTTGCCCGTGAGGCGGGCGTGTCCGTTTCCACCGTTTCTCGAGTGCTCAACAACAAACCGGACGTGGCCGAGGCCACGCGAGAGGCTGTGCGAGCGGCCATTCGCCGGCTGGGTTATGTGGCCAACCCCTCCGCTCGTCGGCTGGCCGGCGGTCGTACGGGCATCCTGGGCCTTGTCATCCCCGACTTCACGTCGCCCTATGCGATGGAGATCGTGCGCGGGGTGGGCGAGGCGACGAACGAAGCCGGCTACGACCTGATCCTCTATTCGGTTCTGGAGCAGCACAGGGACGAGGAGAGGGAACGTTCCTGGCTGAACATCCTCAGCCGAGGTCTAGTGGACGGGTTGCTGTTGGTGCTGCCGCGCTCCTCGGGTGAGGTGTTGGCGGCGTTGGCCCACCGTGGCTTCCCCGTCGTCCTGATCGATCATCGCGGGATCGATTCGGACCTGCCCTCGGTGTCCGCGACCAATACAGAGGGGGCCCTGGAAGCGACCCGTTATCTGCTCAGCCTGGGGCATCGGCGGATCGGATTCATCACCGGCCTCCTGGATTATCGCGCCGGCGCCGATCGCCTGGATGGTTATCGACAGGCTTTGGCCCAGGCGGGGATCCCTTTCGACCCAGATCTGGTCGTCGAGGGGGACTTCCAACGACGGGCCGGCTATGAGGGCACCCTGACGCTGATGCGATTGCCGGATCCCCCAACGGCGATCTTCGCCTCCAATGATGCGGAGGCCTTCGGGGCGCTGGATGCGCTGCGGGACTTGGGGCTGCGCGTGCCGGAGGATGTCTCTCTGGTCGGGTTTGATGATATCCCGGCGGCGGCGGAGACGCGACCTCCGTTGACCACGGTGCGCCAGCCGCTGATGGATATGGGCAATCAGGCCACACAGCTCCTGTTCGATCTGCTCAACGGGCGAGCGGATGTCCACCAGCGGATCCAGCTGCCTACCCGCTTGATCGTTCGTGAGTCGTGTAGCCCGCTTCAGCGGCCCTGAGAGGCGGGCATTCCGCTGTCGTTTGAATGTCCGGTCTTCCCCGAGGCCGGGCGGAGAGCCAGAAGTAGAAAGGAGGTGGGTCCTGCTGTACACGTTGCTGGCCGGATAGCAAAGGCTGTCGGTGAAACGATCGTCATCGGATGCCTTCCCGTGATTTCCCATTTGAAATAGCAAGGAGGGGTTGAGATGTCTTCAGAAGCCAAGCGTTTCAGCCGGCGGGAGTTCCTGCGCATGGCTGGTGTGGCGGCCGGTGCTACCGTCCTGGCGGCTTGCGCCCCCGCGGGACAGGCGCCCGCGGCGCCCGCAAAGGAGGAGGCCAAGCCTGCTGAGACGAAGGGAGAGATCAATCTCACGTTCTGGGGATTCGCGACGAATCGAAACAAGTGGTATATCGCGCTGGCCGAGAAGTATAAGGAGGAGCATCCCGAGGTCACGATCGATGTGCAGGAGATCGCCTACCGGGAGATGCACGATAAGGTGCTGACCACGCTGGTGGCCGGCACGGGCGCTCCGGACATCGCCGACATCGAGATATCCCGCTTTGGCCAGTACGTGAAAGGCG
>JAJRVX010000237.1:0-8856 GCA_024277095.1 Chloroflexota bacterium
ACCAGGGCGACCATCAGTCCCAGCGGCGCCAGCATCGAGGCGACGTATTCCCCTGTGCCCCACAGGCTGTACCCGGAAACCCATACGTATACGGTCACCGATAGGGCGGCCAACGCAACGATGATTAGGGTGGCCTCCCATCGGATGTCGCCCAGGTCCACCTGGCGCAGGAAGGCGATCGCCCCCAGAGCTGCCAGCAGTGCCAGCGGCGGGATCGCCATGACCAGGTCCTCCGGCTGGCGACCCGGCGTCAGCGTCGGCCAGAGCACAGCCAATCCCGCCCACAAGGCCAGCGTCTTCGTCAGCCCGTCGCCCCGGCGCACCCCGGACGCGGCCCCATAGAGCCCGAACGCCATCAGCAACGGCTCGTCCAGGGCGAGGCGCAGCAGGGGCCAGTAGATCGGGTAGCCGGCCTCCGGGCGAGCCCAGCGGGCCGCCCACGTGCCCAACACGCCCGCGGCCGCGCCCACGCCGTCCCAGTGGCGCAGCCAGGATGTGGCCCCCAACAGGAACACCAGGCCGCCCAGGAGCAACGCACGCCGGGCGTGTCCCTCCGCCCACCCGGCGCTCCAGACGGCGGTGACGTCGGATCGCCCCCATAGGACGGCGGCGAGCGCCCAGGCCAGCAGGGCGGTGTAGATGCCCGGCCCGCTGATCAGCCCGAAAGCCAGGGCGACCGTTCCCCAGGGCAGCCAGTGGGCATCCTCTCGTGCGGCCAGCGCCGCCGCAAAGGCGCCCAGCGCCGCCGCAGCCGCCATTACATCGCCGGAGCTGTAGCGGGCGAAATACGTCAGCGTCGGGGAGAGGGCCAGGAATCCGGCCGCCAGCAGCGCGGCCTCTCGCCCGATCCGCCGCCGCAGCGCGTACGGGATCAGGCAGATGAGAAGCCCGGCCAGCATGGGCCAGAGGCGAGCCAGGGCATCGCCGGACTGGGCGAAGAAGAACGTGGCCTCCTGGAGCGTGAACAGCAGCGGGCTCAATCCCCACAGCGTCACGGGCTTGCCCTGGGCGGCCTCCCAGGCCGTCAGCGCCTGGCGTACCTCGCCCGGTCCCAATGGGTACAGGCCCAGCTGAAACGCCCGCCACACGCCGGCGAACAGTACGATCCCACCGTAGGCCGCACGCTCCAACGTGAGCCATTGGGGGAAGCTCACTTGCTTCGTCATGGGCCGCTCAGCCGCCGTCATCGCGTCGCCTCCACCCGCCCCGGCCGCCGATAGATGCGCACCGAGCCCTCCTCGTAGACCTTCCACAATGTCTGTTCGAACCGGCTGATGGACGCCGGTGTGAGATGGAATTTCTCTCGCTCCAGGTTGCCCACGTACAGGTAGTCCACGTCCCAGGAGCGCATCAAGTCGACCAGTTCTCGTCCTCTGGCCGAGCGGTAGATGCGCTCGATGGCCTCGGGGCGCCCGGCTGTCACCTCGCCGAAGCGCTCGCCGCGCCACTGCAGCTCATGGCCATCCCAGCCCAGCAGGGTGGGCAACCCCGTCGCCATGGAGATGCGGTTGTATGGGCTGTACGAGCCGCCCGGCGCCTCCAGCACCACGGGGGCGCCCTCCACGTGAGCTTGTAGCCAGTCGATGGCCGCCGCGTCATCCGGCTGAAAGCGTCTCAGAAACGCGATGCCGTCCAGCGTCGCCTCGCCTTGGAAGCCGTTGGCCTTGCTGTATCCGGCGGCTGCCGTGTACACCAGCCCCGCGGCCACCAATAGACAGATCAAGACGATGGACGATAGGCGAAGAGCAAAGGTGAGATTCCGTCCTTCGTCTTCCGTCTTTCGTCCCATGCGCACGACGCCATAAGCTGACGCCAGCGCCATCAACACCCAGGCCTGGTAGTAGAACTTGAACACGGTGTTCATGCGCACGCCGAAGGTGTCCTTCAGGTATACCCACTCGACCGCAAAGGTCAGCAGGAAGGCCGTGCCGACCATGACCAGCACGTATCCACTGATGGGATCCTCGGCCTCCAGCTGGGGCCTCTCCACGCGCGCCCACAGCAACCCCAGCACCCACGCCAGCCCGATCGCCAACAGCAGTGTGGTGCCCGGCGTGCGCAGTCGCACCCCGGCGATCGCCAGCAGCAGTTGTCCCGTCCCCAGGCCGCCTACCTGCTCCTGCACCTCCGGCTGGCTGAGCACCCCCTGCAGGAACAAGCGCCCGCCGGGGGTCATTTGCAGCACCAGCGCGGCCAGGGCGGCCACCACGATGGGCGCTCCCAGCGTCACCGGCAGCCATCCCAGGGCCCGGCGAATCACCTCACGCCAGCCCACCGTCGCGGTGAGCACGGCCAGCAGGCAGGCCAGCGCCCACAGGAAGGTGCCGAACATCAGCCCGAACTGGTGCAGCCGGGTCGGGAAGATCAGGTTGGGCAGGATGCCCCCCGCCTGGGACGAGAACCCGATGTAGAAGGGCAGGTAGAGCAGGACCCCCAACACGCCCAGGACGATGCCCATACGAAGGACGTCGACGATGACAGAGGACGATAAACGCTGGGCGGAGGGCGAAATCCCCTCGCCCGTCGCCTTCTGTCTTTCCTCCGCCGTCCTGCGTCCATAATCGATCGTTCGCCTCAGGCCGAACGCCATCGTGACCAGGAACAGGTAGATGGGGAAATCCCATGTGTTGAGGAATCCCAACGCGCCCAGCGCCAGCGCGTAGAGTAGAACGCCGGCCCATCCCATCGGTATTGCGTATTGCGTATTGTGTATTACGGAATACGCAATACGTGTCGTGTATCGCGTGTTGCGTAATGTATGTTGTCTGCTGTGTAGAAGCAGGTTCAGCCCCAGCCCGATGACCAGCAGCACGAAGGGCAACGCCAGAACATGGGGGTGCATATCCCCCAGCAGGAAGCTGAAGAAGGGAAACTCGTCGATGGGCTGCACGCCGATGCTGCGCCCCAACAGGTCCCGGTCCTGGATGACCCGTGAGGCCCGCCACCACCACCAGGTGTCTGTGGGCAGCCAGCGGCCGGTGGTCGGGGCGGTGTCCAGGTTCTTCACATCCAGCCAACGATACAGCGCCGGGGATCCGATGCCGCGCGTGTGCAGTACCTCGAACAGGCCCTCCAGGTTGCCCAGCAGGGCGACGAACAGCGAACCCAACAAGGCGGGCGCCAGCCTGCGCTCGGCGGCCCGCCGCCCCGCGTAGAGCAGGCTGTAGGTCACGCTGAAGGCGCCCAAAACTGTAAGCGCGAACCAGGTCGCCAGCCCCAGGTTGAACCCCACCGCCGAGGGCACGCCGGACAGCCGGACGAGCACGGCCAGCATCACATAGCCGAAGTAATAGTAGCTGATCGCATAGCCCGACAGCCAGGGGTCCAGCGGCGGAAAGCGATCACTGCGCAGGATGCCGTTGAGGAAGGTGAACTCCATGGGCTTCTCGGTGCCGGCGATGGCCGGATCGTAGGCCCGGAAGATGGCCCAGGCGACGAAGGCGAACAGGAATAGCCCCTCGCTGAACGCGATCATCCGGCCGTGCCCGCGAACCCATGTCCGGAACGTCCCCCAATTCTGTCCCTCCCGGCTCAACGCCCACCGTGACAGCGCTGCCACGATCAGCAGGCTGGCCAGCACGCCGCCCAGATCATTGCCCATGAAGCCGAGGCTGGACGTCATCCACAGCGTGTAGCAGACCAGCAGCAGGCCGAACGCCTTGCTGAGCCCATAGCCGCGATCGGCCAGGTTGCCACACAGCCGCCAGCACAGCGGCCAGGCCACCAGCCCGATGATCTCGATTGCGACGTACCAGCGCAGCAAATCGATCATGGTCGCTCTTTGCGCCTTTGCCTTCCGCCTACTCCCGCCATCGCACCTTGTACAGGGTGACCTGGGGGTTCTGGTAGACGATCTTTAGCCGGCCGTCGGCCACCATCTGGTCGAACTTGGCCAGGCTCTCCGGGGAGAAGAGGGTGCGCTCCAGCTTGCCGATGTAAAGATAGGTGATGCGAAGCTGGTCCATCAGCGCCTGTGCCCGGGCGGGATCCGTCGTCTGGAACAACTCCTTCCCGTCGTTCTCCCGCCGCCCGACCTGGTCGCCATACCGCTGCTCACCCTGATGCTGTCCCAACAGCGTGGGGAACCCCGTCATGGAGGAGACGCGCAGCCCGCCGGCCCGGTAGTAGTCGTATCCCACGTTCTGCCCGTTGACGAGATACCAGCCGGCCGGAGCCTCGGCGACCACCGGGGTCCCCCGGATATGGTCCAACATCCACCGGATGGCCTCGTAATCGTAACGCAGCTCGATGGGGTTGTTCCCGTTTGGCCAGGTGTAGACGCCCACCGTCATGTACGCCATGCCGTCCAACGTGTTGCGCGGCGGTCGCGGCCCCGGGAAGCGATCGTTCACCCGGGCGGGGGTCCCGAGCACGGGGAAGACCAGGCTGGAGGCCAGCAGCACGATGAACGCCCCCTCCCAGGCGACCCGCCATGGACGCGGCCAGCGGGTCATCACCCGCGGCCACAACCGGGCCAGCGCGGCCGCTCCACCTGTCCCCAGCAGTACCCAGCCCTGGATGTAGAACTTGAACAGCGTGTTCATGCGGTAGAAGTCGCCCACGGTATCGCTGCCCGGCGGGCACCCGCACAGGAAATCCTTGAGGAAGAAGACCTCCACACCGGCCAGCACCAGGATGCCGGTGAAGATCAGCGCGCCGGTGAACAGATCCTCTGGCGAGCTCGTGTTGCGGATCAGCAGGAAGGCGGCCGCCAGCAGGGGCAGCCACAGGAAGGCCACCACCCGATATCCCAGGATCAGCGCCGCCACGCCGATCACCAGGCTCAGGACCACGGCCCAGCGCGCCAGCACATATCCCACCGTAGGCGCCCGCACCAGGGAGCGATGGAGCTCCACCAGCCGGGCGGGCCGATCCCAGTGGGCGAGGGTCAGATGCACCCAACGCACGAAGCCCAGCGGGCGGCCATCCGCTCCTCGCCAGCGCGACGGCCGCTGGCGTGCCTCGCTGAAGACGAACACGATGGCCAGGAAGATCAGGAACCCCCAGATCATCAGCCACTGGGTCACCTGCGTCTTGGGGTGGCGCACGATCCCCACGCCGCTGGATCCCACGGCCGCGTAGTGCCAGTAGAACGGCACATACATCCCCAGGGCCAGGCCTATCAGCCCGATCACGTAGAGCAGCAGATGGCGGACGCGAATGCGCCCCCACACCAACGCCCCAGGAGGCCGCAGCCCATATCCCCGCCATTCCCGCAACAGGAAGGCCAGGACGCCGATGCCCAGATACGTGGGGAGATCCCACGTGTTGATCACCCCCAACGCCCCCAGGGTCAGCGGCAGCGCCAGGAACGAGAGCGCCCCCTCCAGTCGGCCCTCGGACGTCCAGGAGCTGCCGTATCCGGCCACCATGTTGTAGGCCAGCCCCAGGAAGAGAATGGTGAAGGGGATGCCGATCATATGCGGGTGCAAGTCGGCGAACAGGAAGCTCCAGAATGGGAACTCGTTGATGGTGTAGGGGATCACCCGGCTCGGCCCCCAATAGTCGTAGGAGGGCAGGGGGACGCCCTGAAAGAGCACGGCGCGCAGCCCCGCTATCGCCCGTACCAGCGTCTGCAGCCCGGGGATCCCACTCTCAAACTCGCTGCCGCCGATCCTTGCCAGGCTGCGCAATACCTGTCCCATGCCGTCCAGATTCCCGATGAGCGCCACGAAGATGCCGCCGAGCAGCCCCCAGCCCACGCCGACCGCCCAGAACCGGGCCCGGCCCTCTCTCCGCACGGGAACCAGGTTGTACACCAACCCGAACGCGCCGGAGACGGTGAGGGCGAACAGCGTGGGCACGGCCAGGTTGAACGCCACCGACGGGATGATGCCCGTGAGCTTGATGAGCAGCGCCACCAGGTACTGGCCGTAGTAGTAGTAATTCATGTACCCGCCGGCGAAGTACGGATCGTACGGCGGGAAGTACGGGCTCCGCAGGATGGCGTTGAGGAAGGCGAACTCCATGAACTTCTCACCGCCGTTCCACGGCTGCCACAGGTCAGGGTTCAGCAGGCGGATGAACACGAAGAACAGGAAGGCCAGGCCGAAGACCGCCTCGTGTAGGAGGATCAACGCCCGCTGCGCTCGCCAGAAGCTCGCCATCTCGGCCCGGTGCCGACGCCACAGCAGGTAAGAGAGCGCCGCCAGCAAGGCCAGCGCCAGATAGATCGTGGGCAGCGCGTTGCGCATGATCCGCAGGCTGGCCAGCATCCATACGATCCAGCCGATCACCAGCCACCCCAGCCCGCGGGCAAAGGGGTAGCCTCGATCGCGGAGGTTGGCGAACACGGCGAAGGTCAGCGGCCACGCCAGCGCGCCGATGACGGCCAGCGCCAGCCACCACACGATCACCGCCAGAGCGGGCGATCGGCTGGCCAGGCGATTCCAGCGGAAATCGTACACCACGGGTAGCTCGTCCACGGGCCGATCGAGCAGCAGGCTCTTGCGCCGCCCACCGCCGCTCGCCGCCTCCCGCTGTCGGTCCTGGCGAGAGCCGGTATAGTACGGGATCGCCCCCTCCCACGAGCCGCCCAGCAGCGCATCCCACTCCTCGTCCGTCAGATCGCGCACCTTGCGGAAGATCATCGGCTTGGGATGATCGTACAGGGTGAAGCTCTCATCGGCGTCGTCATCGACGAAGACCAGCCCGTCCAGCCGGGGATAAGCGGTGAACTCGGCCGCCTTCTCGAAGCCCAGCTTCCCCTCGAACAGGAGCTGGTAGTAACGGATGGTCATGGGGTACCGCTGCGGCAGCCGGGGCACGGCCCGGTAGATCCGATTCGAGGCGATGGAGATGAAGTCGGCCTGGCGCAGCATGGACTTCATCAGCTCGAACTTCTGCGGCGTGTCCTCCTCGAACGGCCCCCAGGCGATGTGGCGGAAGCCGTGAGCCGCCATGTTCATGCCCGGCTCCGACAGCTGCAGCGGCAGGGGATCGTCCCAGTACTCCCACAGGATCACCGAGCCATCCGGGGCGTTCTCATAGAACCATCGGGAGGCCTGGATCCAGGGGTGCGTGCTGCCGTATACGCCGTTGACGAAGGCCAGCGCCCAGATGGCTGTGCCGATGAGCACCAGGGCCATGAGGAGGGGAGCGGCGTAATACGCAATACGTAATACGTAGTCACGTGGTGAGCGGTGCGTGTCGCGTGTTGCGTGTTGTGTGAGGTCATCCTGCTGACCCGCCGGCTCGCCGATTCGCTGACTCGCCGACTCGCTCTCTTGCTGACCCGCCGGCTCACTCTCTCGCTGATTCGCCAGCTCTCTCGCTCGCTTCCCCGCGTCCCACCACGCCCACAGCATGGCCGCGCCCATCAGCGCGAAGAGCGGCACCACCGGCAGCATGTATCGCATGAACTTGACCATGAAGGCCCCGGTGATGCCGAAATAGGGGACCGCCCAGGAGAGCAGGACCCACTCCTCGGGTCGGGCCCGGCCGCGCGCCGCTCGCGCCAGGACCCAGCCGAATCCCAGGAACGCGATCACGCCCAGCGGCCACCCCATCCCCCAGCGCACCTGCTGCTCGATCTGATAGAGATAGGGCGTCGTGCCACGATACTGGCGCGTGTACGGGAAGTCCGCCTTGCCGCGCACCATCGCCCCCTGCTCCTCGATCACCGAGATGCGGTAGGCCTTCCAGTCCAGCAGGGCGAAGGGGGATGTGACGGCGAAGGACAGGATGGCGCAGAGGATCGCGATCAGCGCCAGCTTCACGCCGCGGGAGAGCTGCACCGCCATTTGGGGGCTGTTCACCCCATGTCGGCGGAGGGCGCGCCAGGCGGGGATCAGCGCGCCGATCCCCAAGGCGGCCAGGATGGGCAGGGCGCTGAACTTGGAGGAGACGGCGCATCCGGCCCCCACCCCGGCCAGCACCGCCGAGCGCACGTCGCCCTCCTGGGCCATGCGGATGGCGCCCAGGAGGGCGACCATGATGAAAAACGTGGCCACCGGGTCGAAGGCGTAGAAGTGGGCCAGTTGGATTTGGATCACCGTCAGGGCGGAGAACGCCGCGGCCAGCAGTCCCACCCGCCGATCGTACACCCGTCGCCCGATCCAGTAGATCAGGAGCACCGTGCCGGTGTCGAACAGGGCGGACAGGTGGCGGCCGACCTGGGGGAAGCCGTCGTACGTGTTGGCCATGAACAGCCAGTGCACCAGGCCTTCGGGCGCGCCCAGCTTCTCCGCCAGCGGAGCCAGGTTGTGCAGAGCCCAAGCGACGACGGTCAGGAGGTACAGCGGGAGATGCCCGTATGCGAAGTGGCGCATACGGTACTCGCCCGCCGCCTTGCTCTCGTTGTAGTTATACAGGGGGTTCCAGGTGGTCGCGTGGGGATCGAAGGCAGTGGATAGATCGTCAGGCCAACGGATCTCCGTGGCCACGATGCTGATCCAGCGCTCGTCCGGATGCGCGTGGTGTCCTTCGTCCCAGTTGACGTCGTACAGCCGCAGGGCCAGGGATAGGATGAGGATGCCGATGAGTAGGAGCGACTCGCCTCGGCGTTGCACCCCGACGAGCCACCTTTGGGCACGCGCCACCATGGCCTCCATGTGGTCTTAGTCCACCAGGGCGATTATAGCATCCGGCGCGAACCATGACAAGTAAAGTGGATAGCGGGATAGTGTATCCAAAATGGTGGAAATTCCGCCAGGCCCATCGCAAGCACACAGGGGAGGTGCGTAGGGATCTCCCTCCGCCCAAACATCCTCTTTTTCCGCTTTGCACCGGTCCTTTCCCGGCCTGATTCGGGTGGGCAAGGCCGGGCAAGGCAGGTGAGGGGCGGAAACCGGGAGGTCTCTTTTGAGGGGCTGCGCCCCTCAAAGCTCCCTGCTGTATTTCCACCGAAAAAGATAC
>JAJRVX010000238.1:0-2817 GCA_024277095.1 Chloroflexota bacterium
TACCACCTCCGCCTTGGCAGCCGCCCAGGAAGCGAGGACGGCGTTCCAAGGAGCTGCAAAAGCTCATTCAACAGTGGGCTACATGATCACGATTTCGCGGGGACTTACCGGAGGGAGGCTTCCCTTCAGAAAACCCTTTCAGCAGACCGGCCACGGTGGCGAAGCGGGCAAGGGACACGGTTCCTCCTTCTCCTTCGTCGTCCGTCCGTCGTTGCATCTTCAGGCCGGTCGTGATGGCAGAGTGTGAGATATCCAGTTTGCAGAGCGAACGGAGGCGTGCGACATGATTCCCAAGCAGCCATTCGGTCGGACCGGGCACATGAGTACCCGCGTTCTCTTCGGGGCCGCCGCGCTGAGTCGTGTGACGCAGGAGGAGGCGGATCAGACGTTGGAGGTGCTCCTGAAGTACGGCATCAACCACATCGACACGGCAGCCAGTTACGGCGATGCCGAGCTGCGCATCGGGCCGTGGATGGAACGCTATCGGGACCGGTTCTTCCTGGCGACCAAGACGGAGAAGCGCACATACCGGGAGGCGCGTGATCAGATCCGCCAGTCGTTGGAGCGGATGCGGGTGGACCAGATCGATCTGATCCAGTTACATAACCTGGTGGACCCGGACGAGTGGGAGACCGCGATGGGGCCGGGTGGCGCTTTGGAGGCGGCGATCGAGGCGCGGGAACAGGGCCTGGTGCGTTTCATCGGCGTCACCGGGCATGGGGTCACGGCGCCGGTGATGCACATGCGTAGCCTGGAGCGCTTCGACTTCGATTCCGTGTTGTTGCCGTATAACTATCCTCTGGCGCAGAACCCGGAGTATGCCGAGAACTTCGATAAGCTAGTCGCCATCTGCCAGGAGCGCAACGTGGCCGTGCAGACTATCAAGTCCATCGCACGCGGGCCGTACGATGCCTACGGCGGGGAGCGCACGCATGCGGTCTGGTATAAGCCGCTGGAGGAGCAGGAGGATATCGACAAGGCCGTCCATTGGGTGCTGGGACGCCCGGGGATCTTCCTGAATTCGGCTGGCGATATCACCCTGCTGCCCAAGGTGCTGGATGCCGCCAGCCGCTTCGATGGTCGACGGCCCTCCGATGAGGAGATGCAGGCCTTGATCGCCAAGCTGGAGATGCAGCCGCTCTTCACGTAGTCGGCAGGGGAGAGTACACACCTTTCGCCCCGCCTGGGATGCGATCGCGCCCGGGCGGGGCTTTTGCGTTCCGGCGGTGTATCCCAATGAGGGCCACGTCCCTTCTGGCACCCTGCTGTATTTCCGCCGAAAAAGATGCACGATCCCCTGTTTGCGCAAATCGAAATTTTGTATAAGATATAGATATCCCCCTTGTCCCGTTGGGCATGTACCTGTTCAACCGAAGACACTTCCCTTCATCCTCCCTCTGCGCCGATCGGCAGGGGACCCCGAAGCGTATGGGCAATGGGCTGAAGCCTCTCATTGGGGTTCGGCGTTTCGTCCAGCCCGATCGTCGGAGCTGGATGTGGATTCCTCCCTTACCGTAACTCCAGAAATCCGTAAAAGGAGGTCCGAGATGAGCGAGCGCAACCGATTGACCCGGCGAGAGTTCCTTCGTTTGAGCGGTGGCGCGGCTGTCGCTTCCCTGGTGGCAGCCTGTGCCGGTGGAGCGCCTCAGCCAACAGCCACGCCCGCCCCTGCGGCTCCGGAGGCGAAGCCCACGCCCACGCCTGCCCCGGCTGAGGAGGTGCCCACCACCAAGTACAAGGAGGCGCCGCAGCTGGCCGATCTGGTCAAGCAGGGCAAGCTACCCCCTGTCGACGAGCGCCTGCCGGAGAATCCGTTGGTCGTTCAGCCGGTAGATCGTATCGGCCAGTACGGTGGTACCTGGCGCACGGCCCTGCGTGGCGGCGCGGACAACGCCTGGCTCCTCCGCACCATGGACTACGAGTACCTGGTGCGATGGGACCCCGACTGGACCAAGGTCATCCCCAATCTCGCGGAGTCCTTTGAGGCCAACGAGGACGCTACGGAGTTCACCTTCCACCTGCGTAAGGGCGTCAAGTGGTCCGACGGCGAGCCCTTCACCGCTGACGACATCATGTTCTGGTATGAGGACGTCTTCATGAACGAGGAGCTCACGCCGGTGAAGACGTCCTGGCTGGTGACCGGGGATGAGCCGGTGACGGTGGAGAAGATCGACGACTACACGGTGAAGTTCAAGTTCACCGCGCCCAATGGCCTCTTCCTCCAGCGTCTGGCCACGCCGTCCGGTTCCTATATCACCCGCTTCCCTCGCCACTATCTGGAGCAGTTCCATATCAAGTACAATCCGGACAACATCGACACCCTCATCGAGGAGGCGGGCGCCAGCGATTGGGTGAACCTGTTCCAGCTTAAGGGTTTTGGCGTGCCCGGCACCCCCTACGACGCCCGCTGGCAGAACAAGGAGCTGCCCTCTCTTGATCCGTGGATCCTCACCACCGCCTATGGCGAGGGCACCCGCGTCGTCGCCGAGCGCAATCCCTACTATTGGAAGGTGGACCCCGAGGGCCAGCAGCTACCGTATCTCGATCGCATCGTCTACGAGGTGGGCGAGGACGTCGAGGTGCTGGTGCTGAAGGCCCTCAACGGCGAGATCGATATGCAGGATCGTCACATTGCCAAGCCGGCCAACAAGGCGGTCTTCGTGGACAACATGGAGAAGGGCGGCTATCACTTCTTTGAGAAGATCCCCAGCAGCATGAACACGCTGATCATCGCCCTGAACCTGACCCACAAGGACCCGAAGATGCGGGAGATCTTCCAGAACAAGCACTTCCGCATCGGCCTGTCCTATGCCATCA
>JAJRVX010000239.1:0-6949 GCA_024277095.1 Chloroflexota bacterium
AATGACCAGGGCGAAGGACAGTCCGCCGATACCCAGGGCCCGGGCGTTGGCCTCCAGGCCGATGCTCACAAAGAAGACCGGCACCAGCCAGGCATAGGCCAGGCTATGCATTCCCGTCTCGATATGCTGTCGCAGGGGCGTCCGGGCGAAGAGCAGCCCGGCCAGGAACGCTCCGGTGATGGCGGCTATGCCTCCCAGGGCCTCAGAGCCCCAGGCGTAGAGCAGGGTGACCACTATTGCCAGGGACATCACGCCCTGGCTGATGGGGAGTCGCTCTACCCAAGAGCTCAAACGGGGAATGATGCGCACCCCCAGCCAGATGGCCAGGCCTAGAAAGGCGATCATCTTTGCCAGCACCCAGAGGACGGTCATGACGCCTCCACCCCCGCCGCCCACTAGGGCGACAAAGAGAGATAGCAGCAGGATCACTAACACGTCGTCCACCACGGCCGCGCCTAGTAGGGCCACGCCCACTCGGCTGCGTAACACCCCCAGTTCCATCAGGGTTTGGGCTGAGATGCTGACGCTGGTGGCGGCCAGCACCAGGCCGATGGCCAGACTCTGTCGCAGGTCAAAGCCAAAGGGCAGCGCCGCCGCCATCCCCAGGGCCACCGGTGCTATTACACCCATGGTACCGGCCAGCACCACCGGTCGCCCGGCGCTCATCATCATCTTCAAGTCCACCTCCAGCCCGGCGATGAACATCAGAAACAGGACACCCAGGTGGGCCAGGAGGATGAGGGTCTCCCCCAGAAGCTCGTCGTCGAACAGGGGCCAATGTAGCATGTTCAACACGGTGGGGCCCAGAACCAGACCGGCCAGTAGCTCACCCAGGACAGCCGGCTGCCCCAGTCGGATGCTCAGGTACCCCGCCGCTTTGGCGGCCGCGATGATGATAGCCAGAGCCAACAGGAACTGCAGTAAGGGATCCATATTAACTCCCACCTCTCTTCAGCCCGTTCCCTATCGTCCGGTCGTGACCTGCCAGGCCTTCAGTTCAGCCTGGCGGGCCAGGTCAATTGCTGCGGCCAACACGCGGGCCGACTCCTGCGGGCTGTGGAAGCCGGTACTGTTTTCCGAAGAGATAAAGTCCCAACGCAGGGAGCCCGCACGGTACAGCTGCAGCGCCTCAGCCAGCTCCTCGTCGCTCGCGCCGGCCTCCCGAGCCGCCACAATGGCGTCCGCCGCAGACAACAGCGCCTCTTCGCTGCGGCGTAGCAGTTCAGCTGTTTTGTCCTGTATGGTTGTCACCCTCGCCCGTAGCTCTTCCTCGGACAGGTTGTGGCAGACCCCGCAAGCCTGGCGCAGGTTCGTCAGCGGACTGCGCACCCAATGATCTGATACCTTTACGCTGCCCACACGCGTAAAGGGCATGTGGCAGTCAGCGCAGGACACCCCCGAGCGGGCGTGGATCCCCGTGCTCCATAGCTCGTACTCAGGGTGTTGGATCTTGATCATGGGAGCGCCGGTTTCCTTATGCGTCCAATCCTTAAAGCCGTACGCATCATAGTGCTCTTCGATGGCCTCGACTGTCAACCCCTTGCTCCAGGGAAGGGTTAACACCTTGTTCTCGCCCAGGAAGTAATACTCGACATGGCATTGGGCGCAGACGTATGAACGCATCTCCTGCCGGGTCACTTGGTTCAGATCGATGCCCTGTTTCTCGAGCGCGTTGATGAGAGCCGGCCGCGTGATGACCAGATCCATCGTCTGAGGGTCGTGGCAATCGGCGCAAGACGTACCCAGGTGCAGCCTGTCCTTCAGCTCGTTGTATGGTGTTCGATTGAAGGTTTCCCAGCCCAGTTCGGCGATTAACTGCGGCGCCTCGGCGGCGTGACAGTTGATGCAGGCACCAGGCTGCTCAACGACCTGGACCCGCTGTGTGTTGCGCTGGTCGATCTGAGCATAGTAGTGCCCCCGGTCCTCGTTGTGGTCGATGCTGAAGGCATAGCCGGCCCACAGCCGCACCATGGCCGGATATTTCTCCAGTTTACTGTAGGGCGTTGATCCGCCATAAGGGGTCTTGCCGTAGTCTTCCCGGGTTTTGATGAAGGAGTCGTACTGGTAAGGGAAGTTCTTACCCCACACAGCCGGGTCAAGCTCACCCTCTGGAATCTCGACCACCTTGAGCGGATACTGAGCCGCTTCTTGTTTGCGTTCAGTGATATTCACCAACAGGCCGGCCACTGCTGCCGTCAGGATTGCGGTGGTTACGAAGATAACCACATAGACGAGCATTTGTCGCGAAAGCAGAAATTGCCTCATGGAAGTATCCTCCTTGAGCTGGTTTGTGTTGGTTTACAATGGCGCAAAAGCGCACATACGTTTATTCACCATGTCCTACGTTACCGTGGCAGGCAACGCAAGACAGCTCCTGTTGCGACCCGGAGCGATGGACCTGGCTCACGAGTGCCTGGTGGCAGCTCACGCAGTTTTGCTGGACAATCTGCGCGTTGAACGCCCGAATGCGGATCGGGTCTGCAAAGTCTCCGGTAGTAAAGGCCCAACTGTGATTCCAGCCGTTCAACCCTTTGGCCAACCACTTGTCAGGGAGGTCATGCGGGGTGTGGCAGTCGTTACAGGTAGCTGTGGCCTTATGGCTCGAGCGGCTCCAGCTGTCGAATGGCTCACGCATCACGTGGCAGTTCGAGCAGGCATTCGGGTCATCAGAGAAATACGCCGTGCCCTCTGCATAATCGAAAGTGTAGGCTCCCAGACCGAAAAGCATCCCGAGCAGCAGCGTTGCTATACCCAATGTCCAGCGCAGCGTGGCCGGTCTGAAGGGCGTAGGGGGTGTGGGTGTCTCTCGCTTCATGATAGTGCCTTATCCTTTCCTGCTTATCTCATGATCCGTTCCGCCTCGGTCACGGAGAGGAAGGTTCCTTCGGGACTGAAGGGCTCTCAGACCTGAAGTTCTAGTTACCTTTCCGGCGCCACAGCCACTTCCTCAACTCCATTCCCCAGAAGACCACTGTACTTAGGGCCAGGCTGATCGCCAGGTCGCCCGGGGGCAGGGCTACCGTTTTGAAGATCCCCTGTAGGGGAGCGACGTAGATCACCGCCAGTTGCAGGATGAAGGTCAAAAGCACGGCGCCCAGCAGAGGTTTGTTGGAGAGAAGGCCGATCCGGAACAGCGAGTCTCGCTCTGAGCGGATGGCCAGCGCGTTGCCCATCTGGGACAGGGTGAGCGTTGTGAAGACCATCGTCTGCCAGGTGGGATGCGCCGCGCTCCAGGCCCAGTAGCCCATCCCCAGGGATACCAATCCCATCAATAGCCCTCCCCACAGGATGTCCCAGCTCATTCCCCGGCCGAAGATGCTCTCCTGGGGGTGGTGAGGTGGGCGGCGCATGGTATCTCGCTCGGCTGGCTCCAGGGTCAGGGCCAGCCCGGGCAGCCCATCCGTGACCAGGTTGACCCACAAGATCTGCAGGGGGAGCAGGGGGAGAGGCATTCCCAGGAAGGGGGCCGCCAGCATCACCCAGATCTCGCCGGTATTGGAGGTCAGGGTGTACTTGATGAACTTGCGGATGTTGTCATAAATGGTCCGGCCCTCTTCCACGGCGGCCACGATGGTGGCGAAATTGTCGTCCAGGAGCACCATGTCGGCCGCTTCCTTCGCCACATCGGTGCCGGTGATGCCCATGGCCACCCCGATGTCGGCCTTCTTCAATGCGGGGGCGTCGTTCACCCCGTCCCCCGTCATGGCCACGATGTGCCCCTGATCCTGCAGGGCCTGGACGATCTTCAGCTTGTGCTCTGGGGACACACGGGCGTAAACCGGGACCTCCTCGACGATGGTCTCCAGTTCCTCGATGTCCATGCGGGCCAGATCCTGCCCCGTGATCACGCGGCCGTCGGTGGCGATGCCCAGCTCTTGGGCGATGTGGCGAGCTGTCAGGGGATGGTCACCGGTGATCATGATGGGACGGATGCCGGCCGTCTTGCACGTCTGCACCGCCTCCTTCACCTCGGGCCGCGGCGGATCGATCATGCCCACGAGCCCGACGAAGATCAGGTCGCGCTCCAGCGTCTCCTCCTCGCCGTCCGCGGGCGGCGCCTCCAGGAGTCGATAGGCGACCCCCAACACGCGCATCCCGTCCTGGGCCAGACGGTCGTTGGCAGCCTGGATGCGGCGGCGCCACTGATCGTCCAGGGGCTCGACGCGGCCGTCCACCCATACCTGGCTCGACACCTCCAGCAGGGCGTCGACGGCGCCCTTGGTGAAGACCACGGCCGCTCCCTCCCCCAGGCTGGGCAGCCAGGCGGGCCGTTGCTCCTGCGAGGATGGGACGCGGTGGACGGTGGTCATGCGTTTCCGCTCTGAGGTGAAGGGGACCTCGGCGATTCGGGGTAGCGCTCGCTCCAGTTGGGTCTTGAGCAGGCCGAACTGAGCCGCGGCTACCACCAGCGCCCCCTCCGTCGGATCACCCAGCGCGCGCAGACGCCCGGAGCCATCGTCCACGGGTTCCAGGATGGCATCGTTGCACAGGGCGGCCCCCGCCAGCAGAAGCTGCAGCGACGGATCTAGCGCTTCCTCGCCGCGTGCATCTGCCTCTGGCAGGTTCGGAGCGGTGGCCTCCTCGGCTGGAGCTTCCGGCGCCGGGTGGGGGTTCCCAAAGCGTGTCCATACGGGTTGCCCGCGCTGGAGCACCTCGGTCAGGCTCACGGTCTTCCCGGCCACATCCAGCACCGTGACGGTCATGCGGTTTTCCGTCAGGGTGCCCGTTTTGTCCGAGCAGATGACGGTGACGGAGCCCAGCGTCTCCACCGCCGGCAGCTTGCGGATCAGGGCGCGGCGTCGGAGCATGCGCTGGGCGCCCAAGGCCAGGGCGATGGTGACCACGGCCGGCAATCCCTCGGGAACCGCCGCCACGGCCAGGCTGATGGCTGTGAGGAACATCAGGCGCAGGTCCTCGCCTCGCAGCACGCCCAATACGAAGACCACGGCCACGATCACCAGGGCGGCCACGGCCAGGCCATGTCCCAACTGTTCCAACCGTCGCTGCAGTGGGGTGGGCTCCCGCTTCACCGTCTGAATCATCTCGGCGATGCGTCCCAATTCCGTGTGCATCCCCGTCTCGGTGACCACGGCCACCCCGCGTCCGTAGGTGACCACCGTGCCCATGTAGACCATGTTGCGCCGGTCGCCCAGGGGCAGGTCCTCGTAGTCCAGCGCCCCCGGGCTCTTCTCCACCGGCTCCGATTCGCCGGTCAGGGCGGCCTCCTGGACGCGCAGGTTGATGCTCTCCAGCAGCCGGCCGTCCGCCGGCACCAGGTCGCCCGCCTCCAGCAGTACGATGTCTCCGGGAACCAGCTCTCGGGCGGAGATCTCCTGCACATGGCCATCCCGCCGGACTTTCACCGTCGGCACGGACAGCTTCTTCAAGGCCGCCATGGCCTTTTCTGCTCGATACTCCTGGGTGAACCCCAATACGGCGTTGAGCACGACGATCGCCACGATGGCGATGGCATCTTTGTAATCGCCCAGAGCGGCTGAGACCACGGCGGCGACGATCAGGATGACCACCATCATCGCCGTCAGCTGCTCCCATAGGATCAGCCAGGGGCTTTTGAGCCCGTGTTCGATCAGCTCGTTGGGGCCGTACTCCACCAGACGGCGTTGGGCCTCGGCTTGGCTCAGCCCCCGTTCGGCGTCGGTCTCCAGGCGCGCCAAAACATCCACCGGATCCCGGCGATACCAGTCACTCATCCGTTGTTACCTCCGCAAGGAGAGCCTTGGGGCGTCGTTTGGCCACATCCCAGTGGACTTCACCCGCGGCTACTCCGCCTCATTCTGGCTTAAACAAGAAAGGCCAACACCAAAGTTATCTCTCGGGAGCACGGTGTTGGCCTACCTGGCGGCCGGTCCTCTCCCTCGTCGGGAGCGTACCTTCCGCCCTGTCCGCCGATGGAATCGTTGTTCAATTTCAATTGAGTATAGCATAGTGGGCTTTCTCACGTCAAACGAGGCGGCCGCGAGATCAGGGGGGCAAAGCCGGAGATGGAACCCGGGAGGGTGGGGAGGTCCCCGCGTGTTACCCGGCGCGAGTGATCCCCCCGAACGTCAGCAGATTGGAGAGGGGGATGATGGGGGAGATGCGCCCCTGGCTCCGTCCTCTACCGGTTGATCTTGTGCTCCAGGTTCTCCGCCAGGGTGAAGACGATGATCCGCTCGCCTGTTTGGGTGCTGACATCGCTGTGCAGGCTGACTACCGACACGCCGGTGATGTCCTGGATCATCGCCTCGAGTAGGGGGCGGGACCCTTCGATCAATTGCATGCGGACCTGTTTGATCAGGTTCCGTCCTTCCGTATCTTGAGCCAGCTTCGCCTCTGCTGGCGTCAGGACTCCTTTGAGACGAACCAGGATGAGATCCTGGATAATCCAGGCGCGAGCCTCTTGAGGCCCACGGCCCAGGTGCTCTCGTTCGAACTGGATGATGGCTTTGGTGATCTCGGCCTCCATCTGGCCTTTGCTGGGTTGGACGAGGGGCATGTCCATCACCTCGTATCGTGATCGGAAGGTGGGTTATGAATGGGATGTTCGCGAATCCTCCACAATCGCTACGATCGTGGGCTGTGTGATCCGGCGAAGCTCCGCCGTAGGGATCCGTACCAGCGTATGGTCATCGCCGCCGCCGCCGTAGACGATCTTCTGATCCAACACGCCGGGGTCCATGAGCACCGGCAGTGGGTTGGGCAGCCCGAACGGGGGCACGCCGCCGGCCGGATATCCGGTCAGCTTCAGCACCTTATCCGGCGATGCCATCCGCACCCGTTTGCGGCTAACGCCGAAGTGCGCGGCCAGCCGGCGATAGCTCACCCGGGCGTTGCCGTTGGCGATGACCAGGTAGGGCTGGCCGTCGATCAGGAAGACCAGAGACTTGATGATCTGCTCCGGGGCGCACCCGACCGCCCTGGCCGCCGCGGTCACCGATGGAGTCTCATG
>JAJRVX010000240.1:0-3096 GCA_024277095.1 Chloroflexota bacterium
CCCTATTCGCATCAACTGAACAGCATGAGCGAGGCCCCCGCCTGTCGCTTTTTCCTTCCACGGGCGGTCGCACCTGAAAGGGGAGGTGCAGAGGGGCCTTCCCTCCGCAGGAAAACGCTTTTTCTCGCCTTTTCCCTGCCTGGTTGGGGCTTGGGCCGGTGGGCTTCGGCCCCACGGGGCAGGTGAGGGGCTGAAAATAGAGTTCTTCGGAGGGGCTGCTGCCCCTCCGAGCCACCCCAGAGATGTGGGGCCACGCTTCCGTATCGCTTCACTTGATACCAATGGGCACGGCAGCGCCGTGTCCATCCGCATCAACTGAGAGACTCTGCTCAGCCTTTCCTGGCCCGGCTGGAGCGGGGGCTCTGGCCTGTGGCCTAAGCTCCGCCGGACAACAGTCCGGCGACACAGAGCGGACTGCTGTCCGCTTGGAGCATGTATGGGCAGGTGCAAAGACTCGAGACATGACCCTTCAAAGGGGCTGTGTCCCCCTGAGCCTCTTGGGGGATGTGGGAGCATGCCTTCGTGGGGCTTACGTTGATGCCAATGGGACACGGCAGCGCGTATCCTTGTTTCCGCCGAGAGAGATGCCATACCCCGGCGTCGGATGAGGCTGTTACGGACCCTTTACGCCAATATAATGTCGTCTTTATGTTGCCGCTCGCCTCCTCGGCTACACTGTTTCCGGAAGATCGGCCCTAATCTATGGAATGCCCTCGTGTTGCATCTCGTATGCAAGCTTCGCCTGCCGGGGCGTGTCTGGTGCGAGGCGATGCAGCCGGGCATGCAAGGCGACCCTACCCCACCCTCCTTAGCCCCCTCTCCCTTGGGAGAGGGGGCCGTGGGGAGGGGGCGTCGCCGTTTTTGGACGTGATGGCCCGGGCGAGAAACTCACGTGTGTAGCGCTGGATGTGAGGTGACCGAATGGGGAAGCGTCGCTCTAGGAAGCGCAAGGGGAACCCCACGCGCTCGAAGGCGCCGCGGACGGCCCAGGACCTGTATCGACAGGCGGCGGCGGATTATGACCGTGGGGAATACGAGCGGGCCGTTGCCCGGCTGTGTAGGGCGTTGCAGATCCGCCCCCGGGTGCGGGACGCTCATTTCCTGTTGGGGGCCTGCTATTTCAAGTTAGGGCGGCTGGAGGAAGCCGCTCAGGAAGCCGAGGCTGAGCTGCAGATGCATCCGGATCATGCCCTGGCCTGGGGGTTGTTGGGACAGGTACGGCTGAGTCAGGGGCGGACGGCCGAGGCGCTGGAGGCCCTGGAGCGGGCGCATGAGATCGATCCACACGACGTGGAGATCGCTCGTCATCTGCATCGGGCGCGCCTTCGGGCGTTCGAGGAGGAGCGCGAGGAGGTCTCCGTCCCGGATACGGCCCCAAAGGAGTGGCCGTCCATCTCCGTCTGCATGATCGTACGGGACGAGGAGGAGACCCTGGGGCGATGTCTGGATTCGTTGGGGGATCTGGCCAGCCAGATCGTGGTCGTGGATACGGGCTCGCAGGACCGAACCGTCGAGGTCGCCCGGGCATATGGGGCCGAGGTGCACTACTTCGAGTGGATCGATGATTTCTCGGCGGCGCGCAACGAATCCCTGCGGCATGCTCGTGGGGAGTGGATCCTCTGGCTGGACGCGGACGATGAGCTGAGCCCCCGGGCGGTGGCGCAGATCAAGTACGCCGTCGCATCGGGGTGGGCGGACGCGTACACCCTGCGCGTCGTCAGCCATCTACCCGATGGGGCGCAGGATATCGGCTTCCATACGCGCCTGTTCCGGAATGGCCTGGGGATCCGGTTCTACGGGCGGATTCATGAGTCCGTCTATCCGGATCTCGTCGCCAAGGGATTGCGGTCCCTCGACACGGACATCACCATCGTCCACCACGGGTATGAGGAGGATCCAGAGGTCCTCAAGCGCAAGCATGCCCGGAATCTCCCCTACCTGGAAAAGGAGTTGGAGCGACATCCGGATAACGCCTCGCTGTGGTGCTATGTGGGGCTGGCGAAGCTTAGCCTGGGGGATGAAGTCGGCGGCGAGGAGGCCCTCCGGCGCGTGGTGGAGGCCTAGCCGATGGGGCTGTACTTCGACCAGTACCGGTTCTGGGCGTGGGCCTCGCTCTTGCGCCTGTACATGCGACGGGAGGATGAGGGCGTTCTGCGCGAGACGCTGGATCAGGCTTTGCGGGAGTTCCCCGGACATCCTTACCTGTTGGCGATCGCGGGTGAAGCGGCCGTGAAGCGGGGTGACTTTGCCGCCGCGCTGGAGCTTTTCACCCAGGCGTATGAGCGCTGGGACGCGTCCACCTACGGCCTGCGGCCGAATCGCAGGCTGCTGACCCTGCAGGTGGCGACGTGCCGCATGCTGCTGGGGCGCCCGGAGGGAGACGCGTGGCTCGAGCGGGCAGGAGAGCTGTCCCAGCGGGAGTTTGAGGAGTATTTGCGTTGGCTGGTGACGATCGGCCGCCATCGAGATGTGGACATCACGCGGGTCCTGGAGGCGGTGTTGCGGCACTGGCCGGAGCATCCGGTCGCCTGGAAAGGCCTGGCCCTGGTGTACGAGCAGCAGGGAAGCCGGGTCGCGGCCTATGGCGCGTGGGTGCGCGCGGTGGAGCATGGCGTTCCCAAGGAGGAGGCCGCCCCGCATATGTCGACGCTGGCGGCCAACAAGACGAATGGGACCTCCCTGGAAGGGGGGCAGGGGGAGGACCGTTCCTTGGTATTGTTGGGGCGTGGCATGTTGCACATGCAATCGGGGCGGTTCGTCGAGGCCGCCGAGAGCTTTGCCAAGTTGATCGAAGCGGATCCCCAGGATCTGCAGGCGTATCGCTACCTGGCGGTCGCGCTGCAGAAGATGGGGCGGGAGGATGACGCGATCGATGTGTGGCGAATGGCCAAGAGCCTCGCATCCGGCGGGTGAGATCGTCGTGTCGGTCCCATCTCTCCTCGGACGGGGTGAGGTTCGATGAACGTTCTGGTCACCGGAGGGGCTGGATACATCGGGTCGGTTACCGTAGCGGAGCTGCTGCGGCGGGGCCACCGCGTGCGCGTGGTGGATCGCCTCCTGTTCGGAGGCGAATCGCTGTTGGGGGCGTACAACACA
>JAJRVX010000241.1:0-2629 GCA_024277095.1 Chloroflexota bacterium
CGGTAGCTCTCGTACATCCATTCCAGGACGATGTAGAAATTACGGGAGAACGCCCAGGCCACCAGGGCGGCGAGGTTCACGGCCAGGAGGATCCCGGGCGTGAGGAACGTATTCGCGAGGAGGCCGCGCAGATTCGGGTAGACGAGCAGCAGCACGAGATCAAAGGCCGCGGCCATAACGAAACCCAGCCAGGGATGCATCAGCGCGCCAGCGAGCAGCACGGGAATGGCGTAAAGGTAGGCCAGGTCCGCTGATCGCATTAAGATGAGCGCTAGGGTGATGGCTACGGTCAGGCTGAATAAGAAGCAAGGCATGGCTGGCTTCGGCGAGTGCTGGGAGATCAAGTAGGTGATCGCCGCGCAGAACAGCAGGGCTACGAGTACCAGCAACGCCTTGGCTGCCACCTGGGGCTGTCCGAAGATCGCGACCATCATCCACAGCCAGGTGAAGACCAGGCTGATGGTGAAAAGGTGCCACGCCGTCTGCTGGCGCAGCTCACTAACCAGATGCTTCGCCTCTTCGAACTGCGCGTTCACAGTCGCCTGCATCGTCCGCCCTCCCTTCGCTCATCACCACTCTCACCGTGTTTTGGGGCAGCCCTATCTTTTCATCTTCATTGGGCCCTTCCTCCAGCGCTCAGTACGATCGATATTCCGACGCGTCGATCCGGGCCTCAATCAACATGGGCCCGTCGGCCGTTAACCCCGCATCGATGGCGGCACGCACCTCCTCGCTCGTGCGGGCAACGGTGGCCCGTGCACCGAAGCCCCGCGCAACCGCACACCAATCGACCGGCGCGAACAGCGTCCCGACAGGCTCGTAGCCAGCCGCCTCCTGCTTCAGCCGGATCAGGCTCATGGCTTGATCGGCCAGCACGACAGCGATGATGGGGAGCCTCAACCGTGCCGCCGTTTCCAGCTCCGAGGCCACCATGCCCATCCCGCCGTCTCCGGTGAAGCAGACGACTGGCGTCTCAGGCTCCGCGATCTTCGCTCCGATCGCGGCGGGGAGCGCGTATCCCATGATCGAGAGCCCGTTGGATACCAGGAAGCGGTTCGGCATACGTGCAGGCCAAAGCTTCCCGATGAGCAGTTTATGGGAGCCCACGTCGCAGGTGATGATGGCATCATCGGGCAGGGCCTCCCGGGCCGTGCGCAACAGTTGAGATGGCTGCAGGGGTGTCATGGCGTGCTCCGGCCAGGGCGGCCTCGCCGCGGCGATCTCATCCGGCGTCCAGTCTGAGCGGCTGTAGGATTCCGCCGCCAGCGCCTCCAGCGTCGCTCCGAGGTCGCCGATCAGCTCGATCTCCGTCGGCAGTGGCGGGTCCTCGTTGGGAAATTCAGCCGCGAAGATCGCTGGCGCCTCGAAGTCCCACGGCATCACCAACTCCACCGGATCGAACCCCACGGCCAGGATGCGATCGGCGCGATGCAGCAGATCGGCTGAGGCCTCCCGGCGCTCCAGGCCCAATACCCCGGCGTACAGGGGATGATCCTCCGGGATGGCGCCCTTGGCCTTGGGCGTGACGACGACCGGCGCGTGCAACGCTTCTGCCAGGCGGCGCAGCGAAGCATATGGCGCTGAGGGCTCGATCCCCAGGCCGACCAGGATGGCGGGGCGTCGCGCTGCGCGCAGCGCCTCGGCCGCTCCCTGGATCGCTTCCGCAGGCACCGGTGGCAGGTGCGACGCAGCCTCCCCTGGCCCAGAGGATCCGAGCCTGGCCGGGGATTGCGCCACCGAGGCCGGGAGCTCGAGATGTACCGGCCCAAAGCGGCCGGATCTTGTCAGCGCCATCGCCTCGCGTACTCGCTGCGCCACGTCATCTTCCACAGCGATATGCCAGCTTCCCTTGGTCACGGGCGCCATGAGCCGCCTCAGGTCCAGTCGCTGATGCGAGTGGCGTGGCATCAAGGTTGGCTCGAGCTGGGCCGTCAGGGCTAACACCGGAGATCGGTCCAGATAGCAGTGGGACAGCCCGGCCGCCAGGTTGGCCGCGCCGGGACCCAGCGTCGAGAGACAGACGCCGACCCGTCGGCCGACGCGAGCATAGGCGTCGGCCATCCAGGCCGCACGAGCCTCATGGCGGGCCAGCACGAACCGGATGCCCGCCCGCTCCAGCGCAGCCACCAGGTCGATGCTCTCCCCGCCGGGCAGCCCGAAGACGATCTCCACGCCGTTTTCCGCCAACGTCGTAGCGATGACATCTGCGATCGTGCTACCCATGGCCGTCCTCGCCTCCTTCACTTTCGGACGTTCGTCCCTTAAGCCTCTCCGACGTGTATGCGTGGATAGCGTGAGATGACTTTCTCGTTGAGCTCCACACCCAATCCCGGTGCGGTGGGGACTTCCAGATATCCATCTACTACTTGTTGTTCCAGCGCCTGTACCACGAGCGCGTAGTGCTCCTTGGGGCGGTAGGGGAACACCTCCTGGATGATGAAGTTGGTGATGCAGGCGTCCAGCTGAACCGCCGCGGCCGTAGCGATCGGACCAGCACAGTTGTGCGGCTGGACGTGCAGGTGATAGGTCTCCGCATGTGCGGCGATCTTCTTCGTTTCCATGATGCCGCCGGCCAGCCCCAGATCCGGCTGCAGGATATCTAACACCTGCTTTTCGATGTACTGTCGGA
>JAJRVX010000242.1:0-15220 GCA_024277095.1 Chloroflexota bacterium
CTCGCCGGAGACCGGCCTCTATCTCCTGACGCTGGGGGACGATGGGGAGCCGGACCCCGAGCTCACGGTCGATCAGGTATTCCCGATCCTGGCGGGCATCGCGCCGGACGACGTACGCGCCCGGGTGATGGCACGCCTCTGGAGCCCCGCCTGGATGTCGGCCCACGGCCTGCGCACCGTGGGCGAGGACGAGCCGGCCTACGATCCACGCTTCGGTTCCGGGCTCATGGGCGGCATCTGGCCCATCGCGTGGGCCTGGGCGGCCATGGCCGCCCGGGAACGGCCCGATCAGCTGGCGGATGCGCTCCACCGGCTGTGTGCGCTCTGCATCCCGCCCCAACAAGGGACCATCGACCGGGTGCCCGGCCAGTTTCCGGAGTGGCTGGACGGCGACACAGGGGAACGTCGCGGCATGGAGATGAACCCCTCGCTCCCGCCCGTGCTGCTGTGGCTGGCCCTGGAGGGCCTGGCCGGATTGCAGCCGCAGCCGGACGGGCTCGCCGTCGCGCCCTCCGTACCGGAGGGATGGCGCTGGTTCGTGTGCGAGCGGGTCCCGTGGCGAGGCGGCCTCGTCACGCTGATCTACTGGAACGGCGCGCTCCACAGCAATCAGCCCGTCCAGAGCGCCCTCCCAATTCGGCTGTACGATCGCATCGAGCGCGCCGGCCGGGAGGAGCTCGCCTTCGTCCTGCGAGGAGATGGGCGGGCCTGGGTGTTCGCCTTCGCCCCAGGCGACGGGTGGGAGGGACGGATTCGCGTGGACGATCGTCGGGTGCCCATCGCCCTCGGCCCCGGCGAGGCTCAACTGATCCCACTGGAGGATTCCGACTCATGACGTGGATACCGCAGGCGGAGGAGGCGAGCGCATGAGAGCGGCCTTGCGCGTGTTCTGGCGCTCCCTCCAATACTGGAGCGATGAGGCGCTCCTCCTGGTGCAAATGAACGCGGCGTGGCTGCTGGCCGTTCTGTTGGTCATCCCCGGCCCTCCGGCCACGGCCGCGCTGTTGGAGGTCACCAACCGCATGGCGCACGGGGAACGGGCCGGATGGCGAACCGCCCGCCGGGCGTTCCGGCGCTACTTCTGGAAGTCGTGGGGCTGGGCCATCATCACCCTGGCCTTCGTCGGCATCCTGACGTTCAACTACACCTACTACTCCCGCACCACCACGGGGGTGATCCTGACCCTCGCCCGGATCGCCTGGGTGATCTTCGCGCTCACCGGGATCGCCGTCCAATTCTACTGGTGGCCGCTGGTCATCGAGATGCGAGGTCACCCATTGATCCCGGCGCTGCGCAACGCGGCCCGACTGGCCATGCTGAACTCGCTCTTCACGATCACCCTGCTGGTCGTCGTGCTGGCCTTCGTCGCGGCCAGCGCGGCCCTCGTCGCCCCGGCCCTGTTGATGCTGAGCGGCCTCCTGACCCTGGTCGTCAACCACGCCACGCTCGATCGCCTGGCCGCCTATCGAGAGATGCTGACCTATCTGGAAGAGGAGGAGACGCCGGAGGTGATCCTGGAGGGGATCAGCCCTCAGGATGACCGCCCGGTGGTGACGCCACGCCCGCCGAAGCCACGATCTCGCCGGGCCCAGCGGCGTCGGGCCCGCAAGTCCGCCCGCAAGAAGCCCACGCAACGGTAGACAAGGCAGCATGAGCTTCCTCATCGGAGTCACGTACTGGCCACGACGCAAGGCCACCGGCTGGTGGCAGCGCTTCGATCGAGGCGAAGTCGTCGAGGAGCTGGCCCACATCGCGGCGATGGGCTGCCACGCGGTGCGCCTGCCGCTCCTGTGGTCCGCCGTTCAGCCCACCGTGGATCGGCTGGAGCACCGCGTGCTGGACCGCCTGGGTGATGTGTTGGACGCTGCGGAGGACGCGGGGCTCCGTGCCCTCGTCGACCTGCAGGTCGGCCTAGCGTGCGGCGCCTTCCACTTCCCCGACTGGGCGATGGACTTCCCGCCGGCCGAGCCCCCCGTGTTCCAGGTTGTGAGCGGCCGCGCGGAGGCCCGCTACCGGCTGCGGGATCCGTTCGAGGACGAGAAGCTGGTGAACGCGCAACAGCGGCTGTTCCGCGAGGTGATCGGCTACTACGATGAGCACCCGGCCGTACTGGGATGGAGCCTGGGACATGAGCTGGACCGGGCCCGGCCGCCTCGCGATCCGGACACGGCCGCCGAGTGGTTGGACCGGCGTGCGACGGAGATCCGGGAGGTGGCCGAAGAGGCCCGATTGCTCTGGTACGCCGACGCATCGGCCCTCACCCGGCCGGTGGGGGTGCGCCCCGCCGACGTCGCTGAGGTTCTGGGCGCTCTGGCCGTGGAGGTCTATCCCAACCTGCACCCCATAGCCGAGCATCCGCTGGACGAGGAGATGGTACGATTCACCGTGGCGCTGATGCGGGCGCTGGCGCCGGATGTCCCCACCTGGGTGGTCGGCTGCGCCGTGCCCACAGTGCCCGTCTCCGGCGACCCCGGCACGATGATCTGGGATCTGGTCGATCGGGAGACGCGAGAGATCTACTTCGCCAGCGAGACAGAACAGGCGGAGTTCGTGGAGCGCGTGCTGGAGGGGCTGATCGCCGACGGCGTGGAGGGTTGCTGGCTGGGGCATTACGCCGACTTCGATGAGGCGCTGTGGGAGGACCCGCCGCTGGATCGATGCCGGCGAGCGCGAGTGCTGGGACTGGTGCGGCGGGACGGCAGCGAGAAGCCGGCGGCCGAGAGCGTCCGCCGTATCCGCGAGCGCCTTCAGGCGGGTGAGTTACAGCCCGGACAGCCGGAGCGCCGGCTGGAGCTGGATCCCCGAGAGTACTGGCAGGACCCCGAACGTCACCTGCCCCGGCTGTATGAGGAGTACCGGGAGGGCGGACACGGGTGAGGAGAAGACCTCTCCCTATCTCCCGGCCCCACGGCCGACCCCCTTTCCCTCTCCGGGCCGGAGAGGGAAGGGAGTAGAACGATGGTCATCCCTGGGACCATCGTTGCAGCTCGATGATGTTGCCCTCGGGGTCCGTCATATAGACGAAGGTGACCCGCCCGGCCCCGGGGATGTCCAGGGACACCACCTCGCCGACGGTTCCCCCGCCGGCCGCGAGCACGGCCTCCCGCGCGGCCTCCACGTCCTCCACGGCGAAGGCGAGATGCGCCAGCCCCGGCCGGTTGACCGCCGGGGCCGAGTCGCCCACTGTCCGATTGTACTGGAAGATCTCCAGCGTGGGGCCCTCATCTCCGTAGCCGGGGAGCCGGAGATGTACGCCCTGCGCATGTGCCCCCGGTATCCCCGTGGCGACGTCGAACCACTCGCCTGACAGATCCCGCTCCGGCGGGACCGGCACGCACCCGAAGACCTCCTGATAGAAAGCAGCAAGCCGCCGCCAATCCCTGGCGACGAGATTCGTGTGGACGTATTTCGCCTGAATGCCCATGATATGCCTCCAATGGGTTACAGAGGATGAAGGAGAAAACCGCGGAGAGCACCAATGTCTTCGAGATCAGACGGAACCCTTATGGCTCTACGTAGAATAGTGGGGTTAACCTGCTCAGAGGGGACAACAGTCCCCCACCGAGGATGTACAGCCTTCGGCGTCGCGGACTGTTGTCCGCTCAGAGCACCTCACTAAACCTATGGAAACCCACCCTTATTCCCTTTGCGTCTTTGCGCTCTTTGCGTTGGGTAAGTTGTCCAAGGGTCCAATGGCCAGGAAGGCCGGCCTATTATCTCCGATCGCGACGCCTTTCGTCAACTGCGGCGATCACCCATAAGTGCGACATGTATGCTTAACGTGCCTTTCTCCTCAGCGTCCCTTGCAACTCCGCAGTGAGGGTGGGTTATCACCGCGCGCTCAAGGATTGACGATGTGCAAGGAATATGATACCATTTCCTTACTGTTGAATTAAACCCTTACCTACATGGGGTTAAGATGAGCAAAAAGGAAATCCTTGCCACGATCACCAGCAAGGGGCAGGTGACGATCCCGGTCGAGGTGCGTACCTACCTGGGCCTGAAACCCCGGGATAAGATCGCCTTCATCATCGAGGAAGAGGGCATGGTACGTCTGACCGTGCCCCGCTATCCCAACGTCGCCTCGTTGCGAGGAGCCGCCGGATCTTTAAAGAAGCCTTTATCCTGGGAGGAGATGCGGGAGATCGGCCGCGAGGACCATCTCAAAGATAAGTTTCAGGACTGAGAATGACTGCGCCCTTCGTCGACACCGACGTCATCATTCGTTTGCTCACCCAGGATGACCCGGAGAAGCAAGCTGCCGCGGCGGCTCTGTTCGAGCAGGTCGAGAGAGGTGAACTCACCCTGGCGGCCCCGGATACCGTCATCGCCGACGCCGTGTATGTCCTCTCATCCCCCAGGCTTTACAATCTGCCGCGAGACGAGATCCGGGCGATGCTGACCGCCTTGATCCGCCTGCCGGGATTTCAGGTCCGTAATCGCCGCGCGGTGCTACGCGCCCTGGACCTCTATGCGACCACGGGCATCGACTTTGGGGATGCGCTCATCGTCGCCTCTATGGAGCAAGCCGGATCTCAAATCGTCCATTCTTACGACGCCCACTTCGACCGCATCCCTGGGGTCCAGCGGGTGGAGCCATAGTCCGAACCCCGCCCTCCCATCGGCAGCGCCAGCCCCCACGCAGGCGTCACCACCCGGCCAGGCGTGGGAGCCCGGCCTGCTGACCTTCAGCGAAGGTCACAACTCGCCTCGCAGCAGCCGCTCCTTCCGCTCCATATAGTACCGGAAGTTGTCCCAGCTCACGTCCGGCGGGACGGTGTGATCCACGGTGGGGATGTATCCCCCATCCTCGACCAACGGGGCCAGCTCCCGCAGATGGGCGTCGATCGCCTCCGGCCCCCGAGCCAGCACCCGCTTGTCCACGCCGCCCCATAGCCGCAGCGAGCGGCCGAACTTCCGCCGCAGGCGCAGCGGGTCCTGTCCGGCGGCGCGCTCCAACGGCCAGACTACATCCACGCCGGCGTCCACCATCATCCCCAGCAATGGCTCGGGGTTGCCGTCCGTGTCGATGCAGACGTAGCGCACACCATGGGACTTGTAGAACTCGACGACCCGCTTGAGCCGAGGGTAGATGAACTCCCGGTACGCGTTCGGGCTCAGCAGCGGGCCGGTCTTCATCGCCATGTCCTCGCTGAGCGTGATGTACTCCACCGTCGTGTGCTCCAGGATGGGGCGCGCCGCCTCGATCAGGAAGTCCGCCCGGGATTCCATGATGTCATGCACCAACATGGGCTGATCGAAGAAGGCGTACGAGAGCCCCTCGGTCCCCATCATCTCCCGAGCGAACCAGTAGAACCCCTCCGTCGACGTGTTGGGCCCGAAGATGAGGGGATGCCGACGCGCCTTCCAGCCGGCCACGCGCGTCACCTGCCAGTTCGGCTCATATCGTTGGGGCGACGTGGGGTCGAAGCGCCGCTTCATCGCCCGCCAGTCCTCCATCGTCTCCACCGGAAAGCGGACGTACTGGTCCATCGACATGCGCACCCCGTCTGCCGTGCCCTCCTTCAACGCCTTGCGGACGCGCCCCAGCTCGTCACGGAAGACCACCGTGCGATCGTCCTCTTCCAGCACCTCGTGCTCAAAGGGAGGGATCGGGTCCCTGCGGAAAAAGATGAATTCCCTGGGATCCATGCCCAGGGCGGCCTCCCCGGCGAACCAATCCCAGTGCATCCGGGTCGAATCCAGCCCCTCCCGTTCCCACCGCTGGCGCGTCTGCGGCCAGACGCCCAACTCCCAATTGGGCACGCGATCCACGGGCCGATACTCCATCACGGCGAGAAAGCGATCCAAAGGATCCATGGGCTCTCCACCTCACAGCTTCATGTAGTACGTGACGTCCTCGTGGCGGATGTGGAATCCGGCCCTCTCGTACGCCCGCCGGGCACGCGCATGGGCATCGTCCAGGCCCGTCACTACCTTGGCGTAGAGCATGCCCTGCGAGCGGAAGTACTCCAGGACCGCCGCGTACATCTGCTGGCCGATCCCCTTCAGGCCACAGTCCGGGTCCACGGCGTTGTTGCCGATCTCCCCGATCCGCCTCTCATCATCCAGGGTGAAGGTCACGAACCCGATGATGCGGCCGCCCTCCTCGCAGACGAAGACCCATTCCGGGTGCCGCTCGCAATGGGCCCGAATCTGCTCCCCTTTGGCCGTCCTCTCGTCCGGCACCAGGAGCTCGAAGAGCTCATCGCCATAGGTTTCCCGGAACATCCGGTAGATCTCACGCCAGGCCCGATTGCCGATGTCCATGATGATCGGCAGATCCTCCAGCTGATACGGGCGAATCATCTGCCCTCCTATACGAAACACACCACGAAGACACCAAGGCACCAAAGGGTATATCAAAAGAGTACGTCGAGGCCTCTTCTTACACTCGTAGGCTCTCCATAGTGCACTTCTGCCTTCTTTATCTTATCCTAGGGTCTTAGTGCCTTAGTGGTTCCTATCGCACTCTCGGACACACTCACGCGGGCTCCAGGTTCCTCGGATCGTTGCGATGGGCGATGGAGCGGGCGAAATAGTCGTCGAGGGATTCGATCTCGAACTCGCGCATCAGATCCTCGACGGTCAGGTCCTCGCTCCCGCTGGAGATCAGGACCGCGCCCAAATAGCCCGGGTCGAAGATGGAGACCTTCGGGCCATACTTCTCCTTCATCGCCCGGAGCTTCTCCCAGTGGAAGTCCAGATGTACCACCGCGCAATCCAGGTTCACCGTGGTGGTCACGAAGTCGAAGTAGTTGGTGGAGGTGGCGATGAGGTGCCCGACCGGTGAGATCACGCCGCTGGGCAGCCCGGCGATCGCGGTCACCAGATGGGCCCGGCAGGAATACGCCCAGTAATTCTGCATCAGCCCGCCATGGTACATGGATGCGAACAGGACGATATCCGGCCGCAACGCCACGTACTTCTGACGGATGCCGTCGAAGTTGAGGTCGAAGCAGATGGCGGCCCCTACGCGGCCGAAGTCGCACTCAAACACGCGTGCCTCCCGCCCGGCCAGGATCCCTCCCTCCTGTGTCTCAGTGATCACCGGGTAATTCTTGTGATAGAAGCCCATGGAGTTGCCATCCCGATCGAAGAGCTGGATGGTATTGCGCCAGGTGCCGTCGGGCATCTCCCGCACGGCCGGATAGGCGACATAGCAGCCGTTCTCCCTGGCCACGCTGGCGAAGAAGTCGGCGATCTGACCTCCCCGGTAGCGATAGTAGGCCAGGCGCTCCTCGACGGAATGTTCGGGATAGCGATCGCAGCATTCGGGCACCAGGATCAGATCGGGGCGATCGGGGAGGACCTGAGCGAACCGATCCCGCCAGTGTTCGATCATCCGATCCACGGCCGCCCGCCCCGTCCCCGGGTTGCCCGCTACCGGCCTCGCGCCGATCGTGCTGATCTTGACGTAGTTCGCCATGTCCCACTCCTCGATACGACAAAGGACGAAGGGGCCTTCGTCTGTCGTCCTCCGCCTGTCGTCCCCCCTCAATCCAGCCACTCGTCCAGATGCTCGGCCACGAACGCGTCGTCGTTCAGATGCGGATAGACCGCGTACACGCGATCGATCTCCTCCTTTTGGCCGGGCGAGAGATCCTCGTCGGGATCCAGCGTCCACCGGCCGGCCATCAACCCCTGGCGCGCCAGCACCTCGTGGATGCCGACGATGCAGCCGGCGAAGCGATGGGCCGCGTCGAAGAAGGCGGCATTGCAGTCCGTCACCTGGGCGCCGATGGTCAGGAGCTCGGCGGGGATCTTCCCCTCTCGTCGGGCGGCCTTGCACGACTCCAGCAGCTCCACCGCCCTGCGGGTCCACACCGCCCAGTGCCCCAGCAGCCCGCCGACGATCCGTAACGGGGGCGCGTCCTCCCCGAACCGGAACTCGGTCAGCAGGTCGTCCACGATGTGATCATCATTGCCGGTGTACAGCGCGATCTCCTGCCCGCGCCCCGAGTCGGCCACGGCCCGCACCACGTCCAGGGTCTGATAACGGTTGAAGGGCGCGATCTTGATAGCCACGACCTCCTCGATCTCGACGAAACGCCGCCAAAACGAATAGGGCAGCACCCGTCCGCCCACCGCGGTCTGCAGGTAAAATCCGAACAGCGGGATCACGCGGGCCACCTCCCGGCAGTGGGCGATGATCTGATCCTCATCGGCATCCCGGAAGGAGGCCAGGCTGAGCAAACCGCAATCGTAGCCGAGCGATAGGGCCAGCTCCGCCTCCCGGACGGCCTGCGCCGTGTCGCCCACCAGGCCCGCCATCTTGACGAAGCCCCGCGTCGCGGATTCACGGATCGTCTCGGCGGCCAGCTCCAACACGGGGCGATAGAGCCCCACCTTGGCATCGTGAATGGCGAATTGGGTCGTGTGGACGCCGACGGCCAGCCCACCCGCCCCCGCCGCCACGTAGTAGCGCACCAGGGCGCGTTGGTGCCGCTCATCGAACGTGCGCTGCGGTGTCAGGGCCAGAGGACAGGCCGGGATGACGAGCCCTTCCATCAGCCTGTTGCGCAAGCCATCAAGGTTTCTTCTCACCGAACCAGACCTCCCCTGAGGACGATGGACGACAGACGATAGTAGGACAGCTTTCCATAGCCGCCTTTACCGCTAACCGCAAAGAGCGCTAAGGACGCAAAGAGGACTATAAAAATCCGAGAATTGGCCAAAGTATCCTGCGAGCTGTAAGCCCTCATTCGTGAGAAAACGTTTCTTGCGACGTCCTCCTATGATTATCTCGCGCCGCTCGCGATAACACACGCTGACGGCGCTTTGATACACAACGAAGGAACAAATTTGAAAACCTTTGCGCTCTTTGCGCCCTTTGCGGTTCCTCCCTTAGAACCGGCCGTTGCGCACCTGGAACTTGGTCGGCTTGTCCCAGACGGGGCCGCCGGCCATCACCCACTCGGCCACCCAGCCGATGATGGTCTCCAGGGTGACTCTGGGATAGCCGAAGAGCTTATGCGCCAATTGGGCGTTGCTGAGCAGCGCGGTATCCGCTTCGCTCCCTTCGAAGATGGGCTCCCGCCCCATCAGCTCGCCGAAGCGGAGCGCCAGCGCGCGCACCGAGATCGTCTCCGGCCCCGTGATGTTTAAGATCAGCGGGGGCACCTCCGCCAGGAGCAATGAGCGCAGCGCGTAAGCGTTCGCGTCGCCTTGCCAGATGACGTTCACGTGCCCCATGGTCAGGTCGATCGCCTCGCCCGTCCACACCTTGCGGGCGATATCCAGCAGGACGCCGTAGCGCAGCTCCACGGCATAGCTCAGACGGAGCAAGACGCCCGGGGTATTGAATTGCCTCGAGAAGTACTCGAACATGCGCTCGCGTCCCAGGACGCTCTGGGCATACTCGCCGATGGGAGCTGGCGGGGTCTTCTCAGTACATCCTCCGTAGAGGACGGGGACGAGGGGATACACGTTGCCGCTGGAGAAGGCGACGATCCGGGAGTCTCGGAATCGCCGGGCCACCATGCCCGGCAGGAAGGTGTTGAGCGCCCATGTCTGGGCCTCGCGGCCGGTCGTCCCGAACTTCATCGCGACCATGTAGATGATGTTGGGCACGTCGGGTAGCTCACGCAGCGCTCGCTCATCCATCAGGTCGCAGGCGATAGTCTCGACGCCCGCGCGGTTCAGCTTCTTCGCCACGCCGGGAGAAGAGAAGCGGGAGACGCCGATGACGCGCTTGTCGAGCCCCGCCTCATCGATGGCGCGGCGGGCCAGCATGGCCAGCGTGGGCCCCATCTTGCCGCCCACGCCCAGGATCATGATGTCTCCCTCCAGCTCCCGCACGGCCTCAACGGCCTCCGGCGTGGGACGCGAGAGGAACTCCTCCAGGGCCTCCTCGGTGTCAAAGTGCAAAGGCACAGGGTTCAATCTCATCTTCGCCCTTTCCCTCCTTACATCCCGGGCAGCCCAGAGGAACGCTGACTCCTGTAGGGGCGGGTCTAAGCCCCCCCCATAGGCATCAATTTAAGCCCGTAGGGGCGAGGCATCCTCGGAGACACCGTCGGTATGAGCGATGCCGAATCCGACGTAGAGGGCATGCATTGCAGCGTCGGCGCCACAGGATGCCTCGCCCTTACACTCTTTGAGGCACACTGCTCCCTGAATGGTGAAGAACAGCAGGCGAGGCCTTGCCTACGTCGTTAAGTACATAGGACGGGTCCAAGACCCGCCCCTACGGTCCGATCCCTACCGCACCTCGTCGAGCGTCACCTCCCGCCCTTCCTGCTCGCTGACGAGGGCAGCCTCCATGAACGCCATCATCTCCAGCGTCTCCTCCAAAGGCACCGGCTCCGGCGCGCCCTGGAAGAAGGGTATGATCCGTTTCAGCAGCTGGCTGTACAAGGGAATCTCCCGGGAGTAGAGGGTCTGGGCGACCTTGCGCTCGCCGAAGACGGTGGCGCCGTAGTCGATGGCGCCGCGGCGGATCCCCCGCATCGTGCCGATACGGCCATCCGGCCACATCCCGACGACGAGGTGGTAATCCTCGGTCGTGTGGCACGTGACCTTCTCGCAGCCGGCCCCCATGAAGGTGTACAGGATCTCCACACCGTGGACGCCATAAATGCTATACCAGAAAATCCCAGGGCAGTCTGGGACCACATGCGCCGGGCTGAAGGCGTCGCAGGCATAGACCGTCCCCAACTCCGGGTCCTCCTTGACCTTGACGATGTTGGCATCAAAACGCAGCGAGGAAGCCGAGAAGACGGGGCAACCATGCTCCCGGGCCAGGCGATAGATCTCGGCCGCATCGGCGTAATTGGCCGCCAGGGGCTTGTCGATGAAGAGCGGCTTGCGGGCTTCGATCACCGGTCGGGCCTCCGCCAAGTGCCTGCGCCCGTCCACGCTCTCCAGCAGGACCGCGTCCACCTGCTCCAACAGCTCCTCGATGGAGGAGACCAGCTTAACGCCCCATTTCTCCGTCACCTCCCGCTTAAACCCCTCCACGCGGGAATAGCTGGCTTCCAGGTCAGGGCTGTACGAGGGATAGCCAGCTACCACCTTCCCACCCGGTACATGGAAGGGATCATCAGGATCGTTGAGCAGCTTGGTAAAAGCCGGCACGTGAGACGTGTCGAATCCGATCACACCGATGCGCAATTCGTCTGCCATGATCTTCTCCCCGTGTGCGAATCTCGATCCAGCGGCCGAACGCTCCCGGCAGCCACCCCGACACCATCTGAACGATATCGGTCACATCGTGAACGTCGTCATCCCCGCCTCAGAATGTGTCTGAAAAATGCCGTTGCTTCTGCTGGGGGGAGGCCCGGAGGGGCGGAGCCCTTCCAGAAAAAGCCCTTCTTTTGCCTTCGACCTGCCCGGCCTCGGCTTGGGTCCTGCGGAAAGAGCCGAGAAAGGCAGATGCAGGCCGAAAAAGTAAGGTTTTCTGTGGAGGGGAGGCCCCCTCCACACCTCCCCCTGTGGAGCTAGTCGTTGAGGGAGCTCCCTCGGACATCTCGCCGGTAAATCTTCAGACACGCTCTCAACGGTGCTGCCGGATGGTCTCCAACACAGCCACCACGTTCTCGATCGGCGTACGAGGCACGAAGTAATTGGAGCAGCCCACGATGATGCCCCCGCTCCGCCTGGCCTCCTCGAGGCAGGACGGCGTCTCGGCGATCACCTCCTCCCGGCTTCCCATATGCACCGTGTGGGAGCTGATGTTGCCCAGCAGGGTCAGCCGCGGGAAGCGACGGCGGAGTTCCCCTAGATCCATCCCGGCGCGACGGTCGATCTCGTAAAACCCATCCACCCCGGAGCGTTCAAACAGATCGTCGGCGATGGGCCAGAGATCCCCATCACTGGCGAAGAGGTGATAAGCCCCGTACTGATGGCATATTTCCGAAACCCGCTTCAGCCGGGGCAACACCAGCTCACGGAAGATCCTGGCCGAGTACATGGGACCCTCGTTGGAAGCGAGATCCCGCCCGCCGAAGAAGTACCTGAACCCGAGCGGAGCGAGGAACTGAACGTTGCGCACGGCGGTCTCGACCTGGACGTCCAGGAGCCTGGCTACCAGATCCGGCCGCAGGGCCATGGCCTCAAGCCACTCGGTCTCGGGGGGGATTCCGATGCTCACGCCGCCGACCCGGACCACCCGCTCGTGCCCCAGAAGGCGCTGGGCACGGATCTCGAACGCGAAGTCCTCTTCCCGGGGTTGATAGTCTTCTACGGCCTTCTCCCGCGCCGCGACCCACTCCTCCAACCGCTCGAGGACGGTCCCCGGCTGGGGCTTATAGTCGAAGATGTGGCATTGCTCGCTGTCCGGATCATAGCGCAGGACGCGCCAGTCCTCCTCATCGCCGTATTCGTAAAGGAACGTATATTCATCGATGCGCCTGGTGGGCTTGACGCTGTACCGCCAGTAGTTGGCCCGGATGATGTCATGATCGCACAGGAGGGCGATATCGATGGCATCCTGAAACGAGCGCTCGAGGAACTCCTGATGCGCCGCCTCGCCCCGCCAGAGCGCCACCGCCTCCCGCCACTGTTGGATCCCCCCGCCCACATATGCCTCGCGGCCCAACAACGCCGAGGCGACCGCCGACGAAAAGCCGATGTGATGAACCGGCACCTGATCGGTCCGTCCCCCCTCGAAGGCCACGCGCACGCGCTCCCGTGAGTTCATGTCTCCCCCTTGCCCGCCCGGGGCCATCCGCACCGCGATAGTGTATCCAAAATGGTGGAAATCCCGCCAGGTCCATCGCAAGCCCACAGGGGAGGTGCGGCCCCCCCCCCCGCCCAAACATCCTCTTCCGCTTTGCACCTGCCCTCTCCCGACCTGATTCGGGCGGGCAAGGCCGGGCGAGGCAGGTGAAGGGCGGAAACCGGGAGGTCTCTTTTGAGGGGCTACGCC
This sequence comes from Chloroflexota bacterium, assembly GCA_024277095.1. GTDB lineage: Bacteria > Chloroflexota > Anaerolineae > DUEN01 > DUEN01 > DUEN01. The sequence goes on from JAJRVX010000242.1 coordinate 12,872, forward strand.
CCTCAAAGCTCCCCGCTGTATTTCCACCGAAAAGTATACACCACCCGCACCGCATCGCGCGGGCCACCCTTCCGGGTCGACCAACAGAAAGCGAAACAAAGCGCTAGCCCCCCTTTCGAAGTTGGAGAGCTAGCGCTTGTCCTCCGGGGTGGATGCCAGGCGGACGGCCTGCTCGGGTCCGAGCGCTAACTCAGACAACCGGGCATGCCAAAAGCTCCGGACATCCCTGTACATTCTATCGTTGCCCCTCAGCCTCGCGTCATCGGCCTTGTATCCTGGCACCGAATCGTGCGGGAGTATACCATCGATCGGGATAAGCGTCAACGGCTCGCGCTGCGGGGATCGTCATTTTGGCCTGTTTGACCCTCCTCTCTAGACCATATAGAATGTAGCCATTGTCCAGCGGGGCCGGCGACGAACAAATCCGGTCGCCCATGAACGTCCGCTTCCCCGCTCGTGGCCTCGTGCAGCGCGCACATCGTCAGACAACGGAGGGCCTGAAGATGAGAGGGCTCAAGTCAGGACTGGATTTCGATTTTGAGCGTTATCGGGAGCGTATGGAGGAAAGCAGGCGACGGCTTGAGATCGCCCGGCGCTTTCAAGAGCCCGATCGCGTCCCCATCCTCATCAGCACGGGAGGGAGCTACTACTCCTGGCTCTCGGGCGTAGATGTCAGCGATTATTACAAGGCGGCCTTCGATAACCCCGATCTCCAGATCGAGGTGCAACTCAGCGGACAGCGCTGGGCGTTCGAGGAGTTGCAGGATGACAGGACCGGGTATGGGGTTCGCCTTGATATAGGCCCTCTCGCCGAAGCCTTCGCCTTTGATCTGCCCATCGAGTACAGGCCGGGCACCTCGCCCTGGATCGTGCGAACCATGAGCGTGCCTGAGGCGGCGGAGAAGCTCCAGGTCCCCGATCCCGAGCGACATCCCGGCGTGCAGAAGGTGTACAGGGCCTACGAACGGTTGAAGGAGAGGGTGGCACAGCTCAAACTGAAGGTCCCGGTAAGCGGGGGGCTCAACATCCACCCGCCCCTGTCCGCCGCGTGCGGGTTCCTCGATGTGGAAGAGGTCTTCTACTACCTTGTCCAGGAGCCACAGGTCATCCATCGCCTGTTTGAAAAGCTGCTGCTGACCTTCTTCCGCCTTCGCGATTATCAGGATCGGTACTTCGGCACGCGGACTACCTCTATCGGCCTAGCGGATGATCACTCCGCGTTCATCAGCGATGAGATGTATCGCCGTGAGGTGATGCCCTACAACATGATCATCTACGCCCGTTACGGCCGAGAGGGGAGAAGCCTCCACGCCGATGGCCCCAACGATCACCACTTCGAGACTTACGCCAACATCATGAAGCTGACCTCCATGGATATCGGGGGCTTCTCCGACATCGCCAATGCCAAGCCCGTCTTCGCCGATAAGGTCTTCTTCAGCGGCGGGCTGAACTGTCGCGACCTGTACGGGGATTTCAAGGCCGCAAAGCCCGCCGTGGATAGAGCCCTGCGCATCGGGATGAAAGGCGGCGGCTACGCGCTGGCCGTCGGCGGGGAGACGTATGTGGGCGTGAACCCGGATACTCTATGCCAGGTCGTCGCCTACGCCAAGAGGGCGGGGCGTTATCCGATGGATCCGGACCTGCTCGGTGGCGAAGATGTCGATGAGGAGGCTAGCCAGCGATCCTGGTAGGGGCGGGTCTGAGACCCGCCCCTACCAGGGATTGGTGTTCTTTGGAACGACATCGCTGAACTTGATGCCAATGAGGCGACGCGTGCTCATTTGTTGCCTCATCTAGGCGAAGATCCGTAAGACCCAGAAGGTAGATTCTCTCATGCTTGTCAAGGGTGAGCGATGAGAAAAGGGTCAAGAGCAACATCCTGTCCGCAAGGGATCAAAGGTGGTCTGATCTCGAAATATGGCCCAAGCCCAGACCAGGATCTTACGCGCCGCAGCGACCAAGGCGACCTTCTTGGGGCGGCCGCGTCCTACCAGACGCAAGTAAAAGGCGCGCAGGGGATTCTGTCCGCGCATCCCACCCAAGGCCCCCATGAACAAGTAACGGCGGATCCGGGGATTGCCTTTTCGAGAGATATGGGCTGGTTGCCACACGGTACGGCCGCTTCTGAAGATGACGGGGTCCAATCCGACGTAGGCGACAATCCCCCTCGCCCGCCCTCGATACTCGGTCAGGGCACCCCAGCGGTAACACAGCACCAGAATATACCACACGTTTCGGGGGCCAATGCCCGGCACCTGCTGCAGCCGGGAGGCTTCTCGCTTCAGGTGGGGGTGCTGTTTCAGATGGCGTCGGATTTGTCGCTCCACTTCAGCCAATGCCTGCTCCAGA
>JAJRVX010000243.1:0-2526 GCA_024277095.1 Chloroflexota bacterium
AACCACCCGCCATCCGGCGGCCGCGTTCCTGGCCGCCCTCCTTAACGCCCTGGGCGCCTGGGGCATGTTCGCGGAGCTGGACTTCACCGACAACTGGATGCGCCGGCTGCTCCCCACCGGGCCGAGCCAAAACGTCGTGGGGGTGGTATCCGCCAGGGAGGAACCCCGCCGCCGGGCTGTGCTCCTGGGCCATCTGGATACCCATCGCACCCCCATCTTCTATAGCTCAACCCTCTGGCACAAACTGTTCGTCGCCCTGGTGGGGGGAACCCTCGTCAGCCTCATCGCAGGAGCCGTGGCCTACGCGTTGCTGGCTCTGACCGGCTGGCCGTGGCTCCATTGGGTGATCGGGCTGGCCGCTGCCATGCAACTCTTCGCTCTCGTGATGTGTCTCCACGCCGACATGACCCCCTTCAGCCCCGGCGCCAACGACAACGCCTCCGGCGCCGCCACCGTTCTGGCGCTGGGGGAGCGACTGACCCATGAGCCACTGCAACACACCGAGGTCTGGCTGGTGCCCAACGGCTGCGAGGAATTGGGATGCTACGGCGCAGCAGCCCTGGTCGAGGCTCACCCGGAGGCGCTACGCCAGGCTTATTTCATCACCCTGGATCAGGTGGGGGCCGGCGATCCCGGCTTCCTGTCCAGTGATGGGCTCCTGCGCAAGTATCCGGTGGATCCAGAATTGCTGGCCATCGCCCGGCAGATCGCCGCCGATCGACCCGATCTCCGCGCCTTCGAACACCCGGGCGTCGCCTACACGGATGCCGCCCTCTTGCTCAAGCGAGGCTTTCGCGCCTTCACTATAGACGCCCTGCCGCGCGAGGCCGTCGGCGCCGTCCACTGGCACCAGATGTCTGACACCGTGGATAAGATCGAGCCGGACTGCTTGAGCCGCGTCCATGAGTTCGCCTGGGAAATGCTCCAGCGACTCGATCGGACGGCGTGACGCGCGCCGTCCGATTGCGGTCAACCTGGCGATGCCCCGGTGATGACCTTCACGGATTCAGCCGGGACGTGGCGATCCAGAACATGGCCATCAGCGCCCGGTAGACGGTCAGGAAGTCGTCGCCCGTGTAGGCGACGGTGCGATCGCCGTTGTACTGCACCCCCGGCATCCAGGAGATGTACCAGGCCACCTGCCGATCGTTCAGGTCCACTTCCAGCGTGATGGGCGGGGCATAGCGGAGCGGCTCCATCTCGCCGACGCGCTTCACCGCGCGATAGGCGGCCTCACGAATGCGCTGGCGGGCGGCGGAGAGCGGCAGGCAACGCGCTGCGTAGCGCGAGAGGGAGTGCTTCACCACCGCCGTCTCGATCTGCCCACCGGTCGAGGCCTTCATCTCCTCGCACACCACGTCATCGCCGGTGATGAGGACCGTGGGGATGCCGAAGCGCCCGGCCAGCGCCGCGGTGATCTGGCTCTCGCCCACGGGCTCGCCGTTGACACGCACCTCGCGCAGCAGCGGCCAGCTGAGCACGTGGCTGAGCAAGGCCCGCCGCCCGGCGCGAGCGTGCATCGCGATCAGGAAGGCAGCGTCGTACGAGTCGTCAAGATCCCCCAGCTCGAAGAAGATGATGGGCGCGCCGCGCACCACCTCGACGGCCGGGTGCAACTCGTCGAGGACGACATTGCGATAGTCGAGCCCGTGCGAATCGTGCAGCACAAAGGACGTCGCGCCCGCGTCGAGGGCACCCTCCACGGCCGCGTTCACGTCGCCCGTCAGCCACCGGCGCCCGATGAGATAGTCCGGATTGGCCTCCGGATCCCCCACGGGATCCCTCGGATACCCGCACTCCCGGGCGGTGGCGATCCCGGATGCCCCCTCCATATCCACGGAGATCAGGACCCTCATCAAAGTTTCTCCTTGCCAGGCCGGATGCTCACCCATGCTGTACCTGGCATGGGGGAAGATCTCCCGGGATGCTCAAGACCACCCCGCCGACCTTATCCCTCATGGTAATACACGTCCCACCCGAAGTACGTCTCGAACGCCTCGGCCAGGATGGCCGCCGAGCGCGAGGGGTTCATGGCGACGTGGTGCTCGAAGCCGTTCTTGCAGATATGCCGCAGGAGCTTTTGTAGACCCGGCACCTCCACCACGGCGCGGCTGCCGAAGGTGTCCAGCGGATCGTCGGTGAACGCGCCATCGCCCACATAGGTGCGGATCACACCGTTCCGATCGTCCGTGGTGATCCGGGCGAAGCTCACAGGGCCGGCGGACACGCGGCCGGCGATGGCACCATAGGTGTTCTCCTTCCCCAGCATCGTGGCCAGGACGTCGGCGTAGGCCATCTTCGCCTCCGGGAAGAAGCTCCGGGCCCAGTTACCGCAGTGGAACAGAACGCACTTGTTCGGGTCGCCGCCGTAGTTGTTGTTCCAGTCCACCAGCGCGCTGGGCTTGCCGGAGGCCAACTGCAGCGCGTACATGGACGCCACGCCGGTGATATCCACCTCGCAGGCGCTGGGCATCAGCTTCTCGCTCATCATGCTCATGAGCGTGCATACGTTGACCCCGTAATTCT
>JAJRVX010000244.1:0-4210 GCA_024277095.1 Chloroflexota bacterium
AGATCCTCTTCTGCGCCCGAGACCATATGGGGATCAAACCGCTCTACTACTACTACCAGCCTGGCCGCATCTTCGCCTTCGCCTCCGAGATCAAGGCCCTGCTCCAGATCCCCAGCGTCCCCCGCCACCTGAACGAGGTTCACATGGGGGATTACCTGGCGCCCTTGTTGGAGGACAAGGCCATCACCTTTTATCAGGACATCCTGTGGTTGCCTCCGGGTCATAGCATGACGATCCGCCAGGGGGGATGTCAGCTTCGGACGTATTGGCGATTGGAGCCCACGTGAGGCTCCGGCTCGGCTCCGACGAGGAGTACGCGAAGATCTATCGAGAGATCCTCACGGAGGCCGTGCGCTGCCGATTGCGCAGCGCCTTCCCTGTGGGGTCCATGCTGAGCAGGAGGTTGGGCATCCCATTGGTCACCTGCATCGCCCAATGACTGCTTGCTCAGGAGGAAAAACAGCCACTCCGCATCTTCTCAGCGGTATTTGAGGAGATATCCGAAAGCGATGAGAGCGACTTCATCCAGCCGTACTGGCCCAGGCAAGCGCCAATCTTCATTATCATGCACGCGGATCACCTAAACCCTCTAACAGACCCAGCTTAAGTTTTTTAGCATGAGGGTAAGACCTTCCATGCCTTCAATGCTCCCCACCAGGAGGCAAGGAAGGTCGCTCAGAAACAAGGGGTATCTTGAAATCGCTCAGAGACAGATCGCGCGATCTAAAAGCGCGGTGCTCGTATCTGCTGCAGACATTGCACCTGGTCTGGAACGCGGCCCGGGGATGGACCGCCGCGTGGGCGGTTCTGCTGGTCCTGCAAGGGCTGCTGCCCGTCGTGACGGTATATTTGACGCGCTTGCTGGTGGACAGCCTGGTGGCAGCCGTCAACGCTGGCGGCTCATGGGAAACAATCCGGCCCGCGTTGCTCTACATCGGCGTGATGGCCGGCGTCGCCCTGCTCACCGAACTACTCTATGGGATCAGCGACTGGATCCACACCGCCCAGTCGGAGTTCATACAGGACTACATCACAGGGTTGATCCACGACAAATCCGCGTCCGTCGACCTGGCCTTTTACGAATCGTCCGAATATTACGATCACTTACATCGTGCTCGCAGCGATGCCACCAGTCGCCCTCTGGCGTTGTTGGAAAGCAGCGGGAGCCTGCTCCAAAACGGCATCACCTTCCTGGCTATGGCCGCGGTGCTGATCCCCTACAGCCCGTGGCTGCCTCTGGTCCTGCTGATCAGCACACTGCCGGCCCTTTACGTGGTATTTCGCTTTAACCGCCGTTATCACCACTGGTGGGAGAGGACCACCCCCGATCGAAGATGGACTCAGTACTACGACACAATGCTCACCCATAGCGCCGTGGCCGCGGAACTTCGGCTCTTCGATCTGGGGGGGCACTTCCAGTCGGCCTACCAAGCCCTGCGCCGACGGCTACGCTCTGAGCGCCTGAAGCTGACCCAAGAGCAGACCCTCGCACGGCTGGCGGCCGGAGCCATCGCCCTGGTTATCTCCGGCATCGCCATGGCCTGGATGGCCTGGCGGGCATTGCAAGGGGTCGTCACCCTGGGTGACCTGGCCCTTTTCTATCAGGCCTTCACCCGAGGGCAGAGTCTGATGCGCTCCCTTCTGAGCAACCTGGGACAGATCTACAACAGCACGCTGTTCCTGGGCAACCTCTTCGAGTTCCTGAAGCTGCGACCACAGATCCTGGACCCTCCCCGTCCGGCCTCCGCCCCCTCGACTTTGCGGGAGGGGATCGCCTTCCGCCATGTCACTTTCCGATATCCGGGGAGCGAACGCCCCGCCCTGCAAGACTTCAACCTCACCATCCCGGCCGGGCAGATCGTGGCGATCGTCGGCGCCAACGGGGCGGGCAAGAGCACACTGGTGAAGCTCCTCTGCCGATTCTACGACCCGGACGCGGGACATATTGAGCTGGACCAGGTGGATATCCGGGATATCCCCCTTCGCCGTCTCCGCCGGCTGATCACCGTCATGTTTCAGTTCCCCGTCTTCTACCACGCCACCGCCGGCCAGAACATCGCCATGGGCGACCTTCAGGCGACGCCGAGCGCGGAGGAGATCGAGGCCGCCGCCCGACGGGCGGGAGCGCATGAGATCATCGCCCGGCTTCCTCGCGGATACGACACGCTGTTGGGGAAGTGGTTCGCGGACGGCGAGGATCTCAGCGCCGGCGAGTGGCAGCGGGTCGCCCTGGCTCGCGCCTACCTGCGCAAAGCGCCCATCATCGTCCTGGACGAGCCAACGAGCTTCATGGACTCCTGGTCCGAGGCCGACTGGTTCGATCGATTCCGCGAGCTGGCCCGAGGCCGTACCTCCATCATCATCACCCATCGCTTCACGGTGGCCATGCGCGCCGACGTGATCCACGTCATGGACAAGGGACGAATCGTGGAATCAGGCACACATGAAGAGCTATTGGCTTTGAACGGCCTGTACGCGGAGTCCTGGACGGCACAAATGCAAGCGAGTTCCCATTCCCTCTCCGCGGAACCTCATTCGGGATGCTAGCGCGATGAACGATTCTGGAGGCAGGGCCCCCATGAGCCGCAACGGAGCACAGGATCTGCTGATCCGCCTGCTCCGATCGAGCCAGGGACAACCGGGCACAAGCGAGCAACGTGAAATCCCCACCGCAGATTGGGAGCGGATGATCGAGCTGGCGATTCGGACAGGTGTGGCGCCCCTGATCTACCATTACGTGCGCACGCTCCCAGATCTGGACATCCCCTCTGGTGCCATCACCGCCCTTCGTGAGCTGTACAACATGAACGCGCTCCGAAACCTCCGGATCTACCGGCAGCTCCATTCCATCCTGCAGGCCCTGCACGACGCCGGGATCGCCGTAGCGATCCTGAAGGGGGCCTACCTGGCGCAGTTCGCCTATGACAACATCGCCCACCGCTCCATGGCCGACATCGACATCCTGGTGAGACAGGCAGATGTGACGGCGGCCGAGCGATGCCTCCGAGACCTGGGGTATCGCGTGGACGAGGGAAAGCCGGATGATATCCAGACCCATAGCCAGGTAGCCTATCGGGCTCCCGATGAGGACGTCGGTGTTGAGATCCATTGGGACATTCGCCCGGCTATAGGCGCGTTCCGCGTGGACATGGACGGGGTATGGCAGAGGATGCAGCCGATCACCATCGCCGGCACAGAGGCCCTGGCGCTCCAACGAGAAGACCTGCTGCTGCACCTATGCCTGCACGCGTCCAGCCATCACCTGTTCAAGTTCTACGGGCTACGATCCCTGTGCGACATCGCCGCCGTGGTTCGACGTTGCCGGGATCCAATCGACTGGGAGGCGTTGCAAGCACGGGCTCACCAATGGGAAGGGGCAAACGGCGTCTACCTGACCCTGCGACTGGCGAGGGATCTCCTGCAGGCCCACATCCCCTCCCAGGTGCTCGAGGGCCTGATCTCTGAGGATTTCGACGAGCGCTACATCCTCTGGGCTCAACAACGCATCTTCCTGGCGGTCGACGATGCCAGCGGCCCATGGTCCGACAACCTCGGGCAGTTCTGGGGGTCCCGGCGGATCCCGAGCAAAGTGCTGGCTCTGCTACAGGGGCTGTTTCCACCCCGCCAGCGCCTGGCACAAATGTACTCCGTGCCGCCGGAATCCAGGCGGATCTACCTCTACTACCCGGTGCGCCTGATAGGCCTCCTGCTCCGGCTTCCCTACACCCTCTGGCGACTGCGCCGACGCGATGTGGAAGAAGTGGCCTGGATGGAACGGGAGGCCGGGCGGATCGCGCTGATGAAGTGGCTGATCCCCGCGCGAGAGTAGCTCGCCTCCCCCTCCCTCCGCCCCCCAAAGGGCAAAGCGATGCTCCCGCATCGCTTCACCGACACCGATGCCATGACAAAAGGGCCATCCCCTCATCAGGGATGGCCCTTCTCGCTCGCGAAGCCCTAACGCGCTATTTCAGGAAGATGAAGGGAAGATAGAGCCGCTCCTTCCACTCCTCGGTAGGTGTGGGAGAAGGCGTCGGCGTGGGTGTCGATGTAGGTGTCGGCGTGTCGGTCGGCGAGAGTGGAGTCGGCGTCTGCGTTGGCGTAGGCGTCCAGGTGGGAGTGCTGGTGGCCGTCGGCGTAGGCGTGGCCAGCTGCTCGCCAAAGTTCACGATGTGCAGCCCTCCCGCGATCACCTCCACCACGACCTCGTCCG
>JAJRVX010000245.1:0-7771 GCA_024277095.1 Chloroflexota bacterium
ACTGGCCGGACCTCTTCTGCCAGGCGGAGACGGCGTGGGGCCGCGTGCGGGTGTCGGGCCTGCTGTTGGGCGTGCTGGCGGATTTGCAGGCGCGAGGCGTGGCGTTGGTCTACACGGTGCATAACCTGCTGCCGCACGAGACGCGCTGGCCGTGGCTGGATCGGCTGGTGACGATCTGGCTGCTGCGTCGCTCGGATGTGGTGCACGTGCACGATCCGGAGACGGCGCAGGAGGTCTGGCGGCTCCGCTGGGGACGTCGGCGTCGGGGCGTCTGGGTGATCCCCCACGGCCATTATATGGACATCTACCCCAACGTGCGCTCCCGGGAGGAGGCGCGCCGCCGCCTGGATCTGCCGGACGATGCGTTCGTCTACCTCTTCTTTGGGCAGATCCGGCCGTATAAGGGGCTGGATCGTTTGTTGGACGCGTTCCGCTACGTGGCCCGGGAGCAGGATCGGCTGTTGGTGGCGGGGAACGCCCGGCCTCGCGATGGCGAGTATGTGGAGCACATCCTGCGGCGGGCCGCCGTGGACCCGCGCATCCGGATAGAGGTGGGATACGTCCCGGACGACGCGGTGCAGGATTACATGAACGCGGCCGACGTCTGCGTATTGCCCTATCGGCGGGCGGTGACGTCGGGCAGCGCCCTGCTGGCGTTCTCCTTCGGCTGTCCTATCGTGGCGCCGCGCCTGGGGCCGTTCCCGAGGCTGGTGGGGGAGGGGGCGCGAGGCGTGTTGTATGACCCGGGCGATGAGGCTGCGCTGGCCGCCGCCCTGGTGCGCGCTCGGGATCTGGACCTGGAGGCGGCGGGCGCATCGGCGCTGGCATACGCTCGCGATCAGGATTGGGGCGAGCTGGCGGGTCAGCATCTGGCCGCCTATCAGGAGGCCGTGGCCCGCGCCAGGCAGCGGGTTCGGAGGCGAAGGCCATGATCGAGGGATATGGCATCGTCTGCTTCGCTCCCGGCCCCTGGGATGACATCTGGCGCAATCGCCATCAGATCATGACCCGCCTGGCGCGACGGAACAAGATCCTGTGGGTGGAGCCGCGCGCCTACCTGCGTCCCGTGCTGCGCCACCTGCGCAGGGGGGAGATCGGCTGGCGCGATCTGCGTCGCCCCCTGGCCGTGCCCGTGCGGGAGAACCTGTGGGTGTATCGGGATCCGGTCTATGCCCCCATCGCCGGGCGGCGTCTGCGGCTGGGCGACCTGACGCGCATGCTGCGGACGCGGGCCATGCGCCGCACCATGCGGCAATTGGGGTTCGGGCGTCCCCTGCTGTGGCTGACCCGCTACTATCAGGCGGATGTGGTGGGCACGTGTGACGAGCGTTTGGTGATCTACCACGTTTCGGATGAATACTCCGCCTATGCGGCGGTGCGCGATCCGGAGGCCGTGCGGCGGGCTGAGGCGGAGCTGATCCGACGGGCGGATCTGGTGCTGGTCACCTCTCAGGCGCTGCTGGAGTCCAAGCGGCCGCTGAACCTGCATACCTATTGGGTGCCCAACGCGGCGGATGTGCAGGGCTTCGCCGCGGCCGCGGCCGATCCGTCCGTGCCCCTGCGCATGGCGGCCCTGCCGCGCCCGATCATCGGCTATGTGGGCGTGTTGAACGAGAAGCTGGATTACGAATTCGTGCGGCGGATCGCCCTGGCCCGACCCGACTGGAGCATCGCGCTGGTGGGGCCCTTGAGCCTGTACACCCAGCCGCACAAGGCGGATGGGTTGATTGATCTGCCCAACGTGCATATGTTGGGGCGCGTGGAGGTGTCTCAGGTCCCGCATCACATCAAGGTGTGTGACGTCTGTCTGCTGCCGTATGAGCGCAACGAGTGGACGCGCAACATCGACTCGCTGAAATTGTACGAGTACCTGGCGTGTGGCCGGCCCGTGGTGGCGACGGATATCCCGGCCGCGCGCGGGTTCCCCGGGCTGGTGCATGTGGTCCGATCCGTCGAGGAGGCGGTGGCCGCAATCGAGGCGGCGTTGGAGGAGGACACGCCGGAGCACGTGCGACGTCGGCAGGCCGCTGTGGCGGGGCACAACTGGGATGCCCGCGTGGAGCAGATCTCACAGCTGGTGGCCGAAGCGCTGCGGCGGACGGAGGGGCGTGCGTGACCGAGCCGGTGACGGTGCGCATCGAGGAGCGGAATGGCCTGCGCCACGTGGTGATCGAGGGGAGGCAGTTCGGCTTCGGCGGCGTCGTCCACCACAGCGAGTTCACGACCGCTTACACCCGGGAGCTATTGGAGATGATCCTGGCCGCCAAGGGAGCGGCCTGGTTGCGGGACGAGATCGCCCGGGCGGAGGATCCGGATTATATTCAGCGCCCGTTGGGGCGGGTGATCGAGCGGTTCGTGCCGATCGCCGACCGGGTGGTTCTGGACTTCGGCTGTGGCTGTGGGGCCTCCTCCATCGCGTTGGCCCGGCTGGGGGCGGCGCGGGTCTACGGCGTGGAGCCGGATGCGACGTTTGCCGAGATCGCCCGCCGGCGTGTGGAGGAATCCGGATTGGACGAGCGCGTGCGTATCCACCATGTGCCGGATACCACGCACCTGCCGCTGCCTGACGGCGCCATGGATCTGGCCGTGTGCAATGCCGTGCTGGAGCATATCCCGCCCCAGCGGCGCGCCGCGCATCTCCGGGAGATCTGGCGCACGCTGAGGCCCGGTGGACATCTCATCGTCGCCGAGACGCCCAATCGGCTGTGGCCCAAGGATCATCACACCACCGGGCTGTGGTGGGTCCCTTACATGCCGCTGGGGCTGGCGTGGCGGTACGCCCGCTGGCGCAGCGACCGCATCCGACCTGAGCAGACGGCGGAGGATCTGGTGGCGGATGGGATCCGGGGCGTGACCTATTGGGAGATCCGACGGGTGTTGGGTGGGGACGCCGTATGTCTGAACGTCGAGCGAGGGGATGACATCGCGGCCTACGCCCGGGCCTCTCTGGCGCGGCCGGGGCAGTCGCCAGCGCGCCGGGCGGCGAAGGTGCTGGTGTGGGGTGCGGCCCGGGCCGTCGAGAGAGCGGTCCTGCGGCCGCTGCGCGTTCCCGGCACCGCCCTGCTGCCGGAGCTGACGCTCTGTTTTCGCAAGCGGGAGGGGCCGGGGCGATTCGTGGACCGCTCGGCGGCGTCCACGAGGGAAATTACCCGCCGCCGGGGTGAGGGAAGATGATGGAAGGACAACCTTTGGGATATTGGGCCGTGTTGCGCAAGCGGTTGTGGATCGTAGCGCTCCTCTTCATCACCACCATGAGCGTGATCGGCTACAGCGCGCTCACGGCGAAGCCGGTCTATCGGGCGTCCGTGCGGTTGCAGGTGTTGCCCGTGGAGCCGGAGGAGGTGACGCTGTTCACGCAGGTTCGCAACGTCACCCTGAGCGATCAGATCATCGCCACCCAGGAGGATTTCATCTCCGCCGTGACCTCGGACCTGGTGGCCCTGCGCACCATCGCCCAGCTCGATCTGAACATCAGCGCGTCGGATCTGCTGGATCGGATCACGGCCACGCGGGATGGGGAGTTCATCATCGTCTCAGTGGAGGGGGACAGCCCACAGCGGGCCGAGGAGATCGCCACCGCCCTGGTAGAGAACGCGCTGAAGTACTATCGGGAGGTGCGCGCCCGCCCGGCCGTGGCCAGCGGGCAGTTCATCCAGCAGCAGTTGGATCGCGCCAAACAGGAGCTGGCGGCGGCCGAGGATGCGCTGCTGAAATTCAAACTCCAGAACAACGTGGGGTCGCTGGACCGGGAGATCCTGGCGTATCAGGACACGATCCGCTCGTTGCGCTCCAAGCGGGACAATGCCCTGATCGCGGCCCGTCAGGCGGAGGCGCTCAAGGCCGAATATGAGACGCTGGCTCGTAACATGAAGGAGTGGGCGAACGCCGCGGCCCGCAAGGTGACCGCCGCCCGGGCGGCGGAGGACGAGGACGCATTGCAGCGGGCAAAGGAGGAGGAGGCGTACTATCGCCAGAAGGCGCGGGACTACGAGTCGATGGCCGCGGCCCAGGCGGTGGAGGCGGCGTCGCAGCGGACGGCGGCCTCGGAGTATGAGCAGCTGGCGGCCCGGCGTGATGCGGATCTGGCGGCGCTGCTGGGGCTGACGGCCGAGTGGGACTCGCTGCAGATGGCGGTCGATCAGGCGCGCTCGAATTACGAGTTCCTGCGGGCCAAGGCGAATGAGGCCACGCTTAAGCAGGATCAGGCGCTCAGCCTGGGGTATCTCCAGGTCATCGAGCCGGCCCGGCCGCCGCAGCGACCGGCCCCCTCCCGCTTCGGGCGTATCGCGTTGGTCGGGGCCGTGCTCAGCCTGCTGGCCGGCGGCGTGCTGGCGTTCCTTCTGGAGTTCCTGGAGAGCTTGCGGCCCCAGGCCGGACGCCGGGCCTCGCAGGCGGGGTAGGATCGTGCCCTCCGATCGACATCCGATGGGCGCCTGGCCCCGCCGGGTCCTGTACGTGGACCTGGCCCCCGGCTTTGGTGGGTCGATCCATAGCTTGCTGCTGCTCCTGACACATCTGGATCGTACCCGTTGGGAGCCGATGGTGGTGTTATCGGCGCGTAGCCCGGCCGGCGCCCGCTTTGAGGCGCTCGATGTCCCGGTGTGGCGGGTGCGCACGGGCGTGGGGGCTCGGCGAACTCCCACGTTGGGGCAGCGAGCGGCCGCGAGCCCTGTGGCCGGGCGTTTGTGGCGCCAGCCCTGGTTCGCCCAGGCGTGGGGCCTGGCCCGTTGGGGACGGCGGCTGGCCACCCGGCTGTTGCCCGAGGCCCGATCGCTGGCCCGGGTGATGCGCGAGAGCGGGGCCGATCTGGTTCATCTCAACGACTCGTTGACCATGAGCCGGCCGGGCCTGCTGGCGGCAGCCTGGTGTGCCCGGCCGTGCGTGTGTCACGTGCGCAGCTTCGATCGGCTGGGGTGGGGGGATCGGTGGCTGGCCGGACGGGTGCATCGGTTCATTTACATCAGCCGCGCGTTGCAGCGGGCCTACGAGGAGCAGGGGATCCCGCCCGGCCGTGGTGAGGTCGTGTACAATGCCGTCGAGCCGCGTCGATTTGAGGTGGAGGTGGGCCGAGATGAGGCTCGCCGCGCGTTGGGGATCCCGCAGGATGCACTCGTCGTGGCCACGTTGGGTCGTCTGGTCCCGTGGAAGGGCCAGGATCTGCTCCTGCGGGCGTTGGCGCGCCTGATCGATCGCTGGCCCGGCCTGGTGGGGCTGATCGTGGGCGGGGAGGAGGTCTACGCGCCGGAGTACCCCGCCCGGCTGCGGGCGCTGGCGCGCGAGCTGGGGATCGAAGGGCAAGTGCGCTTCCTGGGGCATCGGCCGGACGTGCCGCGAGTTCTGGCGGCGGCCGATGTGATCGCTCACACGCCGGTGGAGCCGGAGCCGTTCGGTCGGGTGGTGATCGAGGCGATGGCGGCACGTCGCCCGGTGGTGGCGGCGGATATCGGCGCCCTCCCGGAGCTGGTCACGGACGGCCGAGAGGGGCTGCTGGTGCCGCCGGGGGATGTTCCCCGGCTGGCGGACGCGCTGGCCGCGCTGCTGGCCGATGGGGAGATGCGGAGGCGGATGGGCGCGGCCGGGCGTGACCGGGTGCTGCGTGCGTTCACCGTGGAACGCTACGTGCGCGGGGTGATGGGCGTGTATGATCGCCTGGTGGTGGGGTGATAGGGCCGGGAGAGGATCGCGAACCCGCGGTGAAGGGGATCGGGGCGAGAGGTGTGGACGTGTTGAGGGTATGGAGCCTGATCGATCATCCGGCCGTGCGGGTCGCCGGACGGCTGGCCATAGGGGTCCTGGCGGTCGCCCTGGGGGGTGGGTTGGGATTGCTTTTGGCCTCCCCGGACTGGCCGCTGGCCGTCACGGCCGTGGGGCTGTCCGCCATCCTGTTGCTCCTCGTGATAGACCAGCGGGACGGTTTCCTGGCCTGGATGATCTTGGCTCCCTACGCCCGCTTCATCTATCTGGATATCAAGCTGGGGCGTGGCATTCCCGACCTGGGGCTTACCCGGATGTGCGCGGGGTTCCTGACCCTGATCCTGCTGGCGCAGATGGCTCGTCGCCAGCGGAAGCCGCTGCGGGTCAACGGCATCGATGCGATGGCGCTGGCCTTCGGCATCGGCATCATACTCTCGGCGTTCTCCGCCTCCGTGGGGCCCATCTCCGCCGTGCAGACGGTGGTGGACTTCTTCGGTATCCCGATGCTGGTCTACTACCTGGCGCGGTATTTGATCCGGAAGCCTGCGGACCTGGATCGGGCGTTGGGGGCGTTGTTGATCATCGGGAGCTATCTGGCCGTGCTCACAACTCGGGAGCAGCTCACCGGCGAGGTGCTGTTCCGGGGCGGCGACTGGGGGACCCGCTACAGCCCGCACATCCGCAAGGTAATTGGCCTGTTGGGGAATCCGGCTTCCATGGGCACCGCCCAGGCGGTGTTGCTGCCCTTCGCCGCCTATACCGGCCTGTACGCGTCCTCCCGAGCGCGCCGCTGGCTGGGGCGGGTGGTCGCCCTCCTGTTGTTGGTGGGCGTTGCCATGACGTATGTGCGCGCCGCCTGGTTGGCCGCCCTGGTCTCCTTGCTGATCCTATCCGCGTACGAGAGACGGTTGCGGCGGGTGGTGATCCCGACCCTCCTCACGGTGGGGATCCTGATCGCCGTCTTCTGGGGGCCTATCAGTCAGAGCTGGATCGTGCGTGAGCGGGTCTCCTCCTACCGCCCGATCGAGTATCGCCTGGCCGCCTTCGACTTGACCCGGCGCATGGTCGCCCGCAATCCATTGCTTGGCATCGGATACGGCAATTTCGGCAAGGTGGCCGCCCGGATGTACGGATGGGATCCGGATCGCAACATTTACGTGGACCCATCCCCGCACAACACCTTTCTGTTTATCCTCGCATCCGGCGGTCTGTTGGCGTTGGTGCCCTATCTGGGGCTCTTTGCGGCCATCCTGTGGGTGAGTTTGAGGCTGTTCCTCCGGACGCGCCGATTGAAACGCGGGCAGCCGGCGTTGTTGGTCGCGTTGTGGGGAGCGGTGGCTGCCTATGGGATCGCCATCTCCACCTTCGACGCCGCTAACGCCCAGTTTGCCAATATGCTCTTCTTCCTGGTGACGGGCATCGCCGTCGGATCGCAGGAGGCGGCCGTGGCGGAGACGGAGGCGTGATGCGCCTGGCGATGCTGGGGCCGTATCCGCTGGAGCCCGATGCGCTGGCGGGGGGCGTGGACGCGGTGATGGCGACGCTGGTGCCCGCCTTGGCCCGTGTGGGGCGGCTGGAGGTCCACGTGATCACCGCCCGTGCCGGGGAGGAAGCGCGTGTGGTCGAGCGTCCTGAGGCGACGGTACATGTAGTGCCCCGGCGCCCACTGGGACGGCTGACGCTGTACCGGCGGGACGTCGCCGCGCTTCGCCAGGCCATCGATCGCGTGCAGCCCGATCTCGTGCATGCCCATGGGGCGGGCATGGTCTACGTCGATGCGGCGACGGGGGGCGGCCGCCCGGCCGTGGTCACGTTGCACGGCGTGATCTTCCGAGAGGCGGCGCTGGTGCGGGGGTGGCGCAACCGGCTGCGGTGGCAGATGGACGCTCTCTACGAGCGTTACTGCGTGCGGCGGGCAGGGCACGTCATCGCCATCAGCCCGTATATCCAGCGTGAGTACCGCCGGTGGCTGCGCGGCCGCGTGTATTCCGTCGAGAACCCGATCGACGATCGCTTCTTCGCCTCGGTCGGCGAGCCGGAGCCGGGTCTGGTTCTGTGTCCCGCCCGGGTGATCCCG
>JAJRVX010000246.1:0-4689 GCA_024277095.1 Chloroflexota bacterium
CGTACCGCACGATGAACAGCGGGACGAGGAAGGCGAAGACGCCGTACACCCCCAGGCCCGCGTATGCGACGGCCAGCACCAGCGCCAGGAACCCCAGGGCGATGTAGTGCACCCACAGCCACTGGAACTGCTCCTTCCAAACCTGGATCGGATTGCGATGCTCATCCAACGCCACCGCCGTGGAGACCAGCCCCACGTTGATGGCGTAGTACACCCCCGCGGCCAGGGCGCTGGGCACGATCAACGCCAGCAGCGACCGGGCGTTGACCGGGACGCCCAACGCCTGGAACACCAGGCTGGCCGCCGTGCCGGCCAACATGTGAGCGGCCAGGTTGTACGCCGCCTGGTACCACGGCGGCCGGCGGCGGTAGGCGTGGGTCAGCGCGATGACCGGGGCCAGCGCGGCCACGCCGGGCGGCCCCAACAGGAACGCCGCCGCCAGTGACATCACGAAGCCCAGGGAAACGGTGCTGGCCATGTAGAGGTCCAGCGCCAATCCCTCGCTGGCCCAGGCCAGCGCGATCAACATGATCAACGCCGTGAGATCGACCGAGGCCACGCGCGGCAGGTAATACACCATCAAAGCCGCCCCGGCGGCCACCACCACGGCGATCAGTGCCCATAGATCCCATCCCGGCGCATCCGATTTCGTCGCGCCCGGGACTACCTTGGGCTGCTCTGCCGGGGCCTCCTTCACCTTTGCGCTTTGAACAGACGACGAGGGCCGCTCCACCTGGAGTCGCACGTCCACAGCGCTCGCCACGCAGACCTGATTGCGCCCCCGGTCCTTCCCCAGGTACAGCGCCGCATCCGCCCGACGCAGGAGATCGATGGGGGTTTCCGCGTCATCCGGATACGTGGCGACGCCCACCGTGATCGTCACGTGAATCGGCTTCCCCCCCTCCGACGGGGAGAGCGACAACGCCTCCACCCGCTTTCGTATGCGCTCCGCAACGGCCAACGCCTCGTGGGTATCGCTGCCGGGCAGCACGACCACGAACTCCTCGCCCCCAAAGCGCGACACCACGCCCCGCGGCCCCACGGTGGACCGGATCACGTCGGCCACCTGTCGCAGGACCTCATCCCCCACCAGGTGCCCATATGTGTTGTTGACCCGGCGCAGGCCGTCCAGATCCGCCATCAACACGGACAGCGGCTGCCCCAGCTGCCGCGCCCGCCGCAGCTCCGTCTCCAATACGACGTTGCCATGTTTGGCGTTATACAGCCGGGTCTTGGAATCGACGCGCGCCTCCTCCTCCAGGAGCGGTATCCCCAGCGCCCGGCGCACCAGGATCAGGGATACGAGGGAGAAGAGGCTCAGCGGCGGCAGGATCTGCCATAGCACGACGAGGCTCGCCCCGATGCAGAGCAGGAGGAAGTCGGTGCTCATCCCCTCCACGTCAAACGTCGGGGCTTTCCAGGAGGCCACCCCCCGAACCAGGAGGATGCCCAAGGCCACCAACACATGGTTCACGGTGACATAGATCACCGCGCCGGTCAGAAGCCCCAGCTCCCCCTTCAGGGATAGCAGGCTGCCATCGCCCACGATGCTATAGCACACCTGATAGGCGAGCCATCCCGCCAGGAAGTGGGTAGAGGCGTTAAAGGCGGCGATATACCACCGCTGCCGCTGCCGCCACGCCGCAACCCCGTACGAGATCGCGATGATGATACCGGCCAGCCCCGGCCCGACCAGGAAGAACGCGGGGAAGATGAAGCCCAGCGCAGCATGATAGATGGAGTAACGGAGGGCGGCCACCCCGAACAGCCGGGCGACGATCGCCCCGATCAATAAGAACACAAAAGCCGCCCAGTCCACGGATTGCGCCGGGAGCGTAAGCACCTCGCTGATGAACCGGGCACCCACCAGGACCACGACGCCGCCCACGAAGAGCTGGGCCGACAGCGAGATCTCGCGAAACGGCTGCGAGGATGGGGTCAGGGTCTTCTTCTCCGGATATACTTTCCATTGCTGCCCCATAGGTCTCGTTCCTCCATGCGATACGACGAAGGCTGCCCACCCCTGCGTACAAGGCACGGGCGGGCAGCCTCCTGATCCTGTGACGAGGGGAGAGGATCAATCGTCAAAGAAGTAAGCTCCCCAGTTCACGCCGCCCCAGTTTACGCCACCCCAATTCACACCACCCCAATTGACACCGCCCCAGTTCACGCCACCCCAATTCACACCACCCCAGTTCACACCGCCCCAGTTCACGCCATCCCAATAGATCGGCGTATCCGGCGGGGTCAGGAACTGGCTGATCTGAATGCCCACGTTGGCCGATTCCGTGGTGGACATCTCCAACGCCCGCTTCACGCTCAGATAGCCATACCCGGCCCGGGCGGGATCCATACCCGGCCAGGAGCGGGCGGCCATCCACAAGCGATACTTCACCTGGTCCGGCGTGAGCTCGGGCTCCTCCTCCAGCAGCAGCGCCACAGCGCCCGAGACCACAGCCGTGGAGGCGGAGGTCCCGGAGAAGCGAATGTACCACTTGTCCACGATGGCCTGCGGATGCTCCTTGCGGAACACCGACCGGGGAGCCAGGGTCGTCACCAGGCGAAGGCCCGGCGCCACCAGATCGGGCTTCACCCGCCCGGCCTCATCCACACCCCACGCGGACCATGCGGGGATCGTGTCATCCTGGATGTCCGGGGTGCCCCGCTCGTCCGCGGCGCCCACCGTGATGACGAACGGGTCATTGGCGGGCGGATACAGGATGCCGTCGCCACCGTTGTTGCCCGCGGCCACCACGACCACGAAGCCGTTGAACCACATGACCTCGACCGCGGCATCCAGGGGGCTCTCGTGGTAAGATCGCGGCGTCGCGCCCGTGACGGAGAGGTTGATGACCCGCACGTTCAACTTATCGCGATGATCGTACAACCACTGCAACCCCGCGACCAGATCCGACTCGTAACCCGTCCCATCATCGCCGCCGACCTTCACACTGACCAGGTTCACCCGCGGCGCGATGCCGATATACTTCCCGCGAGAGATCGCCCCATCGCCCCCGATGATGCCCGCCACCGCGGTGCCATGTCCATAGAAATCGTTCACGTGTGGGCTGATGGTCGATGTACTGACCCGCACCTTCAGTCGGGTGCCTCGTCCCTGGCCAAAGTCACTCCGAACGCGCCCCTTCGCCGTCCTCTTCTCAACGCCGCTGTCCACGACCGCTACCGTCACCCCCTGCCCGAGTATCCCCTCCATCCAGGCGGGGATCGCCTCCACGGACAGGTTATACGTGTTCTTCAGCCTCTTTACACCGTCGTCATCGTCGTCATCATCGTCATCATCGTCGGCCAGGCGCGCATGACGAACCAATGGCCCATCTACGGTGACCGCGCGCACGCTCGGATGGGCCGCCAGCCGCTCCAACGCATACTGGGGCACCAGCGCCACAAAGGAGTTGATCAGGTGCAAATCCGCCAGAACCTGGCCGCCCAGAGAACGGGTGAACGCCTCCGCCGCCGGGCTGGTGTCCGCCCGCTGCACGATCACGCGTACCGGCTCGCCCAGATCACCCGCAACTGCTGGCGCTGCACTCCCCACGATAGATAACAACAGCGCCAGAATTAACGCCATGCGGAACACCCATTGCCACATGGCAGTGGACCTTCGACCACCCAGAGATGCAGAAGTCACGGTCATTATCCCCTCCCTTACACGCCAGCAGTCCGGTGAGATCTCTTGCAGTAGCTGGGCACCTATCCGTGCCGCCCCTTTTGCAATCACCCTCATTATACTCGGAGAATTTACGGATTGTCTACGGGTAGATCGGGCAACACGAGGTATAATGACTGGTATTTTCGTCCCAGTGACCATGGGAGAGCACCTTAGAGCGCGTCTGAGAAACGCCGTTGCCCCTGATGTGGAGAGGCGGAGCGGGAAACCTATACGGACACCTGCGGCCGACGCAACGGCTCGGGCATGGTGGCCCGTAACTGCTGATACACCTCGGGAGTGGCCCGCCCGCCGGCCGCCTCCAACGCGATCAACCAGGCCCCGATCACCGGCTCGAATTCCGGGACGATGATGCGAGCCCGCGGGGCCACGCGATGCACCGTCGCCCGGATCACATCGAAGAGCAATGGCCCCTTCCCTTTGAAGATGCTCCCGCCCAGCACCACCTCCACATCCGTATCCTCAAGCCCCAGACGGCGGATGATCGTCCCGGCCGTGATCCCCACCTCCTCACCCTGCATGGTGATCAACTCCTGGGCGACCGGGTCCCCCCGGTAAGCGGCCTCAAAGATCAGAGGCGGCAACCGATAGATCTTCGACCGCACATCGCCCTCATAGAGGGCATGCAGCAGAGCCTCCATATCCTCCAGCCCGAACTCCTCCAGGATCATCTCCGTCAGCATCGTCTGCGGGCCGCGCCCGTCCCATGCCCGCATCACGCGACGGATCGCCTCCCGCGCCAGATCGCCGCCGCCACCCCAATCGCCTGAGAGCCACCCCAGGCCGGGGAACACGATCTCGGTCCCGTCCGGGCCACGTCCGGCCGCGTTGGTGCCCGATCCGCAGATCACCGTCACCCCCCACGGCCGGCTGAGTCCCGAGCGCAGGGCGGCCATGGTGTCGTTCTTGACCGTGATCTCCTGCGCCAGCCCCAAGGCGCGCACCGCCGGGATCAGCATGGCGTAATCCTGGGGGAGATCGGCGCCGGCCAGGCAGAAAGC
>JAJRVX010000247.1:0-19789 GCA_024277095.1 Chloroflexota bacterium
CCGGACAGGCCTCGTTGGGGCAGAATACCTGGGTGGGGTCCATAGCATCCCTCCTTGGTTGGAGATGGATATGGGTATGCTATCGACCCCGCCAATTTTTTCAACTTTCAGACCCAATCACGGTTTCGCGGATACCTACCGAGGGCAAAGCCCCTCCGGAGAAAGCCCTTCTTCTGCCCTCGACCTGCCCGGCCTCAGCCTGGGTCCTTCGGAAAGGGCCGAGGAGGACAGGTGCAGGCCGGGAAAATGAGATCCCCGTGGAGGGGAGGGTTCATGCTGACGATTCCAATATGAGCGAAAAGAAAAACGCGAGGATCAGGCAGGATGACGCCCCATTGGGCCACCCTGCCTCCTCGCGTCCCCAGCTCCAGATGGCTACAGACGCCCGGCGAGGACCGTAAACAACCACCCGGTGATGGCACCGTAGATCACGTGCCCCATCAGGCTCGCCCACTGCGCGCTGCCGATGACGAAGACCATCTGCGGCATGCCGAGAAACAGCGGCATCAGGATGAGGGCGCCCAGCCCCCACCAGATGACCCCATACCCGGCGCCGGCGATGACGGCGGTCACCCGATCGGCCGGAAGCCGCGCGCCGATCAGCCCGTAGGAACCGCCGATGGAGGCGCTGATGAACATGTGCACCACGAAACCGACCACGTTGCTGGGCTGCCCGACGAGCGCGCCCACCATGGGCAGCGCCCCCATCATCGCCATGAGCATGCCGAACACCAGGCCGCCGCCCAGGCCGGCGATCGCTCCCGTGAAAACCTGGCCGAAAAAGGATTGCTTAAGGGGTCGTCGCATAGCCGTTGTTGACATTCGATTCCCTCCCTGTAGAATCTGATCGAGTGATGAATCTCCGATCCGGCGCCGGTACTTGTTGCCACATGGACGACGCGACCGGCGGATTTCTTACCCCGGCTCCCCCCTTCTTCCGCGGGTGGAGAGGATCCAAGGGCGAATTCCGATACGCTCAGGAAGTGGATCGAAAAGGACGATCATGGAAAGATCGAGGAGGACGTTTCGAACGGCAGGCGGACACGTCGTGCCTGCCGTGACGGCGGCGGAGATGCGAGAGGTCGATCGCGTCGCGATGGAGGAGTTCGGCCTGGGCATCCTCCAGATGATGGAAAACGCTGGCCGGAATCTGGCGGGACACGCCATGGAGATGCTGGATGACGCCCCGGGCGAGGTCGTCGTGCTCGCCGGCGGCGGGGGCAACGGCGGCGGAGGATTATGCTGCGCGCGCCACTTGCACAACCACGGCATCCCGGTACAGATCGTGCTGGACCGTGATCCGGCGAACCTGGGGGAGGCCGCGCGTTGCCAGCTGGGCACCCTGCAGGCAACGGGTCTACGCCCGCTCCCCCTTCCCAAGGCCGAGAGCTGGATTCGCCGCTCTCCGCTGGTCGTCGACGCGTTGATCGGCTATAGCCTGCGAGGCAAGCCAAGGGGAAGGACGGCCGAGATCATCTCCCTCTGCAACCGACACGCCCAACGCGTGCTCTGTCTGGACGTGCCCTCAGGGATCGATGCGACCACCGGCGAGGCGACGGGGCTCGCGGTGCGCCCGGATAGGACGCTGACCCTGGCGCTTCCCAAGACGGGCCTGATCCACACCCCTGGCGAGCTCTACCTGGCCGACATCGGCATCCCGCCGGAGGTCTACAGTCACCTGGGGATCTCCCTCGATCCGCCCTTTGGGAAACGCTACTGGGTCCGGCTGGACCGCTGGTGCGATGCAAAAAGGCCGGCGCAGTGCCGGCCTCTCTGAAGGGTCGACGGATTTCGCGCATCGAATCGACGGATATCCTACCGGCTGACGGCCACAATGACGATCACCACGACCATCACCAGCAAGAGGGCCAGGATGACGCACACCAGGAGGGGCAGGAGGACGGCCGCTATGGCTCTTCCCCAACGGGTGCGCTCCAGCACCTCCCCTGACTCGGTGGGGACCGTCTCCACCCACCCGTGCGCCACCGCCGTGGCCTTGACATAGATCAACCATCCCCATACCGCCGCGATCCACCCCAGGAGCGCCCCCAGGAATGGGACCGGACGGAGGATAGTGATCACCTGCGGGATGGCGTAGAGGGATGTCGTCGCCAGGAACCCGCGCAACCCGCCGCGCCCGCCCAGCAGCTTGGCGGCCAGCATCACCCACAACGCGTAGCCCAGCCAGCGCCCCATCCGGGCGAACGGGGTCGACCACCACTCACCCAGCGACTCCAGGAAGGCCGCGATGGGGCGAGGGAGGATCGTCGGCAGGAAAGCGATCTCCGTGGCGATCTTCATCCCGGCCTGAAAGCCTTCGGTGATCTGATCCAGGACATCGGGGGGCACGCTGCCGGGCGGCATGAAGCGCTGCATCTGGCGGAGGCCCTCCTCCATCCCCTGCTGCATGGCCTCGACTCGCGCCTCGACCGGCCGAAGGCTTTGGGCCAGATCGGTCACAAAGACCAGGGAGCCGGCGATCAACGTCACCGCGATCAGCCAGACGATGCCTCGCCTGAGCCCGCCGGGGTCATCCCGGAAGGACACGAACGTCTCCGTCCGCAGGGTCATGACGCCGCGAAAAGTCTGCCATACAGCCATGATCTCAACCTCCCATGATCAACGGAAACGCGACCAACGCGGCGACGGCGATCAACAGGATCCCCAAAAGCCACAGGATGACCAGGGGAAGCAGGGTCGCAACCAGGGCGCGGGACCAGGTCAGCTCGTGCGCGATGCGAAGCCCCATGTAACGACAGATGAGGGTCCAGGTGCCCACCACGCCCCCGACCGCCAGGAAGGGGACCGCATCGGCCAGGTGGATCACCTGGGGCGCCACGGCCAGGGCGGTCACGCCCAGCGTTTGCGATAACGTGCCCTCGCCCCCCAGCAGGCGGGCACCGCCGTGGGCCAACACCCCGTACACGAGCCAGCCGATGATGAGCATCAACGGCTTCGTGATGATGCCCAAGGCGGCGCTGCCAGGGTCCGGGGCGCCGAAGAGGCGGGGGAAGATCTGCCAGCCCAGGTCGTACCACCGTCGAAACTGCTCGGTGAACGAGGGGCCGATCTCCCTCTGCAACATCTGGAACCATGACATCTGCTCGTAGTTGCGGTAGATGACCTCCTTGATGTCCGCCATGTGAGGGATGCTGGCCCATTCGACGACCGTACCGGCCAGATTGCTCACGGCGATCACCACGGCAACCAACACGATGAGAAACAACCCTTCGACGACCGAGGCATCATCCTCCCGCATCTCCTCATATGCAGAGGGTTGCAACCACAGAGCGCGCCAGAGCAAGCTCAGCGGACGTGCGACCGTCGTCATGGATCACCTCCTTGCCGAAGGACTCCTGCGGGGCGTAAGACCCATCACGCTCCCGGGCGGGGAAAGCCAGGTTTCGTACACCTATACGCACATCAACGGGCAGAGGTGACAGATGCCACGTCAGACGCGCAGGATCTGATCCGCCAGCTGGGTTACGTGCTCCATCGCCATACGAGCACCGCGACGGAAGCGGCGCGTCCGCATCAGCGCGCGCGGGGACGTGATCTGTCTCGACCACCGGAACCAGCGATCGCCGATCGCGCCCCATCGGGGCGGGTCATCCACATATGTGACCCATCGCGTGTAGTCGAAGGCCGCCCGGCCATCCGCGGTATCGCTGATCCCGCGCATCACCAGCCACGGGATGCCGTGCAGATGCGCCGTGTACGCCACCGCCGCTCCCTCCTGCTCCACGGCAATGGCCCCCGTCGTCTGGCGGATCCGGTCCTTGTGCGCGTGGGAGAAGATCACCTGATCTCCGGTGGCGATGACGCCCACCACGGCGCGGGGGAAGGACCGTTCCCCGTCCCATCCCAGCGCGTTCGCCGCCTCCCGCGCTCGCGCCACCCACCGGGAATCCGCGGCCAGATAGCGCATGCGCTGTCCCCGTTCGGGCGGCATGGGCAGCCCCGCGACCTGGAAACGATCCTCCAGGTGCACCCCCGCGTCGTGCATCGCGAGGCGCTGCCCGATCACCACATCGCCGATCCGCAACTCCGATGCCAGAGCGCCGGCCGATCCGCAATTCCAGATCACATCCGGCCGGAAGGTCTGGATCAACGCCATGGTGGCCAGCGCCGCGTTGACCTTGCCCACCCCACACGCGACCAGGATCACGTCATGACCCGCCCAGCGGGCCCTCGTGACGTGTGCAATGGGCCCTCGCTCCTGCACGACGATGCCATCCACCCGCCGTCGCAGAGGACGAAGCTCACCGGGGATGCCGACGATCCCGACGATCATCGACCGCGATCCTCCGACGTAGAAGAGGACCGCTCCTCCTCAGCGATGAGCGCGCGCACCAGGGCCTCCTCTTCCTCCCGGGTATGGACCTGGCCATCCAGTCGCGCGTCCAGCAGCGCCTCTAGGATGCGGCGATAGATCGGGCCGGGCTTGATCCCCATGCAGCGCAGATCGTGTCCGTCCAGCTCCGTGGTGACGTGTTGCAACCGTTGCTCGAAAAGGGCGAGGCGCTGTCGCGCCAGCCAGGAATCCGTGGCCACCCGAAAAACCAGCCGGGCCCCGGGCCGCGCCTGGGATAACA
Source organism: Chloroflexota bacterium (assembly GCA_024277095.1). Taxonomy (GTDB): domain Bacteria; phylum Chloroflexota; class Anaerolineae; order DUEN01; family DUEN01; genus DUEN01. The sequence goes on from JAJRVX010000247.1 coordinate 4,596, forward strand.
GGCGATAGATCTGGCTGGGGCGTAGATGATTCTGCGCCAGTTGGGACTCGTGATCGCGCAGGTAGCGCGCCTGCTCGACCACCGAGCGGGCCTGAGCGGGCAGGCGCAGCCGCGTCATCACCTGTTCCTGATCCTCGGCACCGAGTCGGTACAGCCACAGGCCGAAGTAGAGATACTCGATGGGCTCCGGCGCCTCGTAGTCGGCCAGTTCCGTGCGCAGCCTCCGGAATCGATCGGCCAGCCATTCGTCGTAACGCAGCGCCGGGTGGATATGAGGCAGCACGCCCAAGGCGGCCAGCCGGGCCAACGCCCGCTCCGGCTCCGGCTCCCGCAGGATCAGGGTGAGCTCGTGGAGGATACGCTCCCCGCTCACCCGCTCCAGCAGGTCCAGGGCGTTCCCGATCAGCTCCTCGGTGCGCGGCTCGATCCGAAATCCCAGCCGCTGCTCCAGCCGGACCGCCCGCAGGATCCGGGTCGGGTCCTCCACAAAGCTGAGGCTGTGCAGAACGCGAATGAGGCCCTCCTCCAGATCCCGCTCGCCGCCGTAGAAATCCAACAGCTCCCCCCAGCGATCGGGATCGAGCCGGATCGCCAGCGTGTTGATGGTGAAATCGCGACGGTGGAGATCCTGCTTGATGTTCGATTGCTCAACGGTGGGCAGGGCGGTCGGGTGCTCATAGAACTCGATCCGGGCCGTGACGAAATCCAGCGAGGGCACGGGCGGCGGCCGGTCGTCATCCTCGGGCAGGATCCACTTCGCCGTGCCGAAGCGACGATGGCTACGCACGTAGCCACCCTTCCGTCGCGCCAGCTCGCGCGCCAGATGGATAGCATCCCCCTCCACGACCAGGTCCAGATCCAGGTTGGGGACGCCCAACAAGAGATCCCGCACGAACCCGCCCACCGCGTAGATGGAGTACCCCAGCTCGTGAGCCGTGCGTCCGACCTCCTGGAGCAGCGCGTGGAGGTCGGGGGGAAGGGCCGCCTCCATTCGATCCGCCAGCGTCTGGGAGCGATCGGGCGCTCCTGGCCAGGTCTTGATGAGATCCGTACGCGTGACGATGCCCAGCAGCCGGCCGTCCTCCGAGGAGACCACGGGCACCTGTCCCCATCCGTGCTCGATCATCACCCGTTGGAGGTGCTGCACCGAGTCCTCCGGATGGACTACCACGGCGCCGGAGTGCATCACCTGACGCACGGGCGCGTTCTGCAACCCGTGATGCAGCGCCCGGTCGACCTGCCGTCGGGTCAGCATGCCCACGATCTGGCCGTCGGCGACCACGGGGAACCCCTCGAACCCGTAGCGCTGCATCCGCTCGGCGGCCTCGGCCACCGTGGTATCCGGCGTCACCGTCTGGGGTTGGCCGCGCGACATGATCTCCGCCACCGTCACGGCCGGGCGCACGTGTCTCTCCAGCAACTCGACCAGACGGCGCTCGGCTTCCTCCAGCGTGATCCCACGCAGCAGGGCCGCGGCCGCCCGGCTATGTCCCCCGCCCCCCATCGCCTGCGCCACCTTGCCGACGTCAATGGCGTCCGACGTGCTCCGCGCCACCAACTGAATGCGGTCCCCCTGGTCCACCAGCAGGAAGAGCCCCTCCGGCTCGTAGAGATCGCGCAGCTTGTGGGCCAGCACGGAGACCTCCGCCACATACTCGGGCGAGCGAGCGGTAGCGATGATCACGGAATGACCCAGGAACTCATAGGGATGGCTGTTCTCCACGAGCTGCCGATACAGCGCTTGCTGCTCCGGGGTCAGAGGATGATGCAGGAAGCGATTCACCACCTCCAGGTTGGCCTCCTGCTCCAGAAGCCAGGCCGCGCACCGGACATCTCGTGGGGTGGTGGTGCCATAGGTGAGCGCGCCCGTGTCCTCGTAGATGCCCAACAGGAAGAGTGTCGCCTCCAGGGGCGAGATGTGGATATGCCGCTCGGCGATCTGCTCCACCAGCAGCGTCGTGGTCGCGCCGACCTCCTCCCCCCAGAACTGCCAGCCCTCGGGCAGAGGGTCCTGCCTCGGATGGTGATCGATGAACTGCCCGGTGGTGTGGGATCCCATGCGGCGGAGCGGCTGAAAGGTCTGCGTGTCCACGACGATCACATGATCGATGCGCTCGTGCGGCAACTCGTCCACGCGCCGGAAGGGCAGCGAGTCCCGGTACAGGGTGACGAAATCTCGCACATTGCGGTTCGTCTGGCGCGGCAGGACCGGCATCGCGTCCGGATAGAGCTTATGAGCTGCCAGGAGCGATGCCACCGCGTCGAAGTCCGCGTGCTCATGCGTCAGGATTACCCGCATCTCCCGTTAGCCAACCTTCAATATGGAAGCCAGGTGCGGAAACTCGTCGAACATGTGCGGCAGATAGATGGCCTCCATAAACCGATCCTGAAAATCCGGCTCGGCGGCCGTCTCCACGAACTCCACCCACCGGGCGACCTCCGCCGCCTCCCGCCGCTTGTGCCGATTCAACAGGGCGATGCGTGCACCGTCACCGGCCGCGTTCCCCACCGCGTAGACCCGGCTCAGATCGCAATCCGGCAACATGCCGATGGTCATCGCCCGCTCGGGGTCGATGTAGTTGCCAAAGGCGCCGGCCAGGATGATGCGATCCACCCGATCGACGCCGCGGCGGCGCATCAGGATGCGGGCGCTGGAGTAGAGGGCCGCCTTGGCGAGCTGCACCGCGCGCACGTCGTCTGTGTACAGGGCGATCTCCTGGCCGGTGCTGCTCTCATGCGGCCAGGCCAGGACAAAGGAGGCGATGTTCCCCTCCCGCCGGAAGCGAGGCGAGGGACACTCTGACACGAACCGGCCGCTTCGATCGATCACGCCCGCCTTCAGCAGCTCGGCTACCGCCTCGATGATGCCGGAGCCGCAGATGCCGTGCGCCTTCTCGGCGGGCGGCGCCTCCTCCGTCCACTCGTCGCTCCAGCGCGGCTCGCCGATCACCCGGAAGCGCACCTCCAGCGTCTCCGGATCGATCCGCACCCGCTCGATAGCGCCGGGGGCGGCCCTCATCCCGTGCGTGATCTGAGCGCCTTCAAAGGCGGGACCGGTGGGGCTGGAGCAGCACAACAGGCGCTCCGAGTTCCCCAGGAGCAGCTCACCGTTGGTCCCCACGTCGATGATGAGAACGATCTCCTCGGGCGGCACCTTGTGCGGCTCCTCGGCCAGGATCACCCCCACGTTGTCCGCGCCCACATAGCCGGCCTCAATGGGCAGGATGTGCGCCATGGCCCCGGGCGCCAACGCCAAACCCAGATCACGCGCCTTGTAGTCCAGAGGGCCATGCACCGCGGCCGGGAACGGCGTCCCGCCCAGCTCCCGGGGATCGATCCCCAGCAGGAGATGATGCATGATGGTGTTGCCCACCAGCACGATCTCCGTGATATCCTGCGAGGCGATCCCCGCCAAGCGGGCCACGCGGCCGACCAGATCGTTGATCCCGGCGACGATGGCCCCATGCAAGCGCGTGAGCCCCTCCGGCTCGCTCATCACATAGGACACGCGCGACATCAGGTCCTCGCCGTAGGGCACCTGGGGATTCATGATGGCATCCGCCGCCTTCACCTCGCCCGTGAGCAGGTCGCACAGGTAGGCGGCTACTGTGGTCGTTCCCACGTCCACGGCCAGCCCGTAGGCCTCCTCGTGATAACCCGGCTGCACGCGAACCACCTCGCGCCCCTGCCAGACGGTACATGTGATCCCGCGCTGTCCCTTGCGCAGGGCCTGCTGCAGCTCGCGCAACGCCGTAATGTCGATGGACAGCCCCTCCAGGCCGAAACGATCGGCCAGCTCCGCCTGCACGCGCTCCCACTCCCCCTGGGGATGCTCCAGCGTGGGGCGCTCTACCTCCACATAGTGCAGCCGGATGGCCGGGTCCAACTCGATGCGCATCTCACGCGCTGCCTTGCGGATCACCTGCTTGAGCGCCTGGCTCTCCTCTGGGACGGTAATCAGCAGGTCGCCGCGGACCTCGGCCGCGCAGGCCAGGCGGCAGCCGCGCTCCAGATCCAATCGCTGACGTTGGGCGTGAAATTCCTCCTTCTCCGAGACGGGGGAGACATGCTCACGGCTGGAGCGGATGCGAAGCTTGGGGAAGAAGCCTTCCTCAATGATCACCTTGCACTTGCCGCAGGTCTGCCTCCCGCCGCAAATCGATTCGATCTCCACCCCCAGCAGGCGCGCGGCCTCCAAAATCGTGATCCCCGATGGGACCAGGCCCTGGCGCCCCGCCGGCTGAAAGACGACCCGATGGGAACGATGATCGTCGCCGCGATGGTCAGACATAGCCGTTCATTCCCCTGGCGAGAGATGATGTGTCGGCTCATTGTACGCTATGTCTACGGCGCTGACAAACCGCCTTGCAACACGCCGCGATCCTATCCCGGGCTTTCTTTGCGCCTTGGGCGCTTTCCAGTATACTCTGGTCAGGGGATAAACCCCTCTATGCAAATGCGCGGCTGCCGACCTGGAGGTGATCTTCCGACCGGAGACGGATGCCTCTGTCCACGCGAAACAGGAGGGTCCCCCACCGGGGCCGTGTACGATATTTCCATGACCAGGAGATGGACGCCATGATCACCCGATTGTCAGGCAAGGACTTCATCACCACACAGGATTGGACGAGAGAGGAGTTGGAGACCGCTCTGGAGGTGGCCTTCCGGCTCAAAGGCGAGTTCGCCACTGGCGTACCTCATGACCACATCCTGCGCGCCAAGACCCTGTACATGCTCTTCTTCGAGGAGTCCACCCGCACGCGCAACTCCTTTGAGACGGGGATGACGCAACTGGGCGGGCACGCCATCTTCCTGACGCCCAGGGTCACCCAGATCGGCCATGGCGAGAGCGCAAAGGACACCGCCATGGTGCTATCCCGCTATGGCCACGGCATCGCCGTGCGTGACTGCCGCAAGGGCATCGGACAGAAGTACCTGTACGAGATGGCCCGGTGGGCCTCCGTTCCGATCTTCTCTATGCAGGACGACGTGGACCATCCGTGTCAGGCCATGGCCGACCTGATGACCATCCAGGAGAAGTTCGGGCGGAACACCAGCGGCCTCAACTTCACCATCGCCTGGACCTTCGCCCCGAAGTACGTCCGGCCGATGTCCGTGCCCCAATCGCTGGTGATGCTGATGCCCCGCTTCGGCATGAACGTCACGCTGGCCCACCCCAAGGGATACGAGCTGATGCCGGAGGTGCTGGAGGTCGCACAGCGCAACGCGGAGGCCGGTGGTGGCTCCCTGCGCATCATCGACGATATGGACGAGGCGTTCCGCGACGCCCACGTCGTGTATCCCAAATCATGGGGCCCCCTGATGGTGACGGAGGACCCGGCCGAGGTGGAGGCGATGGCGGCGCAGCATCAGGATTGGCGCGCCACGGTCGAGCGGATGAAGCTCGCGCAGCGAAACGCGATCTACATGCACTGCATGCCGGTCGATCGGGGACATGAGGTGGACGACGAGGTCATCGATGGCCCCCAGTCGGTGATCTACGACCAGGCGGAGAACCGACTACACGTCCAAAAGGCGCTCATGGCGCTCACCATGGGGGGAAGATGGTAGGTGTATCCCCCAACCCGACGACCTGATCCCACATCTCACCACGCAGCTCACGAGGGCCGTCGCCTGCTCCCATGGCGACGGCCTTCACGATGGGGCGCGCGCCATGATGGGTAGTGTATCTTTTTCGGTGGAAATACAGCAGGGAGCTTTGAGGGGCTGCGCCCCTCAAAAGAAACATCCCGGTTTCCGCCCCTCGCCTGCCTCGCCCGGCCTTGTCCACCCGAGTCAGGCCGGGAAAGGACAGGTGCAAAGCGGAAAAAGAGGAAGTTTTGGCGGAGGGAGGTCCCTCCGCACCTCCCCTGTGGGCTTGCAATGGGCCTCGCGGAATTTCCACCATTTCGGATACACTACCCCATGATGGCGCTCGTTGCCTGAGCGCACACCTTGCAGTATAATGAGACTTGCGCCACAATCGCTGGCGACAGGATATGCCAAAGGCCACATCGTGTGAGCCGAGGAGAGAGCGGATGAAGAAGACGGTAGAGAGAATCTACCGCGTGGGAGCGATCGTCCTGATCCTCGTCCTGACGCTGAGCATGGCCGGATGCGGCGGGCGAGCGACCCCCACGCCGGAGCCACGCACGATCCAGTTCATCCTGTACAACCAGCCCGGGGAATTGCTGACGGCCTATCAGCGATTGGCGGATGAGTTTCACGCCGCCCATCCCGAGATCACCGTCGAGCTGAAACCCGTGTCCGGGTCCGCCAGCCTGCGCTCAGCCTTGAGCGCCGGCGCGGACGCCGTGCTCTCCTGGGGGTGGGCGATCAACGACGTCGGCGATCTGCGCCCATTGGACCCGTTTATCGAGGCGGATTCCCCTGATTTCCTGGACGATTATTTGCCCAAGGTCCTGGACTCCGTGCGCTACCAGGGACAGATCATGGCCCTGCCGGTCGATCTGGACGTTTTGGTCCTGTACTACAATCAGGATCTGTTCGACCAGGCGGGGGTTCCCTACCCTCCACCGGATTGGACGTGGAGCGATTTCGTGGCGATCGCCCAGGCCCTGACGCAACCGCTTCCGGACGGGGGGAAACAGTACGGGTTCTACCCCGCGGGCGCGCTGCCGGATTACCTGGCCTTCGTCGCTGAGGAGCTGGCGGCGCTATGGGGGGATGACCTCCTGAACCCGCAGACGCTACGACTGGACGGCGAGCCGGTGATGCGCGCCATCGAATGGTACACAAACCTGGCGCTGGTCCACGGCGTGATGCCCACGCCGGACGATCTGCGTCGGCAGACGGGCGACCCCATCGCTTTGGGGCGCGCCGGCATGTGGCTGAACTGGATGTCCCAGCGCGGCGGGCGTTGGGACGCCGTGCCCTGGCGGTTCCGCTGGGGGGTGGCCCCCCTGCCGAGGGGAAGCTCCGGCCGCACCATCGCCCTCCTGGCCATGTACGTGATCCCGACCTCGGCGACGCATCCGGGAGACGCTTGGCGGTGGATCTCCTTCCTGTCCCACCGCTTCGAGCAGACCAGCGGCCTGCCCGTGCGACGCTCCCTTTTGGAGGATCCCGACTTCCAGGAGGAGATCGGGGTAGAGCAGTATGACGTCTTCGTCAAGGCGGCCATGGATAGCGTCGTCGTCGCGCCCGGCCCCGAATTCGACATCTACGCGGTCGCCCTGGAGCGGGCCGTGCGCGAGATCCTGGAGGGAGGGCGTCCCGTCGAGGATGCGCTGCGGGACGCCCAACGCCGTGTGGATGCGGCCGGCGGGTGAACGCTGCATCCGTCTATAAGCCTATAGGAAATAAGCTGTAGCCGAGCAGCTTATGAATACCGTGAGGAGGTTCCGTTCCATGATACGGCGAGCAGCGCGCTTTGCTGCACTGGTGATGACCGTGATAATGGTGACGAGCTGTGCCCTACTGCCGACAGGGCGCTCTCGTGCACCCGCGCGAGAGGAGCCAACGCCCACCCCCATCCCCACCCCCATCGTGCCCACAAAGCCCACCTATCGGGTGCAACGGGGCGAGGTGGTCAAGAAGCTCACCTTCACAGGCCGCATCGCGCCGGTCCTTGAAAAGGAGCTTTACTTCCGCACCGGCGGCCGTGTGCGCCACGTCTTCGTCCAGCGCAACGATTTCGTCAAGGCCGGACAGGTGCTGGCGGACCTGGAGATCGACGATCTGGAGCGAGAGCTGACCTCCGCCCAGCTTGAGCTGGAACGGGCCCAGGTGCGGTTACAAGAGGCGGAGCGCGAGTTGCAAAACCAGATCCGACGGGCTCAGGTCAATCTGGAGATCGCCAAGCTGAGCCTGGAGGCGGCCAAGGCCCAGGACCCCACGCCGCGCAAGGCGCAGGCAGAGGCAGACCTGGAGAAGGCCCAGATCACGTTGCAGCGAGCGCAGGAGGAATACAACGCGATCGCCTGGCGCAACGATCGGGCCGCCACCCAGCAGGCGGCCGCCCTACAACAGGCGACCTTGAACTACCAAAAGGCCAAGGCGACCTACGACCTGGTCCTCCAGGACATCGCGGCCTACCAGTACCAGGTCGCCATCAAAGAGCGACAGGTGGAGCTGGCCCAGATCGCATTGGATGAGCTCAACACGGGCGTCGATCCGCTCCTGAAGAACGACGTGGAGCGGGCCCAGCTGAAGGTGCAGAAGCTGGAGGCAGCCATCGCCGACGCGCAGATCATCGCCCCCTTCGATGGGCAGGTGCTCTCCATCAGCCTGACGGAAGGCCGGCCGGTGGACGCCTTCAAGCCCGTGGTGGTCGTCGCCGATCCCAGCGAGCTGGAGATCAGCGCCGACCTGACCAGCACCCAGCTCCAGGACCTGGCGGAGGGCATGCCGGCCACCATCGTCCTGGTCAGCCGCCCCGGCGAGGAGCTGGAGGGATACATCCGCCGCCTGCCGTACCCCTATGGCGGCGGTGGGCGCACGGAAGGGCTCGATGAGGAGGACAAATCGACCCGGGTGGCGCTGAAAACCTCGGCGGCCGAGGCGGGCTTTGAGCTGGGAGACCTGGCGCGGGTGACCGTCGTGCTGGAGCGCAAGGAGGACGTGCTCTGGCTGCCGCCGCAGGCGGTCCGCACCTTCGAAGGCCGCCGGTTCGTGGTCGTGAAGGAGGGCGATGCGCAGCGACGAGTGGATGTGAAGGTTGGCATCCAGGGTGAGGATCGGTGGGAGATCGAGGAAGGTTTAACCGAAGGACAGGTCGTGATAGGGCAGTAGCGGTATGAATATACTTCTACGCACGTGGGCGATCTTTGTCGTAGCCACGAAACGCCTGCTCTCACAACGCGGGCTGGCGCTGGCGACGGCGTTGGGATTGGTCGTCGCCGTCGCACTGGTGATGAGCGTGCCCCTGTACGCCGACGCGGTGTACTACCGCATCCTGCGTCAGGAGCTGTCCGGTGGGGAGAACGTGCCGGGCGGGAGCGCGACCCGGCCCCCCTTCGCCTTCATGTTCCGATACCTCGGCGCCTGGCACGGCCCCGTACAGTGGGAGGATGTCCAACAGCTCGATCAATACCTCACGGAGCACACGGAAGCCTCCCTGGGGCTGCCGCAGAAGCTGATGGTGCGGCACTTCAAGACCAACAACTTCCGGCTCTTCCCGCAAGAGGATATCGCCTACGCCGATACCAAGCAGCCTCTGGCCTGGGTGAGCTTCGCCTTCGTCAGCGATCTGGAAGAGCACATCACCCTGCTGGAGGGCAACTTCCCGGCCGTCGCCGAGCCCGTGGACAATAGCGTGGTGGAGGTCCTGGTCAGCGAGCCTCGCGCGCTGGAGCTGGGCCTCCAGGTCGGTGAGACCTACATCGCCTTCGACCGACGCGGCACCCAGGGCGGCCGAAGCATCCAGATCCCCGTCCGGATCGCCGGCGTCTGGAAGGCCACGGATCCCGATGAGGAATACTGGTTCTACAAGCCGGCGGCGCTGGAAGATCTGCTGCTCGTGCCGGAGGGCACCTTCGCCGGGCGCATCAGCCCCTACCTGGAGGACGAGGTCTACCTGGCGCTGTGGTACTTCGTCATGGACGGCTCCAACGTTCACTCCAGCGATGTGGGCTCGTTGCTCACCCGCATCACCGCGATGCAACAGCGCGTGGCCGCCCTCCTCCCGAACACCAGCCTGGACGTATCCCCGACGGACGCCCTGCAGCGATATCGGAAGGCGGCCTCGTTGCTCACGATCCTGCTCTACGCCTTCAGCGTGCCCATCATCGGGCTGATCCTGGCATTCGTGGGCCTGGTGGTGGGGCTGACCGTGGGAAGACAACGCGGGGAGATCGCCATCCTGCGCAGCCGGGGGGCGACGGCCGCACAGGTGGTCGGGATCGCCACCCTGGAGGCGTTGCTCCTGGGAGTGATCGCCCTGGCCCTGGGCTCCCCCGTGGGCGAGATGATCGCCCACGTCATCGGGAAGGCGCGCAGCTTCCTGAACTTCACGGCGCAGTCCGATCTTCGGGTGGGGGTCACGATGGCATCCCTGCGCTTCGGCGCGGTGGCCATCGGGTTGGCCCTGGTGGCACAGGTGATGCCCACCATCGGCGCGGCCCGTCACACCATCGTGACCTATAAACAGGAGCGAGCGCGCATGCTGCGCCCGCCCTGGTGGCAGCGAGCCTGGGTGGACATACTGCTGTTGATCCCCGCGGCCTACGGCGCATATCTGCTGCGCCAGCAGGGAAGCATCGCCCTGCCGGCAGGCGGCGGGACGATGGTAAACGACCCGTTCCAAAACCCGCTGCTCTTCCTGGTCCCAGCGCTGGGCATCTTCGCGCTCACACTCTTCATCCTGCGCCTGCTCCCGGCCATCATGTCGGCCATCGCCTGGGGCGCCTCCCACATCGGGAGCGTAGGGGTGCTCCTGGCTGCCCGCCAGCTCTCCCGCACCCCCGGGCTTTACACGGCCCCGCTGATCCTCCTGGTGTTGACGCTGAGCCTGTCCGCGTTCACCGCCTCGCTGGCTCAGACGCTGGATAACCATCTGTACGACCAGATGTACTACAAGTACGGCGCGGACATGAGCCTCGTCGAGCTTGGCGAGAGCACGGAGACGAGCGGCGGAGGCTTCGGGGCCCTCGGAGGCGGCGGCGGGGGAGGAGGTAGCGGGGGCGAGGCCACCACCCCCGAGGAGGAGGGGCCGCGCTGGCTCTTCCTGCCGGTATCCGAACACCTCAAAGTGCCGGGCGTGCAGGCGGCCACCCGGGTGGGTCGTTACACGGCCACTACCCGGCTGAGCGGAGGAACGCAGAAGGGCGTGTTCATCGGCGTGGACCGGGTTGATTTCCTCAAAGTGGCCTTCTGGCGATGGGACTTCGCTCCCTCATCGTTGGGCTCTCTCATGAACGCGCTGGCCATCGCCCCGGAGGGCGTGCTGGTCCCGCGGGACTTCATGGCGATCCATGCCTTGAACGTGGGAGACACGATCCGCGTCTCCGTGGATACCTATGGGCAGCGCACCGAGATGGATATGAAAGTCGTGGGGATCATCGATCTCTTCCCCACGTGGTATCCCGAGGAGGATGGCCCCCTGTTCGTGGGGAATCTGGAGTATCTCTTCGAGCAGGCGGGGGGGCAATTCCCATACGACGTATGGCTGAAGACGGACCCCAACGCGGATTACTATCAGATCGCGGAGGGGGTACGTGATCTGAACCTGCGTCTGCTGGACTGGAGGGCTCCGCTCCTGGAGGTCGCAAAGGAGCAGCAGCGCCCGGAGCGACAGGGGCTCTTCGGCCTTCTGTCCGTCGGCTTCGCCGCCGCCGCCCTGCTCACGGTGCTGGGATTCCTGCTCTACGCCCTGTTCTCGTTCCGGCGTCGCTTCATCGAGTTGGGGATCCTGCGAGCCGTCGGCCTATCATCCAGCCAGATGGCGGTGTTCCTGGCCTGGGAGCTGGCCTTCCTGATCCTCACGGGGCTGGTGGCCGGCACCGCGCTGGGCGCATGGGTCAGCGAACTGTTCATCCCCTATCTGCAGGTGGGCAGCGGCCCCTCGGCTCGTATCCCACCCTTCCTGGTGGAGATCGCATGGCCCGCCATCCTGCGCATCTACGCCCTGTTCGGCCTGCTGTTCGTCGTGGCCCTCGGGGCGCTCGTGGCACTGCTTCTCCGCATGAAGATCTTCCAGGCAGTCAAACTGGGTGAGACGGCGTGATATGGCACAAGAACCTTTCATTATCTGCGATAACCTGGTAAAGATTTACAAGGTCGCCGACCTGGAGGTGGTGGCCCTGCAGGGGCTGGACCTGGTCGTGGCCCCCGGCGAGCTATTGGGCATCGTCGGCGCCAGCGGTAGCGGCAAATCGACGCTTATGAACATCCTGGGGGGGCTCGACCGCCCATCGGCCGGGCGGGTCTGGGTGGACGGCTACGACCTGCTCAAGCTCTCGGACGCCGAGCTCAACCGCTACCGGAGGTCTAAGGTGGGGTTCGTCTGGCAACAGGGCGCCCGAAACCTGATCCCCTATCTGAACGCGCTGGAGAACGTCATGCTGCCCATGACGCTGGCGGGCGTGACAGGCCGGAAGAAGCGCCAGCGAGCGGAGGAGCTGCTGGAGGCGGTCGGGCTGGCGGAGCGCCGCCATCACAAACTGGCCCAGATGTCCGGCGGCGAGCAGCAGCGCGTGGCCATCGCGGTCGCCCTGGCCAACAATCCCTCCCTCCTCCTGGCGGACGAGCCGACCGGCGAGGTGGACTCGGCGACGGCACTGACGATCTATCAGACGTTCCAGGACCTGAACCGGGAGTTCGGGCTGACCACGCTGATCGTCAGCCACGATCCGGGCATCGCCCGACACGTGAACCGGGTCGTCGCCATCCGGGACGGCAAGACGGCCAGCGAGACGGTGCGCCAAACCGTGGCGGCTATCTCGCCCGAGGGCGACCTGGTTACGGAGGGCGAGGGCCAGGAAGAGGAGATCTTCGAGGAGCTGGTCGTGTTGGACTCGGCCGGCCGGCTGCAAGTCCCCAAGGAATACCTGGAGCACTTTGGCATCAAGGGGCGCGCCCGCCTGGAGATGACGGAGGAGGGGATCCTGATCCTCCCGGCCCCGCAATCCGCCTACACGCAGGCCGCGGAGACCCCCGTGGCCGACCTCGTACCGACGTCCCGGTCCGAGAGGCGAGGTTTGCGCAGGCTGTTCAGCCGTTGGCGGCGTGATGGCCAGAGCAGGAGGGAGTCTTGATGGTCGAAGCGATGAACGTCGGCGCCAATGGATACATCGTGGAGACGGAAGATCTGTGGCGCGTGTACAAGGTAGGATCCCAAGAGGTCCCGGCCCTGCGAGGCGTCAATCTGCACATCCCCGCGGGACGCTTCGTGGCGCTGAAGGGCCGATCCGGCAGCGGCAAGACCACGCTGCTCAACTGCATCGGAGGGCTGGATCAGCCCACACGCGGCGTCGTACGCGTGTTCGGCCGTGATCTCTCAGAGCTAAACGAGCGGCAGCTCACCCAATGGCGGCGTGAGCGGGTGGGATTCGTCTTCCAGTCATTCGGCCTGCTGCCCACGCTCTCCGCCTACGAGAACGTGGAGCTGATGTTGCGCATCGCCGGCGTGCACGGCAGGGAGCGCCACGACCGCACGCTCTACTGCCTCAGCCTGGTCGGCCTGGAGAAGTGGATGCACCATCGCCCGTATGAGCTGTCGGGTGGCCAGCAGCAGCGCGTGGCCATCGCCCGGGCGCTGGCGAACAATCCCCAACTGATCCTGGCCGACGAGCCCACCGGCGAGCTGGACAGCGTCACCGCCCGGGAGATCCTGGCGCTCTTCCGGCGCATCGTGGAGGAGGAGCACGTCACCCTGCTGATGTCCTCACACGACCCCCTGGTGGACGAGTACGTGGATCAGATCCTGCAACTTCGAGATGGCCAGATCGTTCAGGAGCCATGAAGACCTCTCATTTGCCACGCCAACGAAGCCCGGGCGCCGTCCCGGGCTTCTTTTCCTGTTCGCCAACGCCCTCCACGCCTTGTGGAAACCTCCTGGCGGGATGACGGAGCTGTGGGACCTGGGGGCACTGGCACTGGCGACGCTCGTCTACGCGGCCCTGCCGTGGCCCTGGGCGGCGATCCCCCTACTCGCCCTCGGCTGGCTCATCGTCCGATCGCCGGGGCCGGGATTGGCGGCCATCGCCCTCGCCATGCCGTTTTACTACACGCAAAAACCGTTTGGGGGCACATGGCTCTCCCACGCGGAGGCCTTGGTCATAGCCGCGCTGATCTGGACGATTCCCTGCTGGCGTCACCTGCGAGGCCGGCTGTGCGCGCTGGACGGGGCGGTCCTGGCCTTCGTCGCCGTGGGTGGGGTGGCCGCGTGGATCGCGCCGGACCGAGGGGACGCATGGCTGGCATTGCGGCGACTGATCCTGATCCCCGCCGGCCTCTACCTGCTATGGCGTCTGCTTCCCGTGGACCGCAAAGGGATGCGCTGGGCGGCGGGGGGCCTCATCGCCGGCGGCGCGCTGGTCAGCCTGATCGGGTTGGCCGGGTACGCCAGCGGCAACGTGGTGATGGCCGGGAGGATCCCCCGGCTGCGATCCGTCTATTACTCCCCCAACGAGGCCGCTCTGCTCCTGGTACGCATCTGGCCGCTGGCCGCCGCCCTCGCGTTGCACTCCGCCGGCCGATGGCGACGGCCGCTTCTCCTCGCGACGGGGGTGATCCTCACGGCGCTGGCGCTGACGTTCTCGCGCGGCGCGTGGCTGCTAGGCGTACCCGCCGGGCTCGCGACGCTGTCCCTGCTCCAGCGCCGCCGGTGGGCCGGACCATGGCCGCTGGGCGGGGCGCTGCTCGCCGCCCTGGTGGCGCTGAGCCGAGGCGGCAGCACGGCATTGCGCCCGGAGGTGTGGCAGGCCGCCTGGGCCATGTGGCGGGATCACCCCTGGCTGGGCGTCGGGCTGGACGGCTTCCAGTGGGTCTACCCACGTTACATGGCGCTGAGCGCCTGGCGAGAGCCGCTGCTGTACCATCCGCACAACCTCGTCCTAGAGCTGGGGACCTGGATGGGGCTCCTGGGCCTGCTGGCCGTCCTGGCGATGGGATGGACATGGGCCGGGCTGTGGCGCAGGGCAACCACCGCGCGCCCATCGCCGGTGCTGTCTGGGCTAGCGGCCGGATGGATCGCAGGGCTGGCACATGGGATGGTGGACGCCGCCTTCTTCCTACCGCATCTGGCGTTCATGACCATGATCACCCTGGGGATGACGGCGGCATATGCGGACAGCCTGCCACCTCACCCCCGGGCAACGAGCGGCGGACGAGGAGAAGCGGCGTGGACACGCGACCCCGGGCCCCCAAAGGACTCGGAGCCCCGCCCCTACTGACACGCGTGACAGAGAAGGTAATGCATCCAAAATGGTGGAGATTTCGCGAGGCCCATCGCAAGCCCACAGGGGAGGTGCGGAGGGACTTCCCTCCGCCAAATCATCCTCTTTTTCCGCTTTGCACCTGCCCTTCCCGGCCTGATTCGGGTGGAAAGGCCGGGCAAGGCAGTGAGGGGCGGAAACCGGGAGGTTTCTTTTGAGGGGTTGCGCCCCTCAAAGCTCCCGCTGTATTTCCACCGAAAAGTATACACTACCCACGTGACAGAGGGGAAGGCTTTGCTATCATAGATGTTTGATGGCATAATATCAAAAGGAATCGCAACCCCACAACGCAGAGAC
>JAJRVX010000248.1:0-16143 GCA_024277095.1 Chloroflexota bacterium
GCCGAACTGAACGTGGACGAAAACCCCCGTCTGGCCGCCCAGTTCGGCGTGCAGGGTATCCCGGCCGTGAAGGCGTTCCGAGACGGCCGGGTGGTGGCGGAGTTCGTAGGAGCGCAGCCCCAGCCGGCCGTGCGCCAGTTCATCGAGCAGATCCTGCCTGATGAGCTGGACACGAAAGCGGCCGAGGGACGAGCGCTGCTTCAAGCGGGGAAGCCAGCCGAGGCCGAGGCGCAATTTCGGGAGGTGCTGGCTCAGAATCCCGACCATCCGGCAGGGCTTCTGGGGCTCGGGCAGGCATTATTACAGCAGGGACGGGAGGACGAGGCGCTGGAGGTGTTTCGGCGCGTCCCTGCCGCCACCCCGGAGGGACAAGAGGCCACACGCCTGAGGCAAGAGATCGAGCTGCGCAAAGAGGTCGGGGATGTGGACGAGAGCAGCCTCCGGGCTCGCATCGCCGAGGCGCCCGACGATCTGGAAGCGCGTTACAAGCTGGCCAGCCTGCTCACCACCCAGGGACGCTACGAGGAGGCGCTGGAGCACTACCTGGAGATCGTGCGGCGGGATCGCAAGTTCCACGACGACGGCGCCCGCCAGGCCATGTTGCACATCTTCGATCAGCTCGGAGACCACCCGCTGGCGCGGGAATACCGCAACAAGCTGGCGTCGGTGTTGTTCGCCTGAAAAGGCTCCGCCCAAGAAACCCGGATCCCGCCCCCCGCCCAGCCCTCGAGAAGATCAAAGGCTCCCCACCCTGTGGTGGGGAGCCTTTCGTTTCCCACCCGCTCTCGCACTTCGATTACAGGCCTCTCGCCCCGGCGCAACACCGCCAACGAGGAGTGGCGCTCGGGGTCGGCGAATATCCTCACCGGGATGAGAGCCTAACATGCAGCCAGGCCTCCAGCTCGATCACCAAAAGGCCGGCCAGGGACAGGGACACGAGCAGAATCCCCACGTAGAAAGCCCGGATCGCCACGGAGGGAGAGGTGCCGATCGGGTTTAAGGGATGTTGGATCACCCCCAGCCGGGGCATCAACAGCAGGGCGACACCGGCCAGTGCCGCAAACACGGCATGGGTGAAGCGATCGTCTGCCACGATGTACACCACCGCCAACATGGCCAGCAGCCCCCCGGCAAAGGCGAAGGTAAACCGGGTCCTCGGCTCAAACCAGGCGATGGGCACGCCCCAGGCCGCATAGGTCGTCACCATGCTGAAGAGGGTGTGCAGCAGCCACACGACGACGATCGTCCCGACGAGCGCCTTCCCCCAGAGCGCCCATGCGGATCGCGGCTCCGCCAATGCCACCAGGTTGATCGGCAGGCTGATCACCAGCAGCAGCGCCGCCGTGCGGACCAGCGCGCCGTGCAGATAAACCAGCTTGACGATCTGTCCCAGGGTCTGCTCCGCCGGGGAAAGCCACAGGAGAATCGCCAGGCAGGCCAGCAACCCGATCGACAGCATCGCCACACGGGCCCGGATCGTCTCCAGTACATCCTCAACGGTTGGCACCCTCATCCTCGCCACCTCCTCACGCAAGCGCAGTATAGCACGTCGCCCCAAGCGTCGCAAAGCAACCGCGCGCTCGGTAGTGTATCCAAAATGGTGGAAATTCCACGAGACCCATCGCAAGCCCACAGGGGAGGTGCGGAGGGACCTCCCTCCGCCCAAACATCCTCTCTTTCCGCTTTGCACCTGTCCTTTCCCGGCCTGATTCGGGTGGGCAAGGCCGGGCAAGGCAGGTGAGGGACGGAACCGGGAGGTTTCTTTTGAGGGGCTGCGCCCCTCAAAGCTCCCTGCTGTATCTCCACCGAAAAAGGTACACTACCGCGCGCTCAACGGCCCCGAGCCTTGAGTCTCAGATCCGGGTCCGAGGCTCAAATCCAACCGCACTCAATAAATCAAAAACCAACATTGACAAATCAAAACACAAACGGTATAATACGACCAGATAATAAATCCAAACCTAAAAACCATCAAAGTGTGAGTCCAGACGAGCCTGACGGAGCCAGGAGAAACGCACATGAGGCCCCTACCCACCCAATGCCCGCTATGCGGCGGTGAGATCACCGTCACCAGGCTGTACTGCCCCGATTGCGACACCACGATCGAGGGTCATTTCATCAGCGGTCCGTTCTCAAAACTGACGTTGGAGCAGCTCCGATTCGTCGAGACCTTTATCCGATGCGAGGGAAAGCTCACCCGGATGCAGGAGGAACTCGGCCTCTCCTATCCAACGATCCGCAGCCGCCTGCACGAGGTCATCCGGGCATTGGGCTACGAGCCGGGCCGGGAGGAGCCCTCCCCCCTCTCCCCAGAGGAGCGGCGGCGCATCCTGGATGATCTGGATGAGGGAAAGATCACCTATGAGCAGGCGATGCGATTATTACGGGGAGAGGATCGCTAATCACAGGGGGATCATAAGCGGTGCCCGGCCCCTTATGCGGCGATGAGAGCCGACGCCGAAACTACCACCATGCCTCAACACACACGATCATGGCGACCAGGAGGAATACCATGGCCACTGCAGAGGAACGACGAAAGATCCTGAAAATGGTCGAAGAGGGCAAGATCACGGCAGAGGAAGGGGCGCGCCTGCTGGCAGCGTTGGCCGATGAGCAGAGAGTCGGCCCCTCCTCGGAGCCAACGGGGACGGGAGCAGGCGCCCGTTGGTTCCGCATCCGGGTCACCGATACGGCCACAGGCAAGCAAAAGGTAAGCGTGAGTATTCCTCTGGGCCTGGTGAGCGCCGGCCTGAAGATCGGCGCACGGTTCGCACCCGAGGTGGAAGGGATCCGCCTGGAGGAGGTCGCCGAGATCATCCGGTCCGGCACATCAGGCAAGATCATCGATGTATTGGATGAGGAGGAAGGCGAGCACGTCGAGATCTTCGTGGAATGAGCGGACACGCCGCGAGCCGCCTTTCCCGCATCCCGGCGATAGAGTCATCCCAGGCCGGATCCCCTCCCACCGCATAGGACGCGCGCTAAGCAAGCACATGTCGGTCTCGACCGCCTCCGAGAGCGGTCAGCCACACGATACCGGCTTTCCGTCCTGTGCAGCGGACGCCCGGATGGCATCCCATAGCTTCGCCATGCGCAATCCGACCTCCGGCGGGCACGGATTGGGAATCCGTCCATCACGCACAGCCAGGAACTGCTCCCACACGCCCGACGACGGAGGCACATCCACCGGCGAGAGCTCCGACTCGCCATAGGCTTGTAACTCCAGCCGCTCTCCCCATATGCCGGTGCGGAGGATCCCCCGTTCGCAGAAGACCCGCACATCGGAAGCACAGGAGGGGATCGCCTCACCGCATCCATGCATGGTGACCAGGGGACCAGACCGCAAACGCCCCATAACGGTCGCCATGACGTCCACGGGCCGGCCGCGCTGATCCAGCCAGGCCGCCACCTCGACGAAATCCTCTCCCGCCAGGTCCGTGACGGTGTTCAGCATGTGAGCCCCTGTATCAAAGAGAAAGCCCCCGCCGGAGAGCTCCGGCCGCTGCCTCCACGTCCCCACGGTGCCCGGCCCCCACCCCTGCCACACAACGGCGCTGATGCTCAGCAAAGCGCCCAACTGCCCGGAACGCATCATCCGCACGGCCGTGCGGATTTGGGGCGAGAGGCTACCGGGGAAGGCCACCACCAACAGCTTCCCAGTGCGATTGCGCACATCGATGAGGCTGCGTGCCTCGGCAGCGTTCATCACCATGGGCTTCTCCAGCAGGACATCCAATCCCGCCTCCAGACATGCCCGCGCCTGGTCGTGGTGATACGCGTGCGGCGTGGCGATGAGCGCAGCGTCCAGACGATCGCCATAGTCAGCCAGAAGCCGCTCCAGGTCCGGCTGGTTCGGCGGCGGCTCCAACCCGACCACACGAAAGACGTCAGCCATGGCCTCGTAAGCCTCCGGCGATGGATCACACGCCACCACGATCTCGGTGCGGTCCGCCTGCTGCAACATCGTCCGCACATGATGGCGGGCCATCCCTCCGCATCCGATGAGGCACACACGAACCGGCCCCTGCGCGTTCATAGGGGAACCTCCTATGCTCTGTGGATATACAACCGCCGGGAGTCTACCCGAACCAGACGCATTTTGCAATCCCCCCACCCCTCACATTGAGACCTGCCTAACAGCTTTTCCATCGCCACGCGGTTATACTATGGAGTTGCCTGATTCGGAAGGACAACCTAAGGACGCCCAAGGGGACGGGATCGATGGCAACGGAAGCGCCACGCGCCGACCTCCTGACGACAACAAAACGTTGCATCATTTTGCATACTGGGCTAGAATAGGGGTGTGGGGTTCACCGTTGCCTGGCGATCAACACAGCCCCGTCTTCGGGCATCAGGAGCTCATCCATGATGCTTCAGGTGCACCACCTGACCAAACGATACAATGGCTTCACCGCCGTCGATGATCTATCCTTTGAGGTACATGAGGGGGAAATCTTTGGTCTGCTAGGCCCGAACGGAGCGGGCAAGACAACCACCATCCGGATCATCATGGACATCTTCGCACCGGACGCGGGGCAAGTGCGCGTCCTGGGGTATCCCCCCGGCGTGGCACGAGAGCGCATCGGCTACCTGCCAGAGGAGCGCGGCCTCTACCGAGACATCAAAGTGTTGGACGTGCTCACCTATCTGGCAGAGCTGAAGAACGTCTCTCGCACCCTCGCCCGCCGAAGGGCGAAAGCGTGGCTGGAGCGCGTGGGGCTCGACGAGTGGGCCGAACGCAAGGTCCGTGACCTCAGCCGGGGCATGCAGCAAAAGCTCCAATTCGTCGCCAGCGTGGCGCACAATCCTGACCTGATCATCCTCGATGAGCCATTCCAAGGCCTGGATCCCGTCAACGTCGGGCTGATCAAACAACTGATCCGGGAGCTACAAGAGGAGGGTAAGACGATCGTGCTGAGCGCCCACCAGATGAACCTGGTAGAGGCGCTATGCAACCGCATCGTGCTCATCAACCGGGGAAAGGCGGTGCTCTACGGATCGCTGGCCGAGATCAAGCGCCGTTACGCTCCCCGGACGGTCCGCCTGCGCACCCCTGCCGATCTAAACGCACTCCCAGGGGTTGCACACATCGAGAGGCACGAGAACACCTACCTTCTTACGCTGGAAGACATCTCCCCACAGGAGTTGCTCCGAACGCTGGTGGCACGCGACATCCCCATAGAGTCCTTCGAGGTCGCCACGATGCCATTGGAAGAGATCTTCATCGCGCTGGTCAAGGAGGGCGGCCATGCATAAGGTGTGGATCATCGCCCGACACGAATACCTGGTGAACATACGGCGCCCAGGCTTCATCATCATGACGATATTGATTCCCGTCCTGAGCATCATCGGCCTGGTGATCGCCGCCTTCTTCAGCGGGCCCGCGACCGCCTTCCTCGAGCAGCACTTCTCCATGGAGCCGGACAACATCGGCGTGGTCGACCACCTGGGAGCCTTCACACCCATCCTGCCCGCCTACCAGGACCGGTTCCATCTCTTCGCCAATGAGGAAGAGGGCCGCCAGGCCGTCCTGTCCGATAAGGTCACCACGCTGCTCATCATCCCCAAGGACTACATGACCAGCGGCGAGGTGCTGGTATACAGCAAGGGGAGCGGGTTCAGCGCCGCCGTGCTAGAGGACTCCACCCTCGTGCGCAAGTTCTTCGTGGACCACCTGCTGCGGGATGATCTCTCCCCCACCCTGCGGGAGCGCCTGGCGGATCCCATCCGGGCCGTCACCATCAATCCGGAGGAGGGGTACCCCCAGGGGGGGCCGTTGAGTACAGCGCTGAACATCATCGTCCCTTTCTTCCTCGGCATCCTGCTCGTCATGACCATCTTCGTCTCCTCGGGATACCTCCTGCGCGGGATCGCCGAGGAGAAAACGGATCGGATCATCGAGATCCTGCTATCCTCCGTCACACCCTCGGAGCTCCTGGCCGGGAAGGTGATCGGCCTGGGCGCGCTGGGATTGACCCAGGTGATCGTATGGCTATCCCTGACGTTGGGGCTCAGCGGAGGCGCTCTGACCTTGCTCGGCGTCGCCGTATCCCTGCTCTCCCGGCCGGAGGTCTTCATCCTGGGATTGGTCTATTACCTGCTGGGGTTCCTGGTCTACGCCGTCCTGTTGGGAGCCATCGGATCGCTGGGCAGCACCATGCACGAGTCCCAGCAGCTGGCCGGGATCTTCTCCCTGACGGCAGCCATACCGATGATGCTGAGCGGGTTCATGTTCTCGGATCCCAACATGATGCTGGCCCGCGTGCTCTCGTGGTTCCCGCTGACCGCATCGACCATGATGCTCATCCGGCTCCCCATGACGGAGGTGCCGACGGTGGACATCGTCGGCAGCCTCGCCATCCTCATCGCGACGATCCCGGCCGTGCTATGGGTGGGCAGCAAGATGTTCCGCATGGGGCTGCTCATGTACGGCAAGCGCCCCACATTGAGCCAGGTCATCCGAGCGCTGCGAGAGGCGTGACTCAAGGCGAAGAATTCGGAGGAACCCAACGTGCAAGCCCAGCGTTTACTGTGCAGGGCCATCCGCCAGATCGAATGGGAGACCTACGAGCTCCCGGATCGGCCGGGGCCGCATGAGATCCTCATCCGATCGGCGTGTTCCCTGATCAGCGCCGGCACCGAGATCGCCATCTACAGTGGGACGCACATCGGCTACACGCTGCCCAACGCTCCATTCCCCAGGCTCCCCCTTCCTCTGGGGTACGCGCTGACGGGAACGATCCAGGCCATCGGAGAGGACGTGACTGGATGGGCGATCGGCGATCGGGTATTGGCCGCTGCACCGCACGGCGATTGGGCCCTTTGCGATGTGCGCACGACCCTCGTGCGCCCCTTGCCGCTAGGAGTATCCATGGCACAGGGCGCCCTGGCCCGGCTGGGCGGTATCAGCCTGATGGGTGTGCGACTGGCCCGGATCTCCCTGGGGGAGACGGTCGTGGTCCTGGGTCTGGGCCTGATCGGGCAGCTCGCAGCGCAACTCAGCCGTCTGTCCGGGGCACGCCCCGTGATCGGGGTAGATCCGATCCCCGCCCGGGTGCGCATCGCAGGCGACCACGGCATCCACGCCATCAATCCCGACGAGGTGTCTCCGCACTCCATCGTGAGCGAGATGACGGGCGGCCGCATGGCCGAGGTGGTTATCGAGGCGACAGGGAATCCCACAGTGATCGCCACGGCGCTGGAACTGGCGGCCGAGGGAGGGCGCGTGGTCCTGCTCGGGAGCCCCAGGGGCAAAGCCGACATCGACGTATACAGCACCGTGCACCGCCGAGGGATCACCCTGATCGGCGCTCATGAGAGGCTCGCCGCACACGCTTACACATCCCAGGATCCCTGGACGCGAGAGCGCAACCAGGACCTGATCCTGGGCCTGCTGGCCGACGGATCTCTGCAGAGCGATGGTCTGATCCGACACCACATCCGCCCTGAAGAGGTCCCGGCCACCTACGAGGCGCTCATCAAGCGTCCCGCCGACTTTCTCGGGGTCCTGATCGTGTGGGATCCCGATCAGATGCCATAAAAGCGACCCGCGACCGACGTGTATGAGCCCAAGGTGCCTTACGCGCCGGTAAACCTCCATCGCAGCTCGGGCACCTTTTCCGCCGCATACGACGGGGAGGGGTACCATGGCCGATGGAACGCGGATCCTGTTCGTGCTCAGGAAGATCGACTACGAGCCGCAGGGGATCATGCAGCTCGCAGCGGTGCTGAAAGCGGCGGGGCATGAGGTCGGACTCACGGCGGCCTCCCACGAGGACCCGGTGAAAGCCGCGGTCCGCTTCCGGCCTGACGTGCTGGCCTATAGCGTCTTCACCGGCAGCCAGCGGGAATATCTGGAGTTGAACGCCCGGCTGAAGGAGGCCACGGGCGCCATCAGCGTCTTCGGCGGCCCCCATCCCACCTTCTTCCCGGAGTTCGTCGAGGAGGATGGCGTGGACATCCTCTGCATAGGCGAGGGCGAGCGCCCCCTATGCGATCTGGCTGACGCGCTGGCCCGAGGCTCCCCCATCACCGACATCCCCAATCTATGGGTTAAGCAAAACGGGCGGATCCATCGCAACCCTGTGCGCCCCCTGATCGGCGATCTGGATGCGCTCCCCCTGCCGGATCGCGAGCTGGTCTACCGCAAGGATCGATTCACCCGGGAGAGCGGGCTGAAGCACTTCGTCGCCAGCCGGGGTTGCCCGTACCAATGCACTTTCTGCTTCAACCAGGCCATGACGGAGATCTACGGCCCACCCTGGCGACGGGTCCGCCGACGAAGCGTGGACCACGTGCTGGAGGAGATCGACCAGGTTCGGTCCCGCTACCCGCTGGCCTTCGTCGTGTTCCTGGACGACCTGTTCATTGTGCCCCGCGACTGGCTGGAGGAGTTCGCCCGGGTATATCCCTGCAGGATCGGCCTCCCCTTCTTCTGCAATGTGCGAGCGAATCTGGTGGACGAGGACCTGGTGCGGCTATTGAAATCCGCAGGATGCGTCAGCGTGGGCATGGGCATCGAGACGGGGGACGATCGGTTGCGCAACCTGGTGTTGAAGCGACATCTATCCCGGGATCAGATCATCCGGGCAGCCGATCTGATCCACGACGCCGGCATTGCCCTGATCACCACCAACATGCTGGGGCTGCCCACCGGCACGCTGGCCGACGACTTCAAAACGCTGGAACTCAACATCGCCTGCCGGGCGCAATACGCCAACGCCTTCCTCTACCAGCCGTACCCCCGCACCGAGTTGGGCGAGTTCGCCCGAAAGGCCGGACTGCTGGACGAAAACGTCGATGCGATCAGCACCTCCGCCTGGGACCGATCCATCCTGCACTTCCCCAGCCCTCGACACCGCCGCATGACGGAGAACCTGGTCAAGCTCTTCGCTCTGGCCGTCGCGTTCCCCCGGCTGAACACGTGGCTCCGAGCCCTGATCGTGCTGCCGCGAAATCCCGTGTACTGGCTGGCGTACAAATTGTGGAAGGGATACGCCATCAAACGCTGGATTCACCCTTATCGGGCCTCACCCCGGGAATTCCTGGAGACTGTCATCCGCTTCATGCGGTTCGATTAAGGGGGCTTCCCCCGCAAAATAACGCTTGCCGTTTCCGATTATGTCTGCTACAATCTTCCCGAGAACGACCCTAAACACCCTCGCAACCCAAGAGGAGACCACTTTCATGCCCGACATCGAGAAGCCAGGAACCTTCTACCTGGGGCGGCTGGTAGATCCAAAGAGCGGAGAGACCACGGACACTCCCCTGCTGTACGACGCCCGGGACCTCACCACGCACGCCGTATGCGTGGGCATGACGGGCAGCGGGAAGACCGGGCTCTGCATCGATCTGATCGAAGAGGCCACCCTGGAGGGCATCCCCTCCCTCCTCATCGATCCCAAAGGGGATATCACGAACCTGCTGCTCACGTTCCCCGATCTGAGGCCCGAGGACTTCCGCCCCTGGGTGAACCCGGACGACGCCCGCCGCAAGGGGCTGGATCTGGACGCCTTTGCCGAGCAACAGGCACGACTGTGGCGAGAGGGCCTGGCCAAATGGGGCCAGGGGCCGGACCGCATCCGACGGCTGCGCGAGGCGGCGGAGTTCACCATCTACACGCCCGGCTCCGAGGCTGGCGTGCCCATCAGCATCCTGCACACGCTGAAGGCCCCGGATCTCCCCTGGGAGGATTATGAGGAGGAGCTGCGAGAGAAGATCAGCACCACCGTCTCGGCGCTCCTGGGCCTGGTGGGCGTCGAGGCGGACCCCATGCGCAGCCGGGAACACATCCTGCTGGCCCACATCTTCGAGCACGCCTGGCGCCAGGGGGAGGATCTCGATATCCCCCAGATCATCCGGCAGATCCAGGAGCCTCCCGTCCGCCAGCTGGGCGTCTTCGATGTGGATACATTTTACCCCCAAAAAGAGCGATTCGAGCTGGCCATGGCGTTGAACGCCATGATCGCCGCCCCGGCGTTTCAGGCCTGGCTGGAGGGAGAGCCGCTAGACGTCGGCACCCTCCTATACACGTCGGATGGACGGCCTCGCGTCAGCATCTTCTACATCGCCCACCTGCCTGACGCGGAGCGCATGTTCTTCGTCACACTGCTGCTGGAGCAGGTGCTGGCCTGGATGCGCACACAGCCGGGGACCACCTCCCTGCGCGCCCTGCTGTACTTCGACGAGGTGATGGGATACTTCCCTCCCGTCGCCAATCCTCCCTCCAAGCCCCCCCTGCTTACCCTGATGAAGCAAGCTCGGGCCTACGGCCTGGGGGTCCTCCTGGTGACGCAGAACCCGGTAGACCTGGATTACAAGGGGCTGAGCAACGCGGGGACGTGGTTCATCGGCAAGCTACAGACGGAACAGGACAAGGACCGCCTTCTAGATGGCATCGAGGGTGCCTTGGGGGCAGGCGCCCTGGCCGATCGCCGCACGCTGGATCGCCTCATCGCCGGGCTGGAGTCCCGGGTGTTCCTCATGAACAACGTGCACGCCGAGGGGCCGGTGCTCTTCCGCACCCGATGGGCTATGAGCTACCTGCGAGGGCCACTCACACGCCAGCAGGTCCGCCAGCTCATGGCCGGGCGACGGCCTCGCGCTTCTACACCCGAGCGAGCGCCAGCGGCCACAGCTGCCCCCCGCCCGAGCCAGGAGCCGCCCGCCACCCGCCCCACGCTCCCGGCGGACATTCCGCAGGTTTTCCTTCCCGTCAAGATCGGACGAGGGCAGGCCCAGGAGGCCCTGTACGCCGCCATAGGACGGGACATCGAGGTGATCGATCAGCGACTGGCGTACCGGGCGGCTATCCTGGGCATGGCCACCGTCAACTTCCTCGACCGCAGGAGCGGCTCCAGCGCACAGAAGGAGATCTCGCTGCTGTTGGAGCCACCGGACAGGCCGGGGGCGGCCCGATGGGATACGGCGGAGCCTCTGAAGCTCTCACCGGGAGATCTACGCCCGGAGCCGGAGCCCAACGCCGCGTTCGCAGAGATCCCCGCCTCCGTGAACACCGCCCGGGAGCTGCGATCCTTGAGCAAAGCACTCTCCGACTGGCTGTACCGATCGCAGACACTAGAGGTCCCCTACAACCCGGCGCTGAAGCTCTCGGCACGCCCCGATGAGCCCCCGGAGGAATTCCGCCGACGCTGCGAGCGCGTCGCCCGAGAGCGAAGGGACGAGGAGATCGAAAAGGTTCGAGAGCGCTACGAGAAGCGCAAGGAGCGGCTGGAGGAGCGGCTCAAACGAGAGCAACGGGAGCTCCGGGAGGATCAGGCGGAGTATGAGGGACGCAAACGGGAGTTCTGGGCCAACCTCGGGGAAAGCCTGCTGGGCTTCGCACTGGGCCGCCGCTCCACCCGCTCCATCTCCAGCGCGCTACGCCGACAGCGGATGACCAGCCGGGCCAAGGAGGACATCGAGGAATCCCTGGAGACCATCGAAGACCTCCAGGAGCAAATCAAAGAGCTGGAACAGGAACTCGAGGAGGAGATCCGGGAGATCTCAGAGCGATGGGAAAGGGCCGTCCAGGAGATGGAGACCCGAAAGCTCACGCCGAGACGAGCGGATGTACAGGTGACGCTCTGTGCGCTGGCCTGGATACCCTACTGGACCTTCCGATACAAGGATTCCCAAGGGATCCCAGGCGAATGGTCGTTGCCCGCCTGGCGAGGCGCAGCATGAACGTGGGCTACCTCACCGACGAGGCGCAGCCACACCAGGATACTTTGACCAAATGTCTCGTTCCCGGCAGCTTATACGGAACGCTTACCACCGTGAACTCCCCCCAGACTCGGGAGCCATGGATGTGACACGAGTGATCAGCACACCCAGGCCGATGGCCACCACCCGGCCACGTCGGCCGCTTCTCAGCCTATTCATCGCGCTAGGACTGGCGACCCTGCTGGTCGCCGGAGCGCTGATCGGCCTGGAGTTCGCGTACGCGGACAAGATCTATCCGGGCGTGACGGTGGCGGGCATCCCGGTGGGGGGGAAGACGCCCACCCAGGCGTCGGCCATTCTAAGCGAAGCGCTGACCCCGTATCCTATCCCAGCCATCCTGCTTCGCACCGATCAAGACCTCGTCCCGCTGCAACCTGACGATGTAGGGGCGAGCCTGGATACACGAGCTACCGTCCGGGCGGCTTACCTCATCGGCCGCAGCGGGGATCTCCTGGAGGATTTGAGCACCCGCCTTCTGGTCCTGATCTCGGGCCGGGCCGTTCCCCCCGTCGTCACATACGACGAGCGCCAGGTCCGGTTCACGCTGGAACGGCTGGCCCAGAAACTCTACCGTCCGGCACGGGAGGCCCGTCTGGAGATCCAGGGGCTCCAGCCGACGGTGATCCCCGGGCAGCCCGGCCGGGAGATGGACATCCCGGCCACCCTGGCAGCGATCATGGATCGCCTCCAACAGGGGAAGCCCGGCGTGGTGGATGCCGTGATCCAGGAGCACCAGCCGGCCATCTCCGACCTTTCCGCCGCCGAGGAAAAGGTCCGGGAATTCCTCAGCGGGCCCATCACCCTGACCAGCCCCGACGGCTCGTTAAGCTTCGCCCTGGATCCAGCCCAGCTGGCCCAGATGATGCGGCTGGAGAGAAGGGAGGACTCCTTCGACATCACGCTGGACGAAGCGGCCCTGACCGCCGAGGTGGAGCGATGGGCCGAGCTCATCGCCATTGAGCCGAGGGATGCCCGCATCGACTTCGACCCGGACACGGGGACCTTCACCACGCTGGTGCCCAGCCAGGTCGGTCGGGAGCTGGACGTGCCGGAAACGGTCCGACGGATCCAGGCGGCGGTCGCCCGTGGCGACCGGGAGGCGGAGCTGCCGGTGCGCGCCGTGCCGCCCGCCGTCGATGAGAGGAACGTGCATGAGATGGGGATCAAGGAGCTGGTGGCACGAGGCGAGAGCCGCTTCGCTGGCTCCAGCGCCGCTCGAGTGCACAACATCGTGACCGCTGCGGAGAAGTTCCGCGGCGTCGTGATCCCGCCCGGCGGCGAGTTCTCATTCAATCGCATCGTCGGGGACATCACGGCCGCCAACGGGTTCGAGGACTCGCTGATCATCTGGGGCGACCGCACCGCCGTGGGCATCGGCGGCGGAGTGTGCCAGGTCTCCACCACCGTCTTCCGGGCGGCCTTCTTCGGAGGGTTCCCCATCCTGGAGCGCTGGGCTCATGGATATGTGGTGAGCTGGTACGGCGAGCCCGGCCTGGACGCCACCATCTATACCCCGGATGTGGACTTCCGCTTCCGCAACGACACCGAGCATTACCTGCTGATCAAGCCAGAGGTGGACCCACGTCGCGGCATCCTCGCGTTCAGCTTCTATGGGACCAAACCCGACCGCCAGGTGGAGATGATCGGCCCGATCATCGAGAATCGCCAGCCGCCTCCGGACCCGGTGTACCAGCTGGATCCCAGCCTCCCGCCGGGGGCGCGCAAGCAGGTGGATTGGGCACAAGAGGGCATGGATGTCACCGTGATTCGGATCATCAAGGATGGCCAGGGGAACGAGATCGGCCGGGATGTGTTCGTCAGCCACTACCAGCCGTGGCGAGCGGTGTACTTAGTCGGCCCGGAGCCAGAGCCGACCCCCACACCCACGCCCCCACCGCCGGAGGAGACGCCCCCCGCTCAGGAGCCCGAGACGCCCACAAACGAGTCCGGATAGACGCGAAGGCACGAGGGGCTTTACGCCCCTCAGATCAGACGGCGGACGAGGTCAGGCAGTTCGT
Source organism: Chloroflexota bacterium (assembly GCA_024277095.1). Classification (GTDB taxonomy): domain Bacteria; phylum Chloroflexota; class Anaerolineae; order DUEN01; family DUEN01; genus DUEN01. The sequence continues at coordinate 13,743 of JAJRVX010000248.1, forward strand.
CCAGGCTGCTGATGCTCGCCTCGATGGGGACGGGCGGAGGCCGCTCGCCAGCATATAGCGTATCCGGGGCATCCAGCCACACACCCAACCGGAAGCCCGCCCGCCGTGCCCCTTCCACATCCGCCTCCGGCGAATCCCCCACATGCACGCAGACAGCCGGCTCCACGCCCAACAGGGAAGCGGCGTGCTGGAAGATGGTGGGATGGGGCTTGGCCCATCCCACATGCGAGGAGAGGACCACCGGGCCGGTCAGCTCGGCGGGAAGCCCGTAGCGCTGCATCTGGGCGGTGACGAAGGTGGGGCTGACGGTGTTGCTGACGAGCGCCGTGCGCAGTCCCATGGCGCGGATCGCCCGAAGCACTGAGGCGGCCCCCGGGCGGAGAGAGCGCCGGAAGAACTTGGACTCCCAAATCCACAACAGGGCATCCCCCAGTCGCTCCCCTTCCTCCCCATCCGGCCAGTCCACCTGAGGCAGAAGATAATCCCGCCACAGGGTCAGCGGCGAAGGCTCCCGGCCCTCCCGACGCAATGCGTCCGCATACCGACGAATCCCCGCCATGATCCCTTCCACCAACGCTTCCGGGGATTCACGCAGCCGGATGCCATGCCGGGCCAGTAGCGCCGGGATATCCGTGCGACAGGCGGCCAACCGGCCCTCCCGGTCCGGGATCATCACCTCCAGCGTCCCGCCAACATCGAACGTGACCGCCCGCACGGGTCCCTGCATCACAACATCCTCCGCACACTCACAATTCCCCTCATCGCTGGTGGGGATGCGGCTCATCACCGGCGTGCAGCCACAGGTTGACAATGGGATCCTCCTCCGAGGAGATCAGGTGATGATTCTCGCCCGGCTCGATGATGATCACATCCCCCGCCTGCACCGGGATCTCCTCTCCATCCAGCTGCAAGATACCGCGCCCCTGCACGATGCAAAAAGCCTCCTGGTCCTCATGCACGTGCACGGACTCCCCGCCATGGGTACGAAAGCCCGGCGGGTGAAAGCTCAAGCCGCCTTTATTCAGCCACTCGCCGTCCAAGATCCCCGCCAGCACATGCCGCCCCGGTCGTCCTCCCAGGTCACGGAAGTGGAACCGCTTCACATCGCCCTCCCCTTACGCATTCACGCATTACGTGTTACGAGAACCCTTTGACGTGATTCGATAGCCGCTCGAAACCATCGGCCGTGATGAGGTAGTTGTCCTCGATGCGCATCCCCCCCACGGCGGGATCATAGAGCCCCGGCTCCAGGGTGACCACCTGTCCCTCTTGCAACAGCTCCTGACTCTCCGGGACGAAGAACGGCGGCTCCGGGTGCATCAGCCCCAAAGCATGCCCCGCATGATGCGGGAAGTGCCCCGCTATCCCGGCCTCCTCAAAGACGCCCCGCACGGCCGCATACACCTGTCCCCCCGCCACCCCCGGACGCAGCATCGACTCGCCCGCAGCCTTGGCGCGCAGCAGCAAATCCATGTGCCGGCGCTGTGCATCCGTGGGCTGCCCAACCGCGTACGTGTTCGTGATATCCGCACGATAGCCATTGACTATGGGAAAGAAGTCGACGATCATCAGGTCGCCCGGCTGCAAGATCCGGTCGGACGGCGGCCCTCCCGATCGACCGCCGGATGCGAAATCCCCCAGCATCGTCACCACACCCCCGGCAGCCTTCACCGTCGCCGCGTGCACCGCCGCATACACGTCGAGCTCGGTTACCTCCGGCTGGACGGCTGCACGCGCCGCCGCGTGTCCGGCCACGGCCACCTGCACGGCGAACCGAATGGCCGCCAGCTCATCGGGATCCTTTCGGAGCCGCATCGCTTGCAGCACCGGCGTCACATCCACCACGGTTGCCCCCGACTCCCGCAAAGCCTCCGCGATCCCCCACGGCAGATGGGCGGGCTCAACCGCCACGCGCCGCGGCCGCCTCTCGAGCAGCCAACTTGCCAGTATCCCCACAACGCCGGCGTGGCGATCGCTCCCCGGCCGACGGCCATCGTACCACTCGTACACCACGATCTCATCCACATGAGCATGCTGTGCCTCCCGGGCCGCCCAATTGTCCAGAAAGAGCCAGGCCGCCCCACCCCGCTCCAGGACCAGAAAGCGGGTGCAGGGCACGTTCAGCGTGTTGGGCGAGACGTAGTGCCCCGTCAGGTAGTGGACGTGCCACGGCGCCGCGATGAGGATAACCTCGACCTCGGCCTTGACTTTCTCCCACAACCGGCCCTGTCGCGAACGGCATCCCTCGGCTGTCAGCATGGATCACCCCTCCGGTAAAACCGAGCGAAGCTTCTCGAAGGCGATGCGCGCCACGTCTCTCGGGGGCATCTCCCAGTAGGATTGATTGAAAAGCTCCAGCGAGACGGCGCCCTGATACCCCTTCCCCGCCAGCATCCCCAAC
>JAJRVX010000249.1:0-8662 GCA_024277095.1 Chloroflexota bacterium
ACTTGGGTGCCTTCGGTCGCATGGTCTTGGTAATGAATCAGCTGTTGAGCGAGCCTATCTCTCTTTTCCATTCTCTATCCCAATGGCTCCGTCCTATATGGCACTGGAAGGTCACTGTGTCGCCTATTCCAATATGAGCGTTCCGCTTTGCACCGGCCCTTTCCCGGCCTGATTCGGGTGGGCAAGGCCGGGCAAGGCAGGTGAGGGGCGGGAACCGGGAAGTCTCTTTTGAGGGGCTGCGCCCCTCAAAGCTCCCTGCTGTATTTCCACCGAAAAAGATACACTACCCTTCGCACAATCAGTTGACGCTCCCCGGAGACGATGCTATCATGCCCGCGCGGGCGCCATCGGGTGCCCTTCGCACTTCCATGCGGGGAGCCCTCCCTGCCGTGACAGGACAAGGGGAGCCATGGAGACGCTGATTCGGTTGATCGCCTACCTGAGGCCCCATCGTAGGCGATTGATACTCACGTACCTCTGCCTCATGGCCGTCACCGGGTTGAACCTGATCATCCCCTGGCTGATCAAGCAGGTCATCGACATCGGCCTGACCCGGGGCGAGCACCGATACCTGATCCACGCAGCGCTCATCGTCGTCGGGATCAGCCTGGTCAGGACGATCTTCTCCTTCGGACAGCGCTACGGCGTACAGGCGCTATCACAGTGGGTCGCATACGACATACGCAACCAGCTTTACGACCACATCCAGCGCCTCAGCTTCTCGTTCCACACCCGCTCGCAGACCGGACAACTCATGTCCCGCACGGCCGAGGACGTCAACTCGGTGCAGCGCTTCGTCGGGATGGGCCTGCTGGATGCGCTCAACATCCTGCTGCTCCTGTTCGGCATCATCGCCATCCTGCTGCGCATGAACTGGCGCCTGGCGCTCATCGCCCTTATCCCGATCCCCTTCCTGGCCGTCTTCGTGCTCTACTTCGCCCGCCACATGCGCCCCCTGTGGCGCCAGGTGCAGCAGCAGTTCGCCGAGGTGAGCAGCGTGCTGCAGGAGAACCTCACCGGAGCCCAGGTCGTGCGCGCCTTCGCCCGTGAGCCCTTCGAGATGCGGAAGTTCGATGAGACGAACCGGGAATATATGGCGCTGCGGCTGCGCGCCATCCGCTTTTGGGGCACGAACTTCCCCTTCATGATGTTCCTCATCTCGTGCAGCACGGCGCTCATCCTGTGGTTCGGCGGCCCCATGGTCGCCCGGGGGGACGTCACCCTGGGCACCCTGGTCGCCATCAACGGGTACGTCCTCATGCTGGCCATGCCGGTGCAGCGGCTGGGGTTCATCGTCAACCTGACGGCCGAGGCGCTGGCCGCCGGCGATCGCATCTTCGAGGTGCTGGATACCCCGCCGGAGATCCGGGACGCCCCGGACGCGATGGAGCTGCCCCCGGTCGAGGGGCATGTGCGGTTCGAGCACGTCGATTTTCAATACCCAGACGACAAGTACCCGGCGCTCCGGGATATCCATTTTCACGCCCGGCCGGGGGAGATCATCGCGCTGGTAGGGCACACGGGCTCCGGCAAGAGCACGCTGGTCAATCTGATCCCCCGCTTCTACGATGTGACGGCCGGTCGCGTCACCATCGACGGCTACGACGTGCGCAAGGTCACCCTGAAATCGCTGCGCCGCCAGATCGGCCTGGTGCTTCAGGACACGCTGCTCTTCGCCACCACCATCCGGGAGAACATCACCTACGGCCGCCCCGATGCCACCGAGGAGGAGGTGATCGCGGCGGCCAAGGCCGCCCATGCCCACGGGTTCATCATGTCCTTCCCCAAGGGATATGATACGGAGGTGGGCGAGCGCGGCATCACCCTGTCGGGCGGACAGCGCCAGCGGATCGCCATCGCCCGGGCGCTGTTGGTGAACCCACGCATCCTCGTCCTGGACGACTCGACCTCCAGCGTGGACACGGAGACGGAGTACAAGATCCAACAGGCCCTGACGACGCTGATGAAAGGGCGCACCTCGTTCGTCATCGCGCAGCGGCTGACCACGGTGAAGAACGCGGATCAGATCCTGGTGCTGGATCACGGCCGCATCGTGCAGCGGGGCACGCACGAAGAGCTGCTGCGCGAGCCAGGCCCCTACCGGGAGATCTACGATCTACAGCTACGGGATCAGGAGGAGGCCGCGGCGGCGGTCGCCCGCACCGCACAGCCCGCCCGGGGAGGGAGGACACGGTGAAGGCATGGCTGAGGCGACTATTCGGACCACGCGAGGCCCAGGAGCTGGACTTCGAGATCCCGGAGCACCTGCAACACAAGCAGTACGACAGCCGGATCGCCCGCCGGCTGCTGGGGTATGTGAAGCCGTACTGGCGACAGATGGTGCTGGCGCTGCTGCTGATGGGCATGGTCACCGGCGCCACCCTCGCCGGCCCCTATCTGATCAAGTTCGCCCTGGACAACGCCATCGCCAAGGGGAACCTTCCGCTCCTGCGCTGGCTGGTGGCCGCCTACGTGGGCGTCAACATCGTCGCCTGGCTGGCCCGCGCCGCCCAGGTCGCCGTCGTGGCCGAGGCCGGCCAGATGAGCATCTATCAGATCCGCAAGCAGCTCTTCGAGCACCTGCAGCGACAATCGCTCAGCTTCTTCGATCGAGCGGACGTAGGCGTGCTCATGTCACGGGTGACCTCCGACGTGAACCGGTTGCAGGACCTGGTGACCTGGGCCATCGTGGGAACGGCCGCCGACCTGTTCATGCTGGCCGGCATCATCATCGCCATGGTCTCCCTGAACGCTTACCTCTCCATGATCACCTTCACCGTCCTGCCGGTGATGTTCCTCATCACCGCCATCTGGCGGGTACGCGCCCGGGACAACTGGCGGCGGGTCCGTTACTACAACGGCCGCCTGCTGGGCTACCTGCAGGAGAACATCCAGGGCGTGCGCGTGGTCCAGGCGTTCACCCGGGAGGCGCTGAATCTGAAGCGCTTTGTGGAGGAGGTGAACCACAACTACCTGGACGCGCAGCTCCGGGCTGCCCGGCTGTCCGCCATCTTCTTCCCAGGCGTGGACTTCCTGGGCTCCATGGCCATCGCGCTGGCCATCGGCTTCGGTGGCTCGGCCGTCCTGGGCGAGCAGATCACGCCCGGCGTGCTCGTGGCGTTCATCCTCTACATCGACCGGTTCTTCAACCCCATTCGCGACCTGGCGCAGCGCTACAACACGTTACAGGTGGCCATGGCGGCCGGCGAGCGCATCTTCAACCTGCTCGATCGACCGCCCGAGATCCAGAGCAAGCCCGGCGCCATCGAGCTCCCCCCCATCCGGGGCGAGGTGATCTTCGATCATGTCTCCTTCTCCTACGAGGAGGGAGTGCCCGTCCTGCAGGATATCAACCTCCACGTCCGGCCCGGTCAGATGGTGGCATTCGTCGGGGCCACCGGCGCGGGCAAGAGCAGCTTGGTCTCGCTGTTGGGCCGCTTTTACGAGGTCGACTCCGGGCGGATCCTGATCGATGGATACGACATCCGGGACGTGGATCTGGCCTCCCTGCGACGACAGATGGGCATCGTGCTCCAGGAGACGTTCCTGTTCCGCGGGTCGGTGATGGACAATATCCGCTATGGCCGGCTGGACGCCACCGACGAGGAGGTCATCGAGGCGGCCAGGGCGATCGGGGCCCACGAGTTCATCGAGCGCCTGCCCAGCGGCTACTACACCCAGGTGGAGGAGGGCGGCGCCATCCTCTCCGTCGGACAGCGACAGTTGATCGCCTTCGCCCGGGCCTTGCTGGCCGACCCGCGCATCCTCATCCTGGACGAGGCGACCTCCAGCATCGACACGCAGACCGAGCGGCTGATCCAGGAGGCCATGAAGCGGCTGCTGAAGGGGCGGACCGCCTTCGTGATCGCCCACCGGCTGAGCACCATCGTGCGGGCCGATCAGATCGTGGTCCTGGAGCACGGCCGCATCGTGGAGAAGGGCACCCACGAGGAGCTCCTGGCCAGGCGAGGTGCCTATTACCGTCTGTACACGATGGGATTCATGACCGTGCCGCTGGCCGAGCGATCGGGTGGCAACGGCTGCTCACGTCTCCAGACCCAGCGACAGAGGGGCTAAACCGGGCGTTTTGCGGGGATCGAGATGGAGATACGACGGCTGACCCCACAGGATGCCGAGGCGCTGGCGCGATTCTACAACGGGCTCAGCGAGGAGTCGAAGCGGACGTTTCGTCCGCTAGGGCCGAAGACCACGTCAGAGATCTGTCGGGAGGTCGCTCGTGCCAACCTCCCGGAGGTGGACGAGAAGTTCGATCTGATCGCCCTGGCCGAAGGGAAGATCATCGGCTGGTGCTTCCTGTGGGACCTGAAGTCTCCGGAGCCCACGTTCGGGCTTGCCGTCGCCGATGCGTATCAGGGCAGGGGCCTGGGAAGCACGCTGATGGACCGGGTGATGGCCGAGGCAAGAGCTCGCGGGCTGGCGACGGTGATCCTGACGGTGGTAACGGACAACGAGAGGGCGTGGCGTCTCTACCAGAGGCGCGGCTTCGTCCGGTACGGCACGTTTCTGGGGGATGATGGGCTGTGGTACTACCGCATGAGGGCCAGGCTATCGCCGGGGGGATCCAACCGATCGGAGGGAGAACATGGATCTGCACGTGAGCCTTGAGGGCAAGGTCGCGCTCGTCACGGGGACGGGGCGTGGGATCGGGACGGGACTGGCGCGAGCCCTGGGGGAGGCAGGCGCCTGGGTCGCCGCGCACTACCATCGCAGCGCGGAGGGGGCCGAGGAGGTGGCGGAAGCCATCTGGCAGGCGGGCGGCCGCGCCATGACCGTGCAGGCGGATGTGTCCCAGTCGGCCCAGGTGAACGCCATGGTGGACGCCGTCGTGGCCGAGTTCGGCCGGTTGGATGTCCTGGTGAACAACTCGGGCGTCACCATGCCCGCCCCATTCCTGGAGCTGACGGAGGAGGTGTGGGACATCACCCACGGCGTTAACTTAAAGGGGGCCTTCCTCTGCGGCCAGGCGGCCGCCCGGGTGATGGTGCGCCAGGGCGAGGGAGGCCGAATCATCTACATCGGATCGGTGCATGGGGCTCGCACGGTGCCCCGGTTCACCCACTACGCGGCTACCAAGGGCGGGCTGAAGTTGCTCACCATGGGCATGGCGCAGGAGCTGGCGCCATATCGGATCACGGTCAACAACATCAGCCCCGGCGCCATCGAGGTGGAGCGGTTTTGGGAGGATCCGACGTACGATCCGGAGGCGTGGGGCAAGCCGATCCCCTGGGGCCGGGTGGGGCAGCCGATCGACGTGGCCGCCGCGGTGTTGTTCCTGTGCAGCCAGGCGGCGGAATACATCACCGGGCAGACCCTCTACGTGGACGGCGGGATCACGGCCATCCTGGGCGGGCAGCCGCCCCGCTCGCCGGATTCACGCAACTGAAACGGGAGAGATAGCCAGATGCCTCGGAAGAGGAAACGTCAAACCCTCGAATGGCAATGAGAACAGGCCATCATCAACGCCTACTGTCTCACTTTGGGACGCATATGGAGCCGTGTGGTAACCGCACGCCTTCTGGCACCTCAATTGCCTCCCCCCGCCCCATCGGGTACAATGCCGCCCGGAGGTGCCAACCGTGGGCGACGTGGTGACGCTGACCGAGGCCATCGAGCGGCGAGAGGACTGGCGGGCAGCCGGAAAGACGGTCGTCCTGACCAACGGCTGCTTCGACCTGCTGCACATGGGACATGTGGATTACCTGGCCCGGGCGCGGGCGCTGGGTGACGCGCTGATCGTAGGCATCAACGGGGACGCCAGCGTGCGCCGCCTGAAAGGGCCCGGCCGCCCTCTGGTCCCCGCGACGGAGCGCGCGGCCCTGGTGGCCGCGCTGGCCTCCGTGGATCTGGCCGTCATCTTCGAGGAGGACACCGCCATCGCATTGGTGCGGGCGCTGCGCCCCGACATTTACGCCAAGGGGGGCGACTGGGGGCAACCGGGCGGCAAGCGCCCGCCGGAGTTGGAGGCTGCTCAGGCCGTCGGCGCCACCGTCCGCTATCTCCCCTACCTCCCCGGCTACTCCACCACCGCGCTCATCCAGCGGATCATCCAGCACATGACGTCCGGGAGCGAGGCCGGTGAGTGATCTGGCCGACGCGCCGGCGCGCCCCTCTCAGCCCGCGGCGACGGGGGAGATCGCCCGCTCGGCGAGCATCCTGGCGCTGGGCAGCGTGGCCAGCCGGGTGCTCGGCCTGGTGCGAGAGACGCTGATCGCCGACCTGTTTGGGGCGACGGGGCCGGTGAGCGCGTTCCGGCTGGCCAGCCGGGTCCCCCTCATGACCTACGATCTGCTCATCGGCGGCATGCTCAGCGCGGCGCTGGTGCCGGTGCTCAGCGACTACGCCCGCCCCGAGCGACGCCGCGAGCTCTGGCCGGCCGCGTCGGTGCTGATTAGCATCCTGGGCGTCTCGCTGGCGCTGTTCGTGCTCATCCTGGAGCTGTTCGCCCCCCAGGTCGCCTGGCTCCTGGGCGGCGGGTTCGACGCGCCGTTGCTGGAGGTGCTCACCCGATCGCTGCGAATCCTGGCGCCCGCCGTGTTCTTCTTCGGCATGGCCGGCATCCTGATGGGCGTCCTCTACGCGCTGAAACGGTTCACCTTCCCCGCCTTCAGCGCCGCCGTGTTCAACCTGGGCATCGTGGTCACGGTGATCCTCCTATCCGGCCGACTGGATGTATACAGCCTGTCCTTGGGCGTGCTGCTGGGCTCCCTCGGCCAACTGGCGATCCAAACGCTGGGGCTGCGCGACGCTCGCCTGCAATTCCTATGGGACTGGCGCCATCCCGCGCTACGCCGCATCATCCGGCTCTATCTTCCCATCGGGGCCGGGATGATCATCAGCCAGATCCAGGTCACCATCGATGGGAACCTGGCCTCCCGCACGGGGCCCAACAGCGTGGCCTGGATGCAGAACGCGACCACCCTGATCCAGTTCCCGCATGGGCTGGTAGCCGTGGCGATCTCCATCGCCTCGCTGCCCTCCCTCTCCCAACTGGCCGTCGCGGGGGACTGGGACGGCTATCGGCAGACGCTGGGTCGGGCGCTGCGTCTGCTGCTCTACCTGATCCTGCCCGCCACGGTTGGGCTATGGGTGCTGGCGACCCCCATCGTGCGGCTCATCTTCGAACACGGCGCCTTCCGGCCCGAGGATACCGCCGCCGTGGTGGCCGCGCTGCGATTCTACCTGCTCGGCCTGATCTTCGCCGCCGTCGACTGGCCCCTGAACTACGCCTTCTACGCCCAACAGGACACGCTGACGCCGGCCAGCGTGGGCGTGGCTTCTGTGGGCGTGTATCTGGCCGTCGCGCTCATCCTGCTCCAGCCGCTGGGATACCTGGGGCTCGTGCTGGCCGACTCAGCCAAACACGCGGCCCACGTCACCATCATGCTCATCCTGCTGCACCGCCGGATAGGCGGCCTCGGAAACCAGGGAGTCGTCCGGGTCGCCACGCGATCGGCGGGAGCTACCCTGGTGATGGGCCTGATGGTGTGGCAACTGGTGAACAGGCTGGAGGCGATCCTGCCGGCCGGGACGCTGTTGGGGGACTTCGCCATCGTGGCGATGGGGGGGCTGGCGGCGGTGGCCGTCTACGGGCTGGCCACCCTGCTCCTACGGCTGGAGGAGACGAAGATGATGTGGGCGATGGCAACCCGGCGGCTGCGTCGCGATTGACCGGGATCGAGCTCTGCTATATAATGACAACGTCGTTCATCACCCATGCGGAGGATCTTCATGGCCAAGCGATCACGGAAGGCACGCAAGGCAGCCCGGCCACAGCGATACAGCAAGCGGCGAGCGCCAAGCCAGCAGAAGCCGAGGAGCACGCCCGCGGCCAGCGCCACCGCGGCGCAGGCCGCGCCGCCGAAGGCCGCCGCGACGACGTCCACGGCGACGGTGGACTTTGCGAAGGAGTACCACTACGTCATCCAGGATCTGCGCCGCCTGTTCACACTGGCCATCGCGCTGATGGTCCTGCTCGTCGTGCTGGCTTACTTCCTGACATAGATCAGAAGAAACATATCCGGCGGTGCGAAGAGAAACATCCTACCCGTCGCCCCGCCGATGAATTGAATGGGGAAATGACACGGCCGCGATGGGGATCATCGCGGCCGTTTGATTTCCGCGGAAGGGTCATCCTTTCCGCTGGGATAGCGGCACCGAGGCGATCACCATAGGCTTGCGTCGGCCGGTACGCTGCGTCTTCGCCTTGGGCTTCTCCGCCGGCTCCGCCTGAGGCTTCTCCGCGGGCTTCGGCTTCGTCTCCGCCTTCGCCTCCTTCTTCCCCGTGCGAGTCGATGCCTTCTTTCCGGCGCTGGCGGAAGTCTTCGACTTCGAAGCCGTCGTCTTCTTGCTCGCTCGTCGCGTCGTCTTCTCCACCTTCGCGCTGGATGACTCCGCGGTTCGGCGTCGCGTCGCCTTGGCCGTGCCCTTCTTCCCCGCCGATGCGGCCTCCGCCTTCTTGGCCGAGGTCCGTCGTCGGGATGAGCTCGACGAGCTCCGGGCCTTCTCCGTCTCGCTCTGAGCGGTCGCCTTCTTGGCCCGGGATCGCGTCGAGCTCGACTTCGTCGATGCCTTCGCCTTCGAACTCGCCTCCGCCTTCGCCCTGGTGGACGTCGATCGGCGGCGCGAGGCGGCCTTAGCCGTC
>JAJRVX010000250.1:0-5823 GCA_024277095.1 Chloroflexota bacterium
CTTTTGACCGCTGACGACGGATGAGGCCAAGACAATCAGAAGAAAAACAGAGGGGAAATCACATCCCACAGATGGTCGGGTAGAGGGCTACCCGACCGCACGATATCCGATGGACACCTGCGCTCATTCGGCGAAGGAAGCCAACGCCAGACGCAGGCGCTCCTCCACATCGGTGACGTCGCGAGGCAGGGACTGAACCGCCCGCTGAGCCTCCACCACGCTGTACCCCAACGCCGTGAGGGCGTCGATCACCTCGGCATCCGCCTCCGTCAGCGCGGCCAGCTCCTCGGGCACCTCCACGGCCGGCAGCTTGTCCTTCAGCTCGAGCACGATCTTCTGAGCCGTGCGCTTGCCGATGCCGGGGACACGAGACAACAGCTCCGGCTGCTCCTGTGCGATGGCCATTCGCAGCGCATCCACGGACATGGCCGACAGCGCGGCCAGCGCCACCCGCGGCCCCACGCCGGAGATGGAGAGCAGGAGGCCGAACATGGCCAGCTCCTCCTCATCGGCAAAGCCGAACAGGGCCAGGTCGTTCTCCCGCACATGCAGGTGCGTGTGCACGGCCAACCGCTCTCCGACCCGCGCCTGGGCCAGAAGCGGCGCGGGGGCAAAGACCTTCAGGCCTATGCCCCCCACATCGATCACCACATAATCCTTCCCGCGTGCCAGAACACGCCCTTCCACCCAAGCGATCATCACGGTTCCCGGAAGCGATAACCCGCACCTCGCACCGTCAGGATGTGCGTCGGCTTGGACGGATTCTCCTCCACCTTCTCACGCAACCGTCGAATCCCGACTTCCACCAGGTTCGTCCCGCCCACGAAGTCGTACCCCCACACCTCTCGGAAGAGCGTCTCCTTGGGGACCGTCTGGCCCGCGTGGGCCATAAGGTAATACAGAAGCTGAAACTCGATGGGCGTCAGATGCCGCGGCTCGCCATCCACGAACACCTCGTGCGATTCGGTATCGATGGTCACACGACCGATCGAGATCACATGAGGCTTCGGCCGATTGCGGCTCCACTCCACCCGGCGCAGGATCGCCTGGATGCGCGCCTCGACCTCCTTGAACGTGAACGGCTTGGTGATGTAATCGTCAGCACCCAGCTCGAACCCCTGGACCAGGTCATCGGTGTTGCCAAGGGCCGTCAACATAATGATGGGAACGTCAGAGCGTTTCCGGATATGGCGACAGACGCTGAAGCCATCCAACCTGGGCATCATGATATCCAGGATCACGAGGTCGATGTCCTGCGAATCGAAGACTTCGACCGCCTGTTGTCCATCCTCAACGGGGAATACCTCATACCCCGCGTTCTCCAGGGAGAGCTTGAGTAGATTCCGCAGCGGCGCCTCATCCTCGGCGATCAGGACGCGATACGCCTTTCGCCCGTCCTCCTCTCGACGGGCCTCGAGCCGCCTATCCCGGCCCTCCGCTGTCATCTCGTCGTTCCCCATAGATCCCCCTCGCACAGCCATGCAACCACCGCGCTCGCGACGATCGCATCGGAATTGTACCCACCTTGCATGACCGCCTCACGGCAACGCCGATCACGAATCTCCGGCAGCAGCGGCCATCTGATCCCACTGAGCCGAATGGATGTGACAGATCGCTACAGCGATGGCATCTGCGGCATCATCCGGGCGCGGCACGTCCGGCAACCCCAGGAGCATACGCACCATCTCCTGCATCTGACGCTTACTCGCTCCTCCATATCCGATGATCGCCATCTTGACGGCCGTGGGCGTATAAGTGAACACGGGAAGATCGGCCAGGGCCGCCGTCAATAACGCCACACCGCGAGCATGTCCCACTGAGATGGCCGTACGCACATTCCGTCCGAAGAAAAGCTCTTCTATCGCCACCGCCTCCGGCCGATAACGGCCGATCAGATCGGACAGCTCCTGATAGATCGTGCGCAACCTCTCCGCCAACGGCTGGTGTGGAGGCGTCGTCACCACTCCGCACGCGACCAACGATAGCTGATCGCGCCCTTGCTCCACCACACCATATCCCGTGATGGCGACGCCCGGATCGATCCCTAACACGAGCACCAGGTTTTATCCTCGTCTTTCCCAGAGGTCCCTACGCGGCGGCGAACTCCTCGACGGCCTCCTCCGAGATATCCAGATTCGAGAACACGCGAGAGACATCCTCCAGATCCTCCAGGGCCTCGATCAAGGAGAGGTTCTGGAGCGTCTCCTTGGTGCCCAGAGAGACGGGGTTCTTCGGCTTCCAGACCAGCTCCGCCGTCTCCACGGCGATGCCCTGCTTCTGGAACGCCTCACGCACGGCCTGCAGATCGGTAGGTGCCGTATACACCTCGGCCACCTCATCGCTGAACTCAACGTCCTCGGCACCCGCCTCGATCGCGGCCTCGAACAGGGACTCCTCGTCCTTCCCTTCCATGGGAATGGTGATGTATCCCTTCATCTCGAACTGCCAGGCCACGCTCCCGGACTCGCCCAGGCTCCCACCGGCCCGGTTGAACAGGCGGCGGATGTCCGACACGGCCCGATTGCGATTGTCGGTCAGCACCTCCACGATGATGGCCACACCATGAGGCCCATATCCCTCATAGATGATCTGCTCCAGCTTCTCGCCGCCCTTCTCCAGGCCGCTCCCTCGGCGGATAGCCCGCTCGATGTTCTCCTTGGGCATGGAGTGCGCCTTGGCCTTCTCAATCGCCAGCCGCAGCTTGAAGTTATATTCCGGATCGGGGCCCTCCCGCGCGGCGACCTGAATCTCGCGCGCCAGTTTGGTGAAGAGGGCACCCCGCTTCGCGTCCATGGCCCCTTTCTTCCGCTTAATCGTCGACCATTTCGAATGTCCAGACATCTGTCACCCCCACGATCATTCCAACCGGCGACCAGACGACAGTCCACCGCCGGACACACAACCCTGACACCCGCCGAGACGCATGCGCCTCCCGGGCCCTCACGCGGCGGCATCCCCCGCCATCCCTACACGTACCCCCGAGAAATCCCCTTCCACTCACCACGTTGGTCAGGGCCATCCCAAGCCACGTAGCGCCACAGGCGGATGAACCGCCAGATCTCTCGTCCGGATCTCACGTACCAACCTCAATCCCGCGCCCGGATCGCCGGCAACGGCTCCACGGGCGAGCGCATCTTAACATGTGTTTTCGCCCACATTATACCATAAAGCTGCCCAAACCACCGCCTGCAATAGCGCCGCACGCGAGTTTTCCCAAGCCGACACCGGGGGCCGGGGAGGCGCAAAGGGGAATTCCCTCCGCAAAAATGTCCACCTTCTCGCCGCTACCTGCGTGGTCGGGGCTCAGAGCGTGTCTGAAAATCCACCGGTAAGGTTATCCGAGGAGCTTCCTCAGTTACCGGCTCCACAGGGAGAGGTGTGGAGGAGACTTCCCCTCCACGAAAACCCCGCTTTTCTGGCCTGCACCCGCCTTTCTCAGCCCTTCCTGAAGGACCCGGGCCGAGGCCAGGCGGGTCCGAAGGCGGAAGATCAGACACGCTCTCAGGCCGAGAGCCCTCTGCCCCAGGAGGGCAGGTGAAGGGCGAAAAGCATCCGTTTCCTCGGAAGAGCTGGCGCTCTCCCAGGCCATCCCGGAGACGCGAGGCCCACAGAACGCGACAGGGGGACACGAATGGCCGCGACTTGCGCCCTCTCACGCCGTCTCCGTCTTCTCCTCAACCGACATCAAGGAGACCTGCCCCGCCTGGAGGCGCTCTCGCCGATGTGCCTCGGCAGCCTTCAAGAAATCACGGAAGAGAGGATGAGGAGCGTTCGGGCGCGACTTGAATTCCGGGTGGAACTGTGTGCCCACCATCCAGGGGTGATCCCGCAGCTCGACGATCTCCACCAGGCGTCCGTCGGGGGAGAGGCCGCTGAACACCATCCCGGCCTGCCCCAGCAGGTCCCGGTACGCGTTATTGAACTCGAAGCGATGACGATGACGCTCCGACACCAGATCCGTCTGGTATGCCTCCCACGCCCGGGTCCCGGGCACTAGGCGGCACGGATAGATCCCCAGGCGCATGGTGCCGCCCAGGTCCTCAATGGAACGCTGCTCCGGCAGCAGGTCGATCACCGGATACTGGGTCGTCACGTCGAACTCCGTGCTGTTGGGCTCCTCCGAGTTCAACACGGTGCGTGCGAACTCGATGCACATGATCTGCATGCCCAGGCATAGTCCCAGATAGGGGACCTTGTGCTCACGGGCGTAGCGTGCGGCGACGATTTTCCCATCGATGCCCCGGTAGCCGAATCCCCCCGGCACCACGATGCCGTCCACGGCCTGCAGCCGATCCAGCCCGCGACCGCGCTCCAGGTCCTCCGAGCTGATCCATTCGATATCCACGTCCCGGTTGATCGCGACGCCGGCGTGCAGCAACGCCTCCTTCACGCTGATGTAGGCATCCTGCAACTCCACGTACTTCCCCACCAAGCCGATGGACAGCCGCTCCTTCGGGCGCTTGATCTCGGCGACCAGCCGCCGCCACTCGTCCAGGTCCTGCTTACGCGGCGCGCACTGAAGGCGCTCCAACAGGAAATCGGTGAGGCCGGCCTCCTCCAGCATCAGCGGGACCTCATAGATCGTCTCCGCCGTGATCAACGGGATGACCGCCCGCTTCTCCACGTCGCAGAACAGGGCGATCTTATCCCGCACGGCCTCCCCGACCGGGAAATCGGCCCGGCACACGATGACGTCCGGCTGGATCCCGATCCCGCGCAGCTCTCGTACGCTATGCTGCGTGGGCTTGGTCTTCAGCTCCCCCGTCGCCGGCATGAAGGGTAACAGGGTGACGTGGATGTAGACCGTGTTCTCCCGCCCTACATCCTTACGCATCTGACGAATGGCCTCCAGAAACGGAAGCCCCTCGATGTCGCCCACGGTGCCGCCCACCTCGCAGATCACCACCTCGGCGCCGGACGTCCTCGCCACCAGAGCGATCCGCCGCTTGATCTCGTTGGTGACATGGGGGATCACCTGGATGGTCCCGCCGAGGTAATCGCCACGCCGCTCCTTGGCGATCACCTCCGCGTAGATCTGGCCCGTCGTCACGTTGTTATCCCGGGTCAGGTTCTCGTCGATGAACCGCTCGTAATGGCCCAGGTCCAGATCCGTCTCGGCCCCATCCTCGGTGACGAACACCTCGCCGTGCTGATACGGCGACATCGTCCCGGGATCCACGTTGAGGTAAGGATCCAGCTTCTGGATGGAAACGGAAATGCCCCGGCTTTTGAGCAGCCGCCCGATGGATGCAGCCGTCACGCCCTTGCCGAGGGAGCTGACCACACCGCCAGTTACAAAGATATATTTCGTCACCGCTCTCGACCTCACTGGAATGGTTGTCCGGCTCCCCATACAATAGAGACACGGCGATCGTCCCGTGTCTCTGCGCGGACATCCTTACATGATGTGCCAGCCATCGATCAGCACGCTGTCGTTCACACGCCACCGAAGGCCTGGGAGCCCTCAACCCGCTGAAATCCTATCACACCTTACCGGCCCTGTCAACGCGATATGCGAGGGGTAGTGCATCCAAAATGGTGGAAATTCCGCCAGGCCCATCGCAAGCCCACAGGGGAGGTGCGGAGGGATCTCCCTCCGCCAAAACATCCTCCTTTTCCGCTTTGCACCTGTCCTTGCCCGGCCTGACTCGGGTGGGCCAGGCCGGGCAAGGCAGGTGAGGGGCGGAAACCGGGAAATCTCTTTTGAGGGGCTGCGCCCCTCAGAGCGGTAGGTCCTCCCTTAACCGTGGAGGGCTAACACCATTGTTGCATGAGCTGAATCACCTTGTTAGAGCGGCGTCCTCGTCGTTTGGGCGGCTGCCA
>JAJRVX010000251.1:0-9587 GCA_024277095.1 Chloroflexota bacterium
CAGTGTGTTATACTCGTGTGGAACCATCGGTCCGCTCCTCCTGCTTAGAGAGTTTGATTCACACAGGAGTTTACCGATTGGTTCCTTTCTTTGTCACCCCCGACTTTGAAAAGGCCCTGGGCCCTTTCTGATCCGCCATTGACCTCATGCCACAAGCGGGCTATAATGTTCACGAGGTATCGCGGTTCAGGCAGGCAAAGGAGAGCCTGCCATAGTCGCGAGGAGAGCAAACAGTGAACAGAGGAGACGCCGCCCTTTTCGCTCTGCGTCCCCGCTGGGTGGTGGGCGGCGTGATTATGGCCGCCGTCCTGATCTGGGTTGCCTCCCTCTACTCCATCGCCGATCAGATCGGTGACCCCTTTCCAGGCTTCTTTTACACCTCGGACCGGATCGTCAGCGCCTTCACCCCGCAGGATTTCACCGGCTGGCAGGCCGGGCTGCGCCCCTGGGACCGCATCGTGGCCGTGAACGGCCACCACTGGCGGGAGATGCGCCGCCTGGTGCGGGAGGCGGGGGTGGGCACCCCACTGGTCTACACCGTGGAGCGAGGCGATCAGACGCTACAGATCGCCGTGCCCACGATGGAGTTCACCCCCGACATCCTGTGGCGCTTCATCCCCGGAGGCATCCTCTTCGCCGTCTGTTCCCTGGCCGTCGGCATCTTCGTCTACATTCGCAACCCCAGCGGCCGGCTCAACCGCTATCTCCTCTTCTACCTCCTGGCCTGGGCGGGCATCCTCGGGGCCGTGTGGGAGGTCTTCCTTAGCCAGCAGAAGTGGACAACCTACCTGATCCATCCCTGGACGGCGATCACCGCCGTGGCCGGCTGGATCTTCTTCTGGAGCTTCCCCGCCGACCGGGAGCGCAAGGAGTTCCTGGCCCACTGGCCTTTGATCCCTGCCTTCGTGGCCCTAGCCGCCGCCTTTACGATCTACTTTCCCACGCTCTTCATCCTGGCCTCCCGTCTGGACGATCCCAGGCTGTGGCGCCTGTACCTCTGGTCCAGCACCTGGGGACACTTCCTCATCCTTGGCGTGGGTTCGCTCATCAACAAGATCGTCCCTTTGCTGCAGATCGCCCTTAAAAAGGGGACGCCTCCTCTGATCCGTCAGCAGGCGACGGTGCTCGTGGCAGGCATCGGCATGGGCCTGGGAGGCTGGATCGCCTTCCTCTGGGCTCCCGCCACCCTTCACATCCCACCTCCAGCCAATGTTCAGTGGGGCGGCGTCATCGCTACCCTCTACCCTCTCTCCGTCGGCTACGCTATCCTGCGCTATCAACTCTTCGATATCCGGGTGGTGGTGCGCAAGGGCCTGGCCTATTCCCTGCTGACCGCCGCCCTCACCGCCGTCTTCCTGCTCCTCTCCCTGGCCATTGGGTATCTCTTCCAGGGACTCACCGGCCAGCAATCGATCCTGGCTGCTCTGCTCCCAGCGCTCCTCATCGCCGTCCTCTTCCAGCCGGCTCGCAGCCGCATCCAGACCTTCGTGGATCGGGCCTTCTTCCGCCGGGAGTATGAGGTGCGCCAGGCCCTGACCGCCTTCAGCCGGGGGTTGAGCACCCTCCGCGAGCGGGAAGAGGTGGTGCGCCTGGTGCTGGATACGGTGACTCAGACCCTGGGGGCCCGGAGGGCCATCCTCTGGCTCCTGGATGATAGCCGGTATCGCCCAGTGGCCTTTGAGAGGGCGCTTGAAAATCCCCCCGCGGCGGGACGCTCACCTCTGGTAGGGGCACGGCGACGCCATGCCCCTACCAGAGATCGGGTTTCTGAGACATCTTTGACGCCCAACAGCGACTCAGGCAGCGCTGCTTCGACATACTCGGAGGCCCCGGAGATCTGGAGCCTGGTCACCTGGCTGACCCGGGAGCGCCGCCCCCTGCTGCTGCTCCCCGACGACCGTTCCCCCCAGGCCCAAGACCTGCGCCGGATCGGGGCGACGGCGGCCGTGCCTCTGCTGTCCGGTAAACAACTGCTGGGGATCCTCACCCTGGAGGAGAAGCGGTCCGGCGACCTCTACACGCAAGATGACCTGGAACTCCTCACCACGTTGGCGCACAGCGCGGCATTGGCCCTGGAGAACGCCCGGCTGCACGAGGAGCGACTGGCCATCCTGCGCCAGCAGCTGGCCCTGGTGACGGCGGCCCAGGAAGAGGAACGACGGCGCATCGCCCGCGAGCTGCACGACGGCGTGGGACCGGCCCTGGCCAGCCTGAACCTCCGCTTGCGCACAGCTCGCAAGCTCATGGAGCGGGATCAGCTCCTGACCGCCGAGGAGATCGAGGAGATGGCCGAGCTGGCCCAGGCCAACATCCAGGATATCCGCCGCCTGATCTACGACCTGCGGCCGGCGGTATTGGATGAGCTGGGGCTGGTGCCGGCCCTACGAGAATATCTGGCCCGCTGCCGGCGAGAACATGAACTGGCCATCAAGCTCATGGTCGACGAAGGCGAGCGGCTCCCCGCGCCGGTGGAAACCGCCCTCTTTCGCATCACTCAAGAGGCGTTGAATAACATCGTCAGGCACGCCCAGGCGCACCGGGTTGATGTGACCCTGGCACGAGGTGAGGGGCACGTGACCTTACACATCGCCGACGACGGACGGGGCTTTGATCCTCAGGCGCCCCAGCCCGGGACGCACCTGGGGCTATGGAGCATGAGGGAGCGGGCGGAGCAGTTGGGCGGGCGATTTGAGGTGGCGAGCGCGCCGGGGGCCGGAACGACTGTAAGAGCCGTCATCCCATTGAGAGCCCGGGAGGCCCCCTCGGATTCGATCGCCCAGACCGATCCGATTTGGGGAGATTATGGGATGACGAAAGAGGATGTGCCCCATGACGGAGAGAATCCGAGTTCTGATCGCTGACGACCACACCCTCTTCCGCAAGGGCGTCCGCACGATGTTGGAGGCGGAGGAGGACATGCAGGTGGTGGGCGAGGCCGCCACGGGCCAGGAGGCATTAGAGCAGGCGCGGGCCTTGATGCCCGATGTCATCCTCATGGACATCAAGATGCCCGATCTGGATGGTGTGGCGGCCGCTCGCGTCCTCCACCGGGAGATGCCCCACATCGGCATCATCTTCGTCACCATGTTCGAGGACGACGAGTTCGTCTTCCGGGGACTGCAGGCCGGCGGCCGAGGCTATATCCTCAAGGATGCCGATCCGGAGACCATGTTGCGGGCCATCCGCGCCGTCTCCCACGGCGAGTCGCTCCTGGGCCCCACGATCGCTCAAAAGGTATTGCGCCAGTTCGCCGCCCTGCCCGGCAGGCAGGCTCCCCTGGTCGACGAGCTCACCCCACGTGAGCTGGAGGTGCTCACGCTCATCGCGGAAGGCCACCCCAACAAAGAGATCGCCCAGAAGCTCTCCATCAGCGAGAAGACGGTGAAGAACCACATCAACAACATCTTCTCCAAGCTCCACGTCTACGACCGCACCCAGGCCATGCTCTACGCCATCCGCAAGGGGTTGGTGAAGATCGAGTAGCTCCTTCCTCTCCTCATCTCCCCTCCCTCGACGTGGAACACGGATCGGGAGCTCGTGGGCCTATCGCGAGATAGGTCCTCAGTTCTACCCCAGATAGGCCAATTGACCCTCCCACGCCTGGCTCTCCGACGGTATCCTGAAAGCGAAGACCACGAAACACGGCGAGAAAAAGGAGGGCCCTCGACGAGGAGATTGAAAAATGACTCTCCCTTTCACCCTACGCCCCTTCGAACCCGAAGACGGCTCAGCCTTCGCCCAATTGCTCCTGGATAGCCCGGACACTGGGCGCATCCATTTCACCTCTCACTACCAGGTCGATCCTTACGTCGCGCTCAGCGTCCGCCAGGGGGACTTCCTGGGCATTGTGGCGGAGACGCCCGGCCAGGAGGGTTTGATCGGAGCGGGCCTGGTGCGCTTCCGGCAGGCGCAGATCGAAGGGGAGCTGCGCCCCAGCGCTCTGCTGAACACCCTCATCGTCCATCCCCGCTTCCGACGACAGGGTATCGCCTCCGCGCTGGTGGAGTGGCTGGTGCGGGCCGCGCGCCAGCGATTCGGCGATGAAGGTGTGATCTGGGCCTCGATCCAGCGAGGCAATGTGGGATCGGTGCGCACCGTGACCAAGTTCCTGCCGCAGATGATCCCTGATCGCCTCATTACTATTCCCATGAAGATGTGGAACAAGCCGCCCAAGCCGGTCCCGGGTTGGCGTGTACGCGAGGCGAGCAAAGATGAGCTGGCCCAGGTAACTCATGATCGCATAAACTTAGCATCGTCCGTAATCTCCTTCCTTTCCGGTTTGGCCTGGCTCCAAGACGGTAGAGTGGGGATGATGGACGATAGATCGGAGACGACGGATTCTCGTTCATCACCCATCGTTCAACCAGCGAACTCATCTAGAGGACGCCATGAATACTATCCTGCAAGATCTGTCCACATCCGCCTTGACTACAAAACCCACAATTATGTAAAGCTTGAACGACCATGACGAAACCAAACATGTCCCAAAAGTTCATGGCCAAGGGGTTCCGCACGTTTCTCATCATCTGGGCAGGGCAGTTGGTCTCCCTCACCGGTTCAGGCCTGACAGGCTTCGCTCTGGGCGTGTGGGTGTATCAGCGTACGGGATCAGCCACCCAGTTCGCGCTGATCTCCCTGTCCACGGCGCTGCCCGGCATCCTCTCCCTGCCCTTCGCTGGCGCGCTGGTGGACCGCTGGGAGCGACGCCGGGCCATGATCCTCAGCGACGCGGGGGCGGGCCTATGCACTCTGGCCGTGGCCATCCTCTTGGCCCTGAACCGGCTGGAAGTATGGCATATCTACGCGTTGATGGCTCTGAGTTCCACTTTCAGCGCCATCCAGTGGCCCGCATACTCGGCGGCCACCACCATGCTCGTACCCCAGGATCAGTTGGGGCGAGCCAGCGGCCTGGTGCAGATGGGCCAGGCCTTCGCCCGGATCGCGTCGCCGGTGTTGGCGGGCGCGCTGATGGGCATTATCCACATCCAGGGCGTCATCCTCATCGACTTCGCCACCTTCCTGGTCGCCCTGGTCACCCTGATGGCGGTGCGCATCCCCCGGCCCAAGGTCACGGCGGAAGGGAAAGCGGGCAAGGGGTCGCTGTGGCAAGAGGCCACGTATGGCTGGCACTACATCACGGCCCGCCGCGGCCTGCTGGCCCTACTGCTGATGTTCGCAGCCACCAATTTCGTCGCGGGCATTGTGGGAGTACTGTTTACCCCCCTGGTGCTGAGCTTCTCCACACCATCCGTGCTGGGGATCATCCTCTCCACGGGCGGTCTGGGATTTCTGGCAGGCAGCCTGGTGATGAGCATGTGGGGCGGGCCGAAGGTGCGGATGAAGGGCATTTATCTCTTCCTCGCTTTGCAAAGCGCGGTGCTGTTCATGGCCGGATTTCCGCCCCAAGCGTGGATTCTGGCCCTGGCGGCCTTCCTGTTCTTCTTCTGCCTGCCCATCATCAACAGTTGCAGCCAGGCCATCTGGCAGGTGAAGACCGCGGCGGATGTGCAGGGGCGGGTGTTTGCAGTGCGGCGCATGATCGCCTGGTCCACGACGCCCCTAGCTTATCTCACCGCCGGTCCCCTGGCCGATTACGTGTTTGAGCCCCTGATGGTGGAAGAGGGAGCGCTGGCAGGCATCCTGGGCCCCTTCATGGGCGTGGGACCGGGCCGGGGCATCGCCCTGCTGTACATCATCTTAGGCATCATCAGCCTCACCATCACCGCCGTCGCTTATCGTTACCCGCGCCTGCGGCGGGTGGAGGCGGAGTTACCCGATATCGTGGTGGAGGAAGCGGAGGGGACAGCGATGTCTCCGGCCTGAGTGCCCCCTACACGTCGCGCGAACGCGGGCAGGGGGGCGAACAGAGGAGGAGAAAATGAACCGAAACCTGTTGATCGCCTCAAGCATTGTGAGTGCGCTGGTGCTGGTCACCCTGTTGCTGGGCGTGACCGGCGCGTGGGCCAGCCCTGTCGGGCGGGCACCGGCGGTCCCCATAGCCCCGACGGCCCTCGTCTCCGGCGCCATCTCCTACCAGGGCCGCCTGTTGGACGGCAGCGGCAAGCCGGTGGACGGCACGCGGACGATGACCTTCCGCCTCTACGCTGAGGCGAGCGGCGGGACGGCGCTGTGGTCCCAAACGAAGAGCGTCTCAGTGGAGGACGGGCTGTTCAACATAACCCTGGACGTGAACCCGGTGCTATTCGACGGGCGGGCGCTGTGGCTGGGAGTACAGTTGCAGGGTGAAACGGAGATGACCCCGCGCCAGCCATTGCTGCCCGCCCCTTATGCTCTCTCACTGCGGCCGGGGGCGGTGATCAGCGGCGTGCGGAGCGGGAACGAGGACGTCGCCATGCTGTACGCCATCAACAAGGGCAGCGGGGCGGTGGGCCTATATGCCAGCGGCGCCCGGGCCGGCGTCCACGCCTGGAGCACGGATGGGGCCGGCGTGCTGGCCACGAGCGAGAACGGGTACGGCGGTGAGTTCGACAGCCAGAACTCGTCAGCGGTGTTCGGCGGCACCAGCTCCGATGCCGCGGCCATCTGGGGTGAGAACTCCGGAGCCGGATCCGGCGTGGCCGGGAGCAGCGTCGGCGGCCCCGGCCTCGACGGCAAAAGCGTCAACGGCCCGGGGTTGCACGCTCAGAGCGTCAACAGCACGGCCGGCTACTTCACCAGTACCCACGGAGCGGGCGTCCATGCAAACGCCCTGGGCGATCATACGGCCGTCGTCGGCGAGAACCGGGGGGAGGGCATCGGCGGATATTTCACCAGCACTCAGGGCATCGGCCTGGCTGCTGCCAGCCGTGATGGGCACGCCCTGGTGACCATCCGCCCGTCGCTCATCCAAGGGCCGAACCCGATGCAGGTGGCCTTGCTCAGATGGTATCCCGCCATCCAGACGTCGGCGAGCTTCGGCGTGGGGGCAACCCCCACGGGCGTCGCCTTTGACGGAGCCAACATATGGGTCACGAACCAGGCGGATGGCACTGTGAGTGTGCTGAAGGCCAGCAGCGGCCGTCTGGAGATGACCCCGGGCGTCGGCCCTGGCCCACGGGGCATCGCCTTCGACGGGGTCAACATGTGGATCGTCAACAGCGGGAACGCCACCGTGAGCGTGGTGAGAGCCAGCGACGGAGCGCAACGGATGACCGCTTCCGTCGGAAACGGGGCCGGGGGCATCGCCTTCGATGGGGTCAACATGTGGATCACCAACAATGGCGACGGCACGGTGAGTGTACTGCGGGCCAGCGACGGCAGCCCCGTCATGACCATCGGCGTCGGCAGCAAGCCGACCGGCATCGCCTTCGATGGGACCAACATGTGGATCGCCAACAATGGCGATGACACGGTGAGCGTGCTGCGGGCCAGCGACGGGAGCCACGTGATGACCCGTAGCGTCGGGAGTGACCCGGTCGGGGTCGCCTTCGATGGGGCCAACATGTGGATCACCAACAAGGGGAGTGGCACGGTGAGCGTCCTGCGGGCCAGCGACGGCAGCACCGTCATGACCCTCAACGTCGGGAAAGGCCCAATGGGCATCGCCTTCGATGGGGCGAACATGTGGATTGTGAACAACGGCGACGACACCGTGAGCGTGCTGCGGGCCGTCGATGGCAGGCTGGTAGCCACCGTCCCCGTCGGTGGTGATCCGGAGGGCATCGCCTTCGATGGGGCCAATATGTGGATCACGAACAGCCGGGACAACACCGTCAGTAAGCGATAGCCAAAGGAGGGCAGATGATGAAACGCGAACTTATCCTGGCGATCGCCCTCTGTCTGCTACTTGCGCTGCCGGTATTGGCCCAGGTCTCGGCCAACCACAAGATCTCCTGGCATGTGATCGCCGGGGGCGGCGGGCAAATGAAGGGCACAGGAGGTCACACGCTGTGGAGCACCGTCGGTCAGCCGTTGATCGGCGTGAGCTTCAACCATAGAGGCATCCTGTACAGCGGCTTCTGGTACGGCAGCGCGGTGCCATACCGCAGCTATCTACCGCTGACGATGCGCAACGTGCCGTAGGAAGCAGGCCGCCGAGGGCTGATGAGGCCCTGGCGGCCTGTGCCTGCTCACGGCGCAATGGAGAGCCGACGAGACGATCAGGGCATTACAAGTAGGCTCCCGGGCCCATCGAAAGATGGGCCTTTTTGATTGCCCCGAATAGGCCCACGCTCCCTTATCCACCCGGCCGTCGCAAGATACCCTGAAGGTAGACAGAGAAAGGAGGTGAACGCGATGGTGCTCTACGTCGTCAAGTGGGAGGTCCATCCGGACAAGCTGGAGGCCTACCTGGAGTGGGTTCAGGGCGCAATCCCGCGCGTCCTGGCTGTGCCGGGGATGATCGAATTCCGGGCCTATCGCCCGGCCGCAGGCGCACCTCAGGTCGTGGTGACCTATGAGTTCGCCGACATGGCCGCCTGGGCCGCCTGGTGGAGCCACCAGGACTGTCAGCAGGTGCTCACCGAGTTGCACACCCTGGCCCTTAACGTGACCACCGAGCTCTGGGGGCCGTCACCGGTCGTCCCTGAACCACTCCGGCCCGGAGAGTAGGATTCCTGTCGAGTCCCAAGGAGGAGGGAGCCCGGCACGTCCCTCGACAGCGCCCTCGGCTTCGGGCTCCCCGTCCGTCATCGCTCATATCATTCTCTCGCCCTGCCAGCTATCCTGGCATGAGCGACCTGATGGACTCAGATCGTGAGGGGGCATGATGAACATACTGGTAACAGGCGGGACCGGCTTCGTCGGCTCCCATACCGTGGCCGAGTTGGTGAGCGGTGGACACCGGGTCACACTCCTGGTCCGGAAAAGGGAACGGGTGCGCCCGGCGCTTGATCCACTGGGTGTGGAAGTTGCAACCATCATCGAGGGCGATGTTACCGATCCACGGTCTGTAGAGCGGGCCGCCCAGGGATGCGATGCCACTATCCACTGCGCCTCCGTTTACTCACTGGACCCGAGGGCGAATAAAACCATCCGGGAGACCAATGTACAAGGCACAGACATCGTCCTCGGCACAGCTCACAGGCTGGGACACGATCCGATCGTACACGTATCCAGCTTCGCAGCCCTGATCGGTGAACGAGGCAAAGTGCTGACCCCAGACGCGCCTCCCACAAGGCCCCTGGGCGCTTATTTCAGGTCCAAGGCCGACTCGGAACGCGTCGCCCGGCGATATCAGGACTCCGGCGCCCCTGTGGTTATCACCTACCCCGGTTCCGTCTGGGGCCCACACGATCCTCATTTTGGGGAAAGCTGCCAGATGGCCATAAACATTCTGCGCGGGCTATGGATCCTGACGCCAAAAGGCACCGTCCCCATCACCGATGTGCGCGACCTGGCTCGATTACACCTGGCGATCATGGAGAAGGGGCGTGGCCCACGCCGTTACATGGCGCCATCCATCAACGTGTCCATTCGAGAGGCCATGACGACGATGGCCTCCTTAACCGGACGCCGGCTGGGGACCCTTTCGCTGCCGGTCTGGATGTTGCTGTGGCCGCTGCGAGCCCTCGACCTCCTGCAGCGCTGGATACCCTTCCGCCTGCCGGTGAACTTTCAGGCTGCCTACTGTGTGGGGCTTTCCCATC
>JAJRVX010000252.1:0-8023 GCA_024277095.1 Chloroflexota bacterium
CGAGACGATCGGCTGCAAGGTCCCAGACGACCTGTATGTGCCGTTGGGACTGGACCTCTGGCGCTGGCTGGGGGAGCGGGGGATCCCCTCCCAGGAGGACGAAACCCTATCGCGCTACGGGGTTCCCATCTCCTTCGAGGGCAGCCTCTACGGGACGCTCTGCGTGATCAGCCGGCAATCAGGAAGCACGCTACGTAAGTAGCAGCGCCTGACGAGCACGGCTGCCGGGTTCCTGGCGCCGGTGCTGCGCAACATCCAGCGCTACCAGACGCTGGAGCGGCGGGTTGCCGAGCGAACGGCGGCCCTGGCCCAATCGGAGGCGCGCTACCGGCGACTGGCGGAGCGGCTGCGCATCCTGCGGGAGATCGACCAGGCGATCCTGGCCGCCCAATCGCCAGAGGCCACCGCCCAGGCCGCCCTGAGCCGCGTGCGGGATCTGATCCCCTGTCTGGGAGCCTCCATCACCTCCTTCGACTTCGAGACGAAGCGGATCATCCCCCTCGCGACCAGC
Source organism: Chloroflexota bacterium (assembly GCA_024277095.1). GTDB lineage: Bacteria > Chloroflexota > Anaerolineae > DUEN01 > DUEN01 > DUEN01. Next base: position 512 of record JAJRVX010000252.1, read on the forward strand.
CTGGACGCCGAGAGCCGGACCCTCACCGGGAGGTCGTTGCCGTTCCAGGGCCTCGAACACATCATCGAGAAGCTCGGCCGGGGGATGATCCACCGGATCGACGATCTCCAGGACATCCCTCCCCCGCTGCCCCCCACGATCCAATTCCTGCGGAGGGCTGGGGCCCGCTCCTACCTAGCGATCCCGCTCATCGTCCAGGGCAGGCTCATCGGCAGCCTCTGCCTGGGAGCCGACAAGCCCACAGCGTTCACGGATGAGGACATAGAGATCGCCCGCGAGGTGGCCAACTCGCTGGCCATCGCCCTGCATCAGGTCCAGCTCTTTCAGGAGATCCGGGAGCAACGGGAGCAGCTGCGCGCCCTGGCGAAACAGCTGGATCAGATCGAGGAGGCCGAGCGCCGCCGCCTGGCGCGAGAGCTTCACGATCGCGTCGGCCAGAACCTCACCGCCCTGAGCATCAGCCTGTCCGCCCTTCGCTCATGCCTATCCCTGGCGGACGAGGATCTCTTCTCCGTCCGCATCGACGACGCCATCATCCTGGTAGAAGAGATCACCCAGAGCATTCGGGATGTCATGGCCGATCTTCGGCCCGCCGTCCTCGACGATTACGGGCTTCTTCCGGCCCTCCGCTGGTTCGCCCACCGCTTCGCCCAGCGCACGGGCCTCCACATTCAGGTCCTCGGCGAGGAGGATGCCCCGCGGTTCCCCCCGGACGTGGAGACCGCCCTCTTTCGCATCACCCAGGAGGCCCTCACCAATGTCGCCAAACACGCTCGGGCCCAACAGGTGACCATCTCCCTGGAGAGCCAGGAGGACACAACGCGTCTGGTGATCGCTGATGACGGTGTGGGATTCGATTTCGCCGCAATGCGGGAACATGGAGGAGAGGGGAGATGGGGACTGCATATCATGCGGGAACGAGCAGAGGCCGTGGGCGGGCAACTGAGGATCGACGCCGCCCCGGGCAGGGGAACCCAGGTCATCATCGAGATCCCCAGCCCCCCCGCAAGCGCAAGGTAATGCAGAAGAGCCACCGATCCGACCGGCACCCTTGCACTTTGCAAGCAATCCCGCTCGCCTCCGTGGGGGTTTGTCCGTCGTTTCATACCCCGGTACGCTTGTCAGGGAGGTCCACATGGATCTATATTTATAATGCCCCCATTGGTAAGCTTGACAAGGGAATCGAGCTTGCAGGAGGCGAGTCGTGACCATTCGTGTTCTCCTGGCTGATGATCACGCGGTGGTTCGCGATGGCCTGCGCCTCATTCTGGAAGCTCAAGGGGATATCGCCGTCACCGGGGACGCGACCGACGGGCGCGAGGCCGTCCGCCTGGCTCAGGCACTGCAGCCGGATGTCATCGTCATCGACATCGCCATGCCCTTGCTGAACGGCATCGAGGCCACACATCAGATCCTCCAGGTGTGCCCTGACGCGCAGGTGGTCATCCTATCCATGCACGCCACGAGCGAGCACATCTATCGGGCGTTGCAGGCCGGGGCACAGGGATATCTGCTGAAGGAGTCGGCCGGGCAGGAGGTGGTAGAGGCCGTGCGCGCCGTCTACGCCGGCCAACGCTACCTGAGCCAGCGAATCGTGGGGACGGTGATCGAGGAATATGTGCAGCTGCGTGAGTCCGGCTCGTCCACAAGCCCTCTCCAACGCCTGACCGCACGCGAGCGAGAGATCCTCCAACTGGTCGTGGAGGGGAAATCCAGCGCGGAGATCGCAGACATCCTCTCCCTTTCCACCAAGACCGTGGAGACGTACCGCAGCCGTCTGATGCAGAAGCTGGACATCCATGATCTGCCCGGCCTGGTCAAATTCGCCATCCAACACGGCCTGACCTCTCTGGAGTGACCCTGTCCCCCGACGCGGGGCTCCATCCGGGCACGCATCGACGCACGACCATCCCTACCCCGCCACGATCAGACGCCCGGCTCTGAGAGGCCCTTCCCCGGACAGCCCTTCCTCCTCCGTCCCTCTTCCCCTAAGCACGGGGGAAGAGGAGCCCATGACGGGTGTTGCGGTGGCACAGCTTCGCTGCGTCGCCGCAACATCCGCTTCTCTTTCCCGAGATGTCCAAATCTCCCCACATCAAGATGTCAAAATTCCCCGACAGACACCCCATATGAGACGACGTATACTATAATGGTCAAGATCTGCTCTTATTGCATCGCCGGATGTTCGAGTTGGCCTTCCAGGAGCAGAAAGATGTCCTCCCCACGAAGGATCGTCCATCTTCACCATGACCACATGAAGAGGGGACTGATCATGCCTGTGGTTGGGGGTATAGCAGCCATGGAAAGCAGAACGCAAGATCTCACCACCACCTATCCCACTATCCTGATCGTGGATGACCATGCGAAGATCCGAGACGCGTTGCACGACTGGCTTCGCATCGTCTTCCCGAGTTGCCTTTGTCAGAAGGCAGCAAGCGGCGAAGAGGCGCTCACCCTGGCCAGCAGACAGCAGCCGGACGTCGTCCTGATGGATATCGGACTCCCGGGGATCGACGGCATCGAGGCCACGCGGCGGCTCAAGAAGCTCGTCCCAGACGTCCCAGTGGTGATCATCACCATCCATGAAGACGCGGAATATCGGATGAGCGCCCAGGCAGCCGGGGCCAGCGCCTACATCCCCAAGCATAGGATAGGCACCGAGCTGATTCCCGTATTGCAACAACTGCTCTCTCCATCCGGAGATGCATCCCTGATCCAATAGCCGCCGACGCCGGATCAGGGGATCCGCTTGCCAGCACGCGGGGAAGAGCAGAGGACAGCAGATGAGGCGACACCGTGTCAGCGATCGCGTGAACCGGGTACACCTTACCAAGAGAGATCGGATCAGCCGGGTCGACATGGATCTGGGAAGGCTTCTCAGCGTATCGCGTGCCAGCTTTCCGCCCGCCGAAGCATGACGCGGCAGAGGATCAAAGGCACACGGCCATAACCCAACGAGGGCTCACCGGGCTCGGCTTGGCCCTCCCGAACTCACGCCTCCCGGCGCACACAGGGCCCATGTCCTGTCAAAGATAACATGCGTGAGGCAGCCCGGGGGCATCCGCCGCCGTTACAGCCCTTTCGCCCGTTGCACTTTGGATCCCGCCCCCAACACACCCGACGACACAGCCTCGATCGCTCACCTGGCAGGACACCAGCCCAACAGCCGGACACCAGCGAGAGGCCTCCTGAGCCTTTATCAGGCCACCCGCAAGCGGATGAGTGATATTGCAACACCACAAGGAGGAGGGCCCCATGCCCGTGGCCAAACACCAGCGCGATGCGCTAGCCAAACTCATCTGTACCGCCTGCGGGAGAGCCGCCGTATCGCTCTCGGAGCTGACGGGACAGCACGTCTCGATCGCGGTGCCAGATGTGGCCGTGCATCCCACCGCCAAGGCGCATGCGATGCTCTCCGACTACGCGGGGAAGGAAACCCTGGCCATCCAACTCGCCTTCACCGGAGCCATCGAGGGCAATGCGTTTGCACTATTCCGGCGCGCCGAGGCGATCAAGCTCGTCGGGCAGCTGGCCAAAACCCGAGCCCCCCTGGATCGCCTGGATGCATCGGACCAGGAGGTGGTAACAGAGGTGGGAAACGAGCTGGTCAACGCGTGCCTTCAAGCGTTCGGCGAACAGATTCAGGCGCGCATTCACCCGCCAGCCCCCCACCTGCACACGACGGGATTTGAAGCCTTGCTCAAGACCATAGCCGCATATGGGAAAGCACCCAGCCACGCGCTGATCGCGTTCACAACGCTTCAGTTGCAGGAAGCCACCATAGCGGGATGCCTCGTCATCCTGCTGGGCGAACCCGCCCTGAAACGCCTGTTGGAAGGGGGATACCGCGCCTGAACGCGGACATACGGGAGGACTTTCACGCCGGAAACCGGAGGGATCCAGGAGGAGAGCCCCTCACCTTGCGAGAGGGGCAGAAGGAACCAGGAGCGCTCATCCGTCCCCTGTCATCAACGAAATGCTCGACAGCCAGATGTCACCCAGGAGACTCAACAATGCCTCTACTGCTGAGCAAAGAGGCTACGCTGCTGTACACAACGCATCAAAGGCAAATCGGAGGCGTCACGGTGAACCTGGACAGGGCAATGCTCCAGTGGCTGGAAAGTCTTGCCCCTCAGGGGATTTTTACAACGGATGACAAACTCATTATCCGTAGCTGGAATCATTGGCTGGCCACACATAGCGGCCGCAGCGCGACGGAGATGGTCGGACGCCATCTGCTGGAAGCCTATCCCGATCTGGCCGCCCGGGGACTGGATAAGGCCTATCAACAAGCTCTAAACGGGCAGGTGACGATCCTGGCCCATCGAATACACCTTTACCTTCTCCCCATGCCTCCCAGTGAGGGCTGCAAACACATCGCCCATATGCCACAAAGCGCCCGGATCGCCCCTCTGGTGGAGGGCGACCGCATCGTGGGCACGATCACCGTCATCGAAGATGTGACCGAGCGCGTGGAGCGAGAGGAGGAACTGCGACGCCAGATCACAACGCTGGACACACTGCGGGAGATCGGGCAGGCCATCCTGACCCTGGATTCCTCCGAGTGCCTCCAGCAAGTCGCCCGCCAGACGGCCGCCCTGATCCATGCACCCATGGTCACCGTGGTCATGCGCGAGGGGGATACGCTGTGTGCGCGCGTCCGCTTCAACGTCGAGGAGCCCACCCTCTCGGAAACCGTGGATGAGAACCACTGCCGCAAGGAAGCGACCGTGTCGCAGGAGAGCGTGGCCGGATGGGTCATGCAAAGCGGACGGCCGATCCTCCTTCCGGATGCCGACAGGACGAAAACGCCCTACCCCCTCTCTCCAGATGCCCGTTGCGTCATCGCGGCGCCGCTCATCGCGCGGGACAAGGTGATCGGAGCGCTCGTCGCCGAATCCCCAGATCCCAACACCTTCGATGAGGAGGACCAGGCGCTCATCACGGCGATCGCCCCACAGGCCGCCATCGCGATTCATAACGCGCAACTGCACGACGCGCTCCGGTCCAGGGAGGCTCTCTTCAGAGCCATCATCGAAAACACGTCCGACATCATCGCGCTGGCGGATTGCAACCATATCCTGCGCTACGTCAGCCCCTCCGTCCGACAGGTGCTCGGATACGAGCCGGACGAACTGGTCGGGCAAGAGGCCACCCAACTCATCCATCCCGAGGACATCCCTCACGCCCTGGAGTCCCTCAGCCACGTCTGCCAGCGCTCCGGCCTCACCCAATCCGTAGAAGTGCGCGTCCGCCACAAAGACGGCTCCTGGCGCGTGCTGGCCGTTCGCACAAGCAACTGGCTCGATGACCCCATGATCAGCGGGGTCGTCCTCAGCGCGCGAGACATCACCGAACATCGAAAGACGGAGGAGGAGATCCACCGCCGGGCCACCCACCAGCAGGCGCTGAACGCCATCATCGCCCACGCGACCAGCACGCTGAACCTTCAGGACCTGCTGCGGACCACGCTGGACCACATCCTGCAAGCCTTCGAACTGAAGATGGGCGCCGCCTGGATACGCCGAGCCGCCAAGATGCGAGGCACCGCCAAGGGCCATCCCGATGCCCTGTACGTCCTGCGTGGGCTCCCCCGAGAGGTTGGCCCGGCCATCGCCTGCATGCTTCCCTCACTGAAGCCAGACGACGTCAAGTTGCTCACGATAGAGGATTGGCAGAATCCCATCTCGGAGCCTTGCGACGCCCTCGCCCCGCTGCTCACCCGATTCGGGATCCGAGCCTCCCTCACCGTCCCTATCCGGGTGGACGGCCGCTCCATCGGAGGATTGAGCATCGCCTCCCCGCAGCCTCGCGTTTGGAGTGACGAGGAGATCGCCCTGGCAGAGATGGTCGGGCGGCAGATCGGGGCGGCGGCGGAGCGGCTTTGGCTGTTGGAGGAGACGCGGGCCCACGTCGAATTGATGCGTCGACTGGCCGACCTCAGCGACGCGCTGAACCGCCCACACAGCGTGGACGAGGTCCTGCAGGCGATCGGGCAGGGCGCCCTGACGCTCAGCGATGCAGACCGGGCAGCCCTCTATCTGCGAAACCCCGACGACACGATGGAGTGCGCGTGGTCTCATGGGTTCGCCTCGGAGCGCGGGGCCCAGGCGATCGCCACGGCCCGAGACCTGCCGGAGGAGTGGTTGACGGGCCGAACCGCCCCCGTCCTCATCCCCGAAACAGAGAAGCTGCCGGAGACCTCATCCCTACGAAGGCTGGCTCTGGCCGAGGGATCCAAGGCGATCGCGGTCTGCCCGTTGGTATACGAAGGCCGGGTGATCGCCGTGGTCGTCTGCTGCTACAACGCTCCTCACTTCTGGTCCGCCGCGGAGCAAGAGGTCATGGAAGCCTTCGGCGGACAGGCGGCCGTCGCCCTGGAGAACGCACGCCTGTACGCCTCGCTGCAGGAGACCAACGAGCAGCTGAAAGAGGCGCTCCAGGCACGAGAGGAGATGATTCAGAACGTCTCCCACGAGTTGCGAACCCCGCTCACCCTGATCCGTGGCTACGCGGAGCTGCTGCAAGAGGGACACCTGGGCACGCTCGCCCCCCAACAGGCGGATGCCATCCAAATCATACACAAGAGCGCCGAACGGTTGCATCTCATGGTCAACCGCTTGCTGATGCTGCAGGCGCTGGACGCACGTACCTTTCAAAAGATCGAGCTGGATCCGGCGAACTGGCTACAGGATATCCTCACCGTCTGGCAGCGGGAAGCCGAGAAGGCGAGGGTCGACTTACAGCTCGATGTGCCCTCCGACCTGCCCTCCATCCTGGGGGACCCGGAACTGCTGGGGCAGACCATGGACAACCTGCTGGATAACGCCATCAAGTTCAGTCCCGAAGGCGGCAAAGTGTGCATACGGGCCTGGCAGGAGGATTCGCAGATCATCATCTCCGTATCCGATCAGGGGATCGGGATCCCGCCGGACAAACTGGACAAGATCTTCGACCGGTTCTATCAGGTGGACGGCAGCATGACCCGCCGCTTCGGAGGCATGGGGATCGGGCTCGCGTTATGCCGGGAGATCGTGGAGAAGCACGGGGGGCGCATCTGGGCCACGAGCAACGGGGCGAACCGGGGAAGCACCTTCTACATCGCCTTGCCGGTCGCCACGCAGCCTGTGGCAGCGTGACCCGCGGCAGACGGCCTGCGCCCAGGCAAAAGGGAAGCCCCTCCCGCACCCCACACAACTCAGCGGGGATACGGGGAGGGGCTTTTTGTTCGGTGATCCCCCACGGTGCGACGTATTCGCGACAAGTCATGGAGGATCACCGTTTTTTACGTCCTGTAGAGGATCTGTGCTACAATGCTCATGCGGATCGCGTCGCACGACGCAACACGGCACACAGGTTCAGGTCATCGCGACCTGCGTGAAACGTCTCTACGACGCGCAGGCCGGCGGATTCCGCCAGCTGACGGAGGGCATCCGCGTCGATCAGAGCGCAGTAGCGCAGGCCATGGCCGCCACGTTGCCAGTCCAGCAGATAGTCCCCGGGCTCCACATC
>JAJRVX010000253.1:0-4001 GCA_024277095.1 Chloroflexota bacterium
CAGAACCGTTCCTCGTCCAGCGTCTCCGCCAGGTGGGTGTGCAGGCGGACGTGGTACTGGCGCGCCAGCGCCGCCGCCTCTCGCATGAGGTCCGGCGTGACGGAGAAGGGCGAGCAGGGCGCGATGCCCACCCGGACCATGCCGAACCGCTGAGGTTGATGATAGGTCTCGATGGCCCGCCGACAGTCTCGTAGGATCGCGTCCTCTTCCTCGACCACGGAGTCCGGCGGCAGCCCGCCCTTGGACTCGCCCAGGGACATGGCGCCCCGGGTCGGGTGGAACCGGATGCCGATCTCCTGCGCCGCCCGGATCTCGTCGTCGATGCGGGCGCCGTTGGGGTACAGATAGAGGTGATCGCTGGCGGTCGTGCAGCCGGAGAGGGCCAGCTCGGCCAATCCCACCAGGGCGCTGGTATAGACGGCCTCGGGCGTCAGTCGCGCCCAGATCGGGTACAGTGTCTTCAGCCAGTGAAAGAGGTCGGCATCCTGGGCCGCCGGTACGGCTCGCGTCAGCGTCTGGTAGAGGTGGTGATGTGTGTTCACCAATCCGGGCAGGATGATCATGCCCTGGGCGGAGATCACCCGGTCGGCTGTGCGATATGGCCCCGGCAGATCGTTCGTAGGGCCTACCCACTCGATCGCCGGACCCCGGATGAACAGGGCGCCATCGGGGATCTCCCGGCGATCCTCGTCCATGGTCACGAGTAAATCGGCATGTTTCAGAAGGAGCGTGTTCATCGTTCGCAATGGCTCACTCGGGAGTGCGATGGCGCAGTATAGCATAGTGGTATGCGGGGCGCCACCGGTGGGTATTCCCGATCCGCGTCCTTTTCCGTGGGAATACCGTGGAGCTCATCTCCCGGGAGGGCACGGCCTCGCGTGGAGCGGTATGTTGGCTCCCGCTCTATGGCTTTGGGCTGCCCGCGTAGCCCGGGAAGGCCAGGCGGATTATACAGCCTTCCGGCGATGCCTGCCAATCGAGGTCGCTCTCATGCTTCGTGGGGACACACGGCCGAACACCCTCGCTCGCCCCTTGCTTGACGTCCCATCCCCGTGTATGGTAAATTACCGCTAGTATAATCCCCCATCGGCTACCCAGCACACGCGGTAGCCGACTGCTTCGGAAAGAAGTAGTCAAAGGATCAGGATCTCCCCATTGGAAATAGGCTGTCACAGGGAGGTGCCGGCTCATAGGACACCGAATGTCCTCATACCTGAGGGAAGCTTGGCCCGCTTCCACCGTTCTCCCACAGTCGCCGGTCACAAGCGATGGCGGCTGTCCGTTGGCTTCTGGCTGATTCAGACACGAAGGAGGGAATCATGATGCGTCACACCCGCTGGTGGGCCGTCATGGCCGTGTTGGTGATCTCGGCCATGGTTCTGACGGCATGCCCACAGCCTACGCCCCAGGTCGTGAAGGAGACCGTCGTCGTGAAGGAGACGGTCGTCGTCGAGAAGGAGGTGGTCAAGGAGGTCGCCGTTGAGGTGACGCCGACGCCCCCGCCCATCCCCAAGGGTGGCTTCGTCACGGAGGTGAGCTTCGCCGATGCCAAGGTATTGAACCCGATCCTGGCCTCTGATTCGGCCTCCTTCGACATCATCGGCAAGCTCTTCGAGGGATTGGTCACCACGCACTACGAGACCGGCGAGATCATCCCGCAGCTGGCCGAGTCCTGGACGGTGTCTGACGATGGGTTGACCTACACCTTCAAGCTGCGCGAAGGGCTCAAGTGGTCGGACGGCACCCCCCTGACCATGGAGGACTTCAAGTTCACCTATGACGCCGTCGCCAGCGACCTGGTGGAGACGCCGCGCAAGGACAACGTGGCCCTGATCGAGTCCATCGAGGTTCCTGATCCTCTTACGGCGATCGTCAAGTTCAAGGAGGTCGACTGCACGGCTCTGCAGAACCTCGGCCTGGGTATCCTGCCCAAGCATAAGTTCGCCGAGGACTTCAGCGACATCATGACCTCCGAGTTCAATACCGCTCCGGACGTGTCCAGCGGCCCCTTCATCTTCAAGGAGTGGGTGAAGGACGACCATATCACCCTGGTCCGCAACGATCTCTACTGGCAGGGCGCTCCCAACCTGGACGGGTGGATCTATCGCGTCGTCCCCGACAGCACATCGGCGGTGGCCGCGCTGCGCACGGGCGAGGTGGACATCTACGATGGTGTGGACGTGCAGTTCCTCACCATGCTGGAGATGGAGCCGAACCTGACGCTATTCAAGTACTTCGACGACGGCTATGACTACATCGGGTTCAACATGGCCAATCCGGACAACCCGCAGCCGGGTCGGGATGAGGAGGGCAACGTCATCGAGCAGGATCCGCATCCCATCCTGAGCGACAAGCTCGTCCGCCAGGCCATCGTCTATGCCATTGACCGGCCCACGGTCATCAACAAGGTCTACATGGGCCAGGGTCTGCCGTTGCATGCCAACGTGCTCCCGGCGATCAAGTGGGCCTACAACGATGAGCTGGTGCCGCGCGACTATGATCCCGACAAGGCGGCCGAGCTGCTGGATCAGGCCGGCTGGGTTCTGAACGAGGAGACGGGCATCCGCGAGAAGGACGGCATGCCGCTGAAGCTGCGCCTGGCCACCAACGCCGGCAATGTGCAGCGTGAGGACCTGGGTGTGCTCGTCCAGGATCAGCTCAAGAAGGTGGGCATCGACGTCGAATTCGAGGCGATCGAGTGGAACTCCTTCCTGGGCGTCCTGTTGGGGCAGACCTTCGACATGGTCATCATCGGCTGGACCGGCCTGGGCACGGATCCGGATGACCGTTCCTTCTGGCACACGGAGAACGATGTGCCCAACGCGGGCTTCAACTTCGTCTCCTTCAGCAACCCGGAGGTGGACGAGCTGCTGGATAAGGCTCGCTCCGTGCCCGGTTGCTCCGTGGAGGACCGCGCGCCGATGTACAAGCGCATCCAGGAGATCATCTACGATGAGCAGCCGTACAACTTCATCCGGGTGCGCCTGAGCACGCTGGCTTACAACAACCGCATCGGCAACTTCAAGCCCGGGCCGTGGGGGTACAACTGGAACATCCACGAGTGGTACGTCAAGGAGTAATGGCCTCCTGATGCCATGTCAGGGTGGGGCCCGCTCAAACGAGCGAGCCCCACCTTTTCTACATCAACATCGCGGTTCAAATAGGATGGAAGCTCGGCGGATACAGGCCGATCCCTGTCCTGATGAGGTCATCCGATGACTCGATACATTCTTCGACGTCTGTTGCAAGCGATCCCGACCCTGTTCGGTATCAGCATCGTCTCCTTCATCATCATTCAGGCGGCGCCGGGTGATCCGGTCCTGATGATGACGTTCGATCCCCGGATCACCGAGGAGACCCGTGAGGAATTGCGCCGACAGCTGGGGCTGGATCAACCCCTGTTGATCCAGTATCTGCGCTGGCTGGAACGCCTGGTCCTGCACGGAGATCTGGGGCGATCCTACATCACGAAGCGCCCGGTGTTGGATATGATCCTGGAGCGTGTCCCGGCGACGCTGCTGTTGACGGGGACGGCGCTCTTCCTGGGGCTCGTCTTAGGGGTCCCCACCGGCGTGTATGCCGCTGTGCGGCAGCGCGGCGTCTTCGATAACCTCACCCGCTTCTTCGCCGTCATCGGCAACGCCATCCCCGCCTTCTGGCTTGGTCTCATCCTCATCCTCATCTTCGCCGTCAAGCTACGCTGGTTGCCGACGGGCGGCATGTACACGCTGACGCTGGACAATAAGTTCGACCTTCTGGATCGGATCAAACACCTTCTGCTCCCCGCCCTGGTGTTGGCCACCGGATGGGTGGCCAACTTGAGCCGTTACATGCGCACGGAGACGCTGGAGGTCATCCGCCAGGATTACATCCGCACAGCCTACGCCAAGGGTTTGCGAGCGCATACCGTCTGGTTCGTCCATGCCGCTCGCAACGCGTTGATCCCCCTGGTCACCATCCTGGGCCCCGCGTTGGGGGGGCTGTTGGCCGGGGCTGTGATC
>JAJRVX010000254.1:0-6293 GCA_024277095.1 Chloroflexota bacterium
GACAGGATGAGATCGGCCGGCGGCAACCCCGGCGGCACAAACGCCTCGGGCTCATCCATCGCCTCGTCGAGAGAGATCGTGGCCGGCGCATTCCATATCACCAGACGCCAATCCAGCGGCATATGCCGCCGCACGTTCTCCGCAATCCGACGCCCATATTCCCCCTGAACAATCGCCAGAATACGCACGCTCGCAATCCCCTTCCTTACTCTTGAAAGCCTTCAGGGGGACGACGCGCGCGCCGTCCCCCTTCCCACCGCTCACAGATCAGAAGAGCCCGACCACGCGGCCGTTCTCGTCGATATCGACGTTCATGAAGGCAGGTCGAGAGGGCAACCCGGGCATGGTCCGCATCTCCCCACACAGCGGGTAGATGAACCCGGCGCCCACGGAGGCCCGCACCTCACGCACCGGCAGGCGATACCCTCGCGGCACCCCCTTCCAGGCGGGGTTGTGGCTCAGCGAGAGATGGGTCTTGGCCATGCAGATGGGCAGATTCCCATAGCCCGCCTTCTCATAGGCCGCGATCTGGCGCTCCGCCTTGGTCTCATAGTCCACGCCGTCCGCCAAGTACACCTTGGTCGCGATGGCCTCGATCTTCTGCTTGATAGACCACTCCAGCGGATAGAGGAACTGGAAGTTAGACGGCTTATCACAGGCGGCCACCACCGCCTCGGCCAGCTCCAGCGCCCCCTCGCCGCCGCGGGCCCAATGCTCGGAGACGGCCGCCGCGTCCGCGCCGGCCTCCTCGGCCACTCGCTTGACCAGGGCCAGCTCCGCATCGGTATCGTGCGGGAAGCGATTCACCGCCACCACCACCGGGACGCCGAAGAGCTTGGCGATCTCGATGTTGCGCACCAGGTTCTCGCACCCCTTCTCCAGCAGCTCCAGGTTCTCCTCGGTGTACGCCGGATCCAGCGGCCGGCCGGGCACCACGCGTGGGCCGCCGCCATGCATCTTCAGCGCCCGCACCGTGGCCACCATGACGACGCAGTTGGGGACCAGGCCGGAGTAGCGGCACTTGATGTTCATGAACTTCTCCATGCCGATGTCGGCGCCGAACCCGGACTCCGTTACCACATAGTCCGCCAGCTTCAGCGCGATCTGATCGGCCAGGATAGAGGAGTTCCCATGCGCGATGTTGGCGAACGGGCCGGCATGCACAAAGGCGGGCTGCCCCTCCAACGTCTGCATCAGATTGGGCTTGATGGCGTCCTTCATCAGGACCGTCATGGCCCCGGCCACGCCCAGATCCTCGGCCGTAATGGGCTCGCCCGACTTGCTCTGCCCGATCACGATGCGCCCCAGCCGCTCGCGCAGGTCCTTCAGGCCGGTCGTCAGCGCCAGGATGGCCATCACCTCGGAGGCCACCGTGATGTCGAACCCGCTCTGGCGCGGCCGCCCGTCCGTCTTCTCGCCCAGGCCGATGATGACGTTGCGCAGCGCCCGGTCGTTCACGTCCACCACCCGGTTCCACGTGATGGTATAGGGATCGATGTTCAGGCGCTTCAACCCCAGCTTGGCCAGCCGCTCATCCGAGTAGTTGTCCTCATGCAGGATGCGAGCGTCGATGGCAGCCGCCAGCAGGTTGTGCGCCGCCCCCACCGCGTGGATGTCGCCGGTCAGATGCAGATTGAAATCCTCCATGGGCACGACCTGGGAATAGCCGCCGCCGGCCGCACCGCCCTTGATGCCGAACGTCGGGCCCATGGACGGCTGACGGATACACGTCATCACGCGCTTGCCCAGACGCCCCAACGCCTGCGTCAGCCCGATGGTGGTCGTCGTCTTCCCCTCGCCCAAAGGGGTGGGCGTGATGGCCGTCACGTCGATGTACTTCCCCTGCGGCCGGTCCTTGAACTTCTCCAGGACCTCCAGCTGGACCTTCGCCTTGTACTTGCCGTACAGCTCCAGATCGTCCGGCTCCAGGCCCACAGAAGCCGCGATCTCCAGGATCGGCTTCAACTCGGCCGCCTGGGCGATTTCGAGATCACTGGGTACTGTTGACATCGCTGGCTCCTCCTTTGCTACGAGTCTATCCTCTTCGAACGATACGGGGACAGGGCCCCCCTTTAGGCCGCCGTGTCCTCCGCCGTGGGCTGCCCTTCCACGATGTGCGGATGGAGCAATCGCCCACGCAAGACGTTGACGCCGCGCCGTAAAGCCGTGGAACGCTCCAACGCCCCGTCGACACCGTACTGGCCGATCAACAGGAGATAGGGCAGGGCCGCATTGGTCAGGGCATGGCTGGCGCTGCGAGCCACCCGCGCCGGGGCATTCGGCACGCAGTAGTGCACGACCCCTTCCTCAATGTAGAACGGGTCCCGATGGGTGGTCGGCCGGCTGGTCTCCACACAACCGCCCTGATCGATGGAGAAGTCGATGATCACCGCCCGCGGTCGCATGCTCTGCACCATCTCCCGGGTGACCAGCACCGGCGATCGGGCGCCGGGGACGAGCACGCACCCCACCAACACGTCGGCGAAACGCACGACCTTATGCAGATTGTAAGGGCTGGTGAAGAGGGTGACGATGCGCCCCCGAAGCATGGAGTCGACATGCTGCAAACGCCGCGGGTTGTGATCCAGGACGGTCACGTGCGCCCCCAGCCCGGAGAAGCACCGGGCGGCATGGGAGCCCACCACGCCGGCCCCCAGGATCACGACCTCCGCCGGGGGGACCCCGTGCATACCGCTCAGCAGGATGCCGCGCCCACCCATGTGGCTGGACAGCAGCTCGCTGGCGATCATGGGGGCCAGCCGGCCGGCCAGCTCGCTGGTCGGCATCAGCACGGGAAGCGTGCCATCGTCCTCCTGGATCATCTCGTAGGCGATGGCCGTGACCTCGCGCATCTCCAGCGTCTCCGTCAGGTCTCGCGAGGCCACCGCCAGGTGCAGATAGCACAACAACGTCTGTCCGGACCGCAGCAGGTGATGCTCCGCTCGGGTCGGCCGCGTGGCCTTGACGATCACCTCGGCCCGGCCGTAGGTCTCCTCCGCGGAGTAGACGATCTCCGCGCCGGCCGCCCGATAGTCCTCGTCGGAGAATCCGGCCCCCAACCCCGCGTTGCGCTCCACATACACGGTATGCCCAGCGTCGACCAGGGCGTGCACGCCCGCGGGCGTCAGCCCTACGCGCATCTCCAGATCCCGCACTTCCTTCGGAACGCCAAACCGCATCGAGTGACCAGGCATAGACGCCGGCTCCCCTTCCAGGGCGTCGTAAGGCAGGGGGACGGTTCGCGCTCCCGGCGGTGTGGCGGCACCCTGCCGTTGCTCCCGGAGGTCCTGCTGATGGATCAGATACAGCTCACAGAAGTCGCACGTGATATATGGAGGCGCGCAACAGTGACGGTCGCCGTTCCCGAGCTCCCAGCACGGTGTACGCGAGAGGTATGCCTCGCATCGCTCGCACGGCAGGGGCCATGAGGCGCTCTGGCTTCCCACGCGCAGCGCACACCAAGCTCGCACCTCCCAACACGGCCGCACAGATACCTCCCCCACTCCCGTTGACATTCTGACATTCTAAAGTACAGTGACCGGCGCGAGGACAAGGAGCGACGAAACAAAAAGCGCCATCTGTCCCTTCCCACTTCGGGACAGAATGGCGCCCATCATCAGCAGGCGGTGCCATCCTCAGCACCGTAGCATCCGCTTCCGTATCTCGCTATCAATATACCATGCAGGCCCCCAGGTGTCAATAGTGGCACATGCGGTGATTACCCACATCTCACCGCGAAGCCGCAGGGGACGCCAGGGTTTCTCAAAGTCAGCGATGGGGACCGGGGAGGTGCGGAGGGCCCTCCCTCCGCCCCAAAAGACCCTTCTCCTGCCATCGCCTGCCATTCCCAGTCCTGACAGGAATCCAGGCCGGGCCTGGGCAGGCAAGAGGCAGAAAGAAGGGTGTTCACTGGAGAGGCAAGCCTACGCGCAGGGCCACCGCCGGGGATACCCCCCTGGCTATCTAGTGCACTTTCTATGCTGATCCTCGGTTTTGGGAACACAGGACGCCAGTGAGATATGGAGATCTTACAGGGCATTGCTCTACGGTAGGGTCTGGAACGTTGAGGAAGCCCCGCAGAGGGTGCCGAGAAAGCTGGACGCGCTCGCCCCCCGATGGTATGATGCAAGCCGGGAGGCCGCTTGAACATGAGGAGAGGAGGACCGATGTCGAAGGCAACCGTGCTCGTAGTGGACGATGAACCCAACATCCTCAGCGTCGTCCAGGCATATCTGCAACAGGAGGGCTTTACCGTCTACACCGCTGCCGATGGGCTCTCCGCCTTGAAGGCCGCCCGGGCATACCGGCCGGACCTCATCGTGCTCGACATCATGCTGCCCGGCCTGGACGGGATCGAGGTGCTCCGGCGCCTCCGCCAGGAGTCCAACGTCTACGTCCTCATGCTGACGGCCAAGGCCGATGAGACGGACAAGATCGTCGGCCTCACCATGGGAGCCGACGATTACCTGACCAAACCCTTCAGCCCCCGAGAGCTGGTCGCCCGGGTCAAGGCGATCCTGCGCCGCGGGCGCGGCGTCGGCCAGGACGAGGCCCCGTTGAACTTTCGCCGTCTGCGCATCGATCCGGAGGCGCGCCAGGTCTGGAAGGACGACCGCCCTGTGGAGCTGACCCCCATCGAATTCGACATCCTGCTGGCGCTGGCCCGCCATCACGGCCGGGTGCTCAGCCGGGAACAGCTCATCGAGCACGTCTGGGGATACGACTATTACGGCGACGAGCGCGTGGTGGATGTCCACATCGGGCGCATCCGCAAGAAGATCGAGGACGATCCGGCGCATCCCACATGGATCATCACCGCTCGAGGCATCGGATATCGGTTCGAGGGGGAACCCGCATGAGGATACGAACGGCATTGCACCAGCGACTGAGCTGGAAGCTCTTCCTCTCGCACCTGGTCATCGTGGCCGTCGGCGTGGTGGTGCTGGCCAGCACAGCTGAATTCCACGCCCCGGCCGCGCTGGCGCGCCACATCGCCCGGATGCAAGAGGTCCTGGGCGACGATCCGGCTCTGGCGGCCGACCTGCACGAGAACTTCATGGCCGCCGTCAACGAGATCCTGGCGGTGGCCGCCATGATGGCCACGCTGGCGGCGCTGCTGGTGAGCATGTTTACCGCCCACCGGATCGTGCAGCCGGTCCGGGCTATGATGGAGGCCAGCCAGCGCGTCGCCGCCGGCGAATATCGGGAGCGCGTGCAGGTCACCAGCGAGGACGAGCTGGGAGCCCTGGCACGGGCCTTCAACCAGATGGCGGAGACCCTGGAACGCACGGAACAACGGAGGCTGGAGCTCATCGGGAACGTGGCTCACGAGCTGCGCACCCCGCTGAGCAGCATCCGGAGTATTATGGAAGGGCTGGTGGACGGCGTACTTCCGCCGGAGCCCGCCACGTTCCAGAACGTCCTGCGGGAGGTCGCCCGACTCCAGCGCCTGGTCCACGACCTGGAGGAGCTCTCTCGCGCCGAGGCCGGGCAGATCCCCCTGGACCTCCGCCTCGTCTCCCTGACCGATCTGGTGCGCTCCGCGGCCGAACGCCTTCAACCGCAATTTCAGGACAAGGGCGTCGAGCTCATCCTGGATCTTCCCCCCGATCTCCCACAGGTATGGGCCGACCCCGGCCGCATCACTCAGGTGTTGGTCAACCTGCTGGGAAACGCCCTGCAATACACCCCCTCCGGCGGCCGCGTCACCGTGCGCGGCCGCGCGGATCACCGGCAGGTGGCCATCGCCGTGCAGGACACGGGCATCGGCATCCCAGCCGAGCATCTGCCCCACATCTTCGAGCGCTTCTACCGCGTGGACAAGTCCCGGTCCCGCGCCGGGGGCGGCAGCGGGATCGGCCTGACCATCGCCAAACACCTGATCGAGGCCCATGGCGGGCGCATCCAGGCGGAGAGCCCTGGGCCCGGCCGCGGCAGCACCTTCACCTTCACCCTCCCTCGCGCCGCCTGATCCCCCATTCATCAAACCTTTACACTTCCTTCAAAAGCCCGTCACGACGATCGGATACAATGGAACTGACCTGAGAGAGTCACCCCGCCCGGCCCCGAAATGGGCCACGGCGGGATACTGCACAAGAGAGTGAAGGAGGTGGAACATGATGATGGGATTCGGCCTGGGCGGCTTCGGATTGATTTTCATGCTGTTCCTTTGGGTGGTGGTGATCGGACTGGTGGTCTGGTTGGTAGGCGGGCTTTTCCCCCGGATCACCAACACGGCGTCGCCAGAAAGGGCCACGTCGCGCACAAGCACTGCGGAGACCCCGCTGGAGGTC
>JAJRVX010000255.1:0-3611 GCA_024277095.1 Chloroflexota bacterium
AGCGATCTGTCGGCGGCGTTGGGCCTGGCCGCGGCCATCGCCGCGCGGGAGCGGGATCCGGAGACGATCATCCTCTCCGATGGGAACGTCACGCTGCCGGAGCGAACGCGCATACCCGGCCGGGTGCGCTACGTCCCCGTCGGGCGGGGCGCGGCGGAGCCGGACGCCGTCGTGTCGAATCAGGGCATCCTGGCGCTGTCCCTGCGCCCCATCGCCGGCGGCCAGGCGTACTCCGCCTTCGTCCAGGTGCGCAACTTCGGCTCGGCCCCGGTGGAACGGCGGCTCTTGCTCTACGCCGACGGCGAGCTGATCGCCGCGCGCACGTTGGCGCTGCCGCCTGGGGAGCCGCGAGCCATGACGTTCGATGAGGTGCCGGGGGATGTGCGCGTCGTCGAGGCCCGTCTGGAGGGGGAGGACTTCCTGGCGCTTGACGACGTGGCGTGGGCTGTGCCCCCGGCCCGCCGTTCGCTGCGGGTCGAGCTGGTCAGCCCGGGCAATCGGTTTCTGGAGACAGCGCTCTCCCTGATGCCCGGCCTGGAGGTGACGTCTGTGCGCCCCGAGGACTACGGGGGGGAGGTGTGCCCGGATGGGGACGCCGAATGCCCCACGCCGGATCTGACCATCTTCGATGGCGTCGCCGTGGACGATCCGGTGCCCGCGGGCGCGCTGTGGTTCCTGGCCCCGGTGCGGGCCACCTCGTTGTTCTCGGTCACCGGCCGGATTCCACAGCCGGTTCCGGCGGCGGCGCACGGGGATGAGCCGCTTCTGCGCTATGTGGACTTGCGCGGGGTACACGTGATGGAGGCCGCGCAGATCCCCCTCCCGGACTGGGCGCGCGCCGTCGTGATCGCCGAGGGCTCTGCGGAGACATGTGGCCTGCCATGTCCTCTCCTTCTTGTGGGGGAGGTGGACGGGCGCCGGGTGGCGGTCCTGGCCTTCGACCTGCGCAAGTCCGATCTGCCCCTGCGCGTGGCCTTCCCCATCCTCGTGGCGAACCTGATCGACTATTTGAGCGCCGGAAAGGGGATGGGCGGCCCTCTAGAGGGGGACCGCCCGGGTCGGCCCGTGACGATCCCCGTGCCGCCGGAGGCGGAGGCCGTCCTCGTGACGCTTCCCGACGGCTCGGTCGAGCGGGTGGACGTCCGGGCGGGCCGGGCGGTGTTCGACGGCACGACGCAGTTGGGCGTGTACGAGGTGGCGTGGGTGGACGGCGGGGAGCATCCGTTGGGCCGGTTCGCCGTGAACCTGTTCAACGCCGCGGAGTCGGCCATTGCCCCCGTCAACAAGCTGGCCGTGCAGGGAACGGTGGAGATGGGCGGCGCTGGGGAATCTCCACGAGGGCGCAGGGAGTGGTGGCGGGCGCTGGCCTGGATGGGGCTGGCGCTGCTCCTGGCCGAGTGGCTATACGCGCATCGGGGACACGTGGCGAGGCTCCGCGCGAGGCTGGCGGGGGCAGCCCTCGCGTTCCGGCGACGCGGCCTCCGGACGTCCGGCAGGTGGAAGGCATAGATGTCCCTCTCGTTCACGCATCCGCTCGTGTTGGGGATCCTGATCCTCGTCGTGCCGGTGATCCTCGTGCCGGTGCTGGCGCGGGGACGTCGCTGGCGGGATGTGTCCCCGCGTGTGTGGGGGAGCATCGCTCTGCGCCTGAGTATCGCATTGGCGTTGGTGCTCAGCCTGGCGGGCTTGCGGGTCGTGCGCGCGGTGGATACGCTGACGGTCGTCTACCTGCTGGACATGTCGGATTCGGTGTCCGCCGCCGAACGCCAGCGGGCGGAGGCGTTCATCCGGGAGAGCATTCAGGCGATGCCGCCCGGCGGCCGCGCGGCCATCGTCGCCTTCGGGGAGAACGCGCTGGTGGAGCGCCTGGCGTCCGAGGAGAGGCGTCTGTCCCCCATCGCCTCGACCCCCATCGCGACGCGCACCAATCTGGTCGCGGCGATCCAGCTGGGGCTGGCCCTCTTCCCCGAGGGGAGCCAGAAGCGCATGGTGATCCTGTCCGATGGGCTGGAGAACGTGGGGCGGGCGGCGGAGCAGGTCGATCTCGCCATCGCACGCGGCGTGGAGATCGTGTACGTGCCGTTGGGCTCACAGCGAGGGCGGGCGGAGGCGTATCTGGATCGTTTGGAAGCGCCTGCCCGCGTACGGCAGGGCCAGCGTTTCGATGTGACGGCGGTGATCCAGAGCACGGTCGCGCAGCCGGCCGTGTTGCACCTCTTCGATGAGGGGGCGCTGATCCGGTCGCAGGAGGTGCGCTTGCAGCCCGGGACCAATCGGGTGCGCATGTCCGTCACGGCCGAGAGGACGGGCTTCCATCGGCTGCGGGCGGAGCTGGTCCCCTCGCAGGATTCCTGGCCGCAGAACAACACGACCGCCGGGTTCACGTGGGTTCAGGGGCCGCCGCGGTTGCTCCTGGTGGAGGGGAGGCCGGGCGAGGCGGAACATCTGTCGGCGGCGCTTCGGGCTGCCAACATGGAGTCCGTAACGGTCTCGCCCGCGGGGATGCCGCAGAGCCTGGCCGCGCTCGCCGGGTACGATGCCGTGTTCCTGGTCAATGTGCCCGCCGACGCGCTCCCCGACGGCGCCATGGCGGCGCTGCCGCGTTACGTTCGTGACCTGGGGCGTGGCCTGGTGATGGTGGGCGGCGATTCCAGCTTCGGCGCCGGCGGCTATCTGCGCACGCCCGTCGAAGAGGCGCTGCCGGTGGACATGGACGTGCGCGATCGGGAGCGGGAGCCGAACCTGGCGCTGGTGTTGGCCATCGACAAGTCGGGCAGCATGGGGCGTTGTCACTGCAACGATCCCAATGCGTTGCCCGGCCAGTATCAGCGGGTGGAGAGCGGCCTGCCCAAGGTGGACATCGCCAAGGAGGCAATCCTGCGCACGTATCGGGCGGTGGGACGGCTGGACTTCCTGGGGATCGTCGCCTTTGACGCCAACGCCCATTGGGTGCTCAAGCCCCAGCGATCGGTGAGCCTGGATGAGGTGCAGAGCGCGATCGCGGGCATTCAGGCGAGCGGGCAGACCAACATCTTCGCCGGCCTCAACGAGGCCGCCCGGGCGTTGTCGGATGTGGATGCCCGGGTGAAGCACATCATCCTCCTGACGGACGGGTGGTCCCGGGCGGGGGCATACGATGAGCTGGCAGCCCAGTTGCGCGAGGAGGGGATCACGCTGTCCGTGATCGCCGCCGGGCGTGGCTCGGCTTCCTATCTGCGCGGGCTCGCCGAGGCGGGAGGAGGTCGGTACTACCCGGCCCGCAGCATTCAGGAGATCCCACAGGTGTTCCTGAAGGAGGCTGTCCGGGCGGTGGGGCGTTATGTGATCGAGAAGCCCTTCTATCCGGTCCAGACGGCGGAGACGCCCATCCTGGCGGGGATCGCCGGGCAGGGCGTGCCGGGGCTGTATGGGTACAACGGCACGACCCCCAAGGCGGCGGCGCGTGTACCCCTCGTCAGCGACGAGGGGCTCCCTATCCTGGCCTACTGGCAGTACGGGCTGGGCCGCAGCCTGGCCTGGACCTCGGATCTGACGGCCCATTGGGCGGCGGAGTGGGTGCGATGGGATGGGTTCACCCGGTTCGTGGCCCAACTGGCGAGCTGGGTGCTGCC
>JAJRVX010000256.1:0-33089 GCA_024277095.1 Chloroflexota bacterium
CATCGTCACCTTGGAGCCGAGGTTGCCATCGACCCACTCCATGACGGCGTTCTCGTAGGCCACGGCTCGCTTGGTCACCAGATTGTAAACGTTGGGTGCCCAGTTCTGGATGGTCGTGTAGCGGCAGCGGCCTCCGGCCTTCACGATGATCTCCACCACCGCGCTGTGCAGGCTATCGGCCGCGTAGATGGGGGCCGTGCATCCCTCCACGTAATGCACGCTGGCGCCCTCGTCCACGATGATCAGGGTGCGCTCGAACTGTCCCATGCTCTCCGCGTTGATACGGAAGTATGCCTGGAGTGGGATGTCCAGGTGCACGCCCTTGGGCACGTAGATGAAGGAGCCGCCCGACCACACGGCGCTGTTGAGCGCGGCGAATTTGTTGTCCGCCGGCGGGACCACCGTGCCGAAGTATTCCCGGAACAGATCGGGATGCTCGCGGAGCGCCGTGTCGGTGTCCAGGAAGATCACGCCCAGCTTCTCCCACTCCTCCTTCAGGGAGTGGTAGACGACCTCGGATTCGTACTGGGCGCCCACACCGGCCAGGAACTTGCGCTCCGCCTCGGGGATCCCGAGCCGATCGAAGGTGCGCTTGATGTCCTCGGGGACCTCATCCCAGGTCTTGCCCTGCTTCTCGGCCGGCTTGATGTAGTAGTAGATCTCGTCG
This sequence comes from Chloroflexota bacterium, assembly GCA_024277095.1. Classification (GTDB taxonomy): domain Bacteria; phylum Chloroflexota; class Anaerolineae; order DUEN01; family DUEN01; genus DUEN01. Next base: position 668 of record JAJRVX010000256.1, read on the forward strand.
AAATCGATCTCGCTGAGGTCCGCCCCCCAGGTGGGCATCGGCTTGCGCAGGAATATATCCAGGGCCTTGTGCCGGAACTCGCGCATCCAGTCCGGCTCGCCCTTCATGTCGCTGATCTGGTCTACGATCTCGTGATCCAGCCCCCGGCGTGCTTTGAACACGTACTTCTCCGGATCACGAAAGCCGTACTTATACTCTTGCTTGATCTCCGCCAATACCTGGGCCTCGTCAGCCATTCCCTTGCCTCCCCGGATGTAGATAGAGGGATCTCGTCTGGATCATTTCCCCGCCGCCACTTTGTCCCCAAAAGCCTCGCGAACCCAATCGTATCCCTTCTCCTCCAGGACCAGCGCGAGCTCGGGGCCGCCCGAGGTGACGATGCGCCCGTCGAGCTGGACGTGGATGAAGTCCGGCTTGATGTAGTTGAGGATCCGCTGGTAGTGGGTGATGATGAGCACGCCCATGTGCGGCCCCATCAGGCGATTCACGCCGTCGGCCACGATGCGCAGCGCGTCGATGTCCAGCCCGGAGTCCGTCTCATCCAGGATGGCGAAGCGCGGCTCCAGCATGGCCATCTGCAGGATCTCGGCCCGTTTCTTCTCGCCGCCCGAGAAGCCGTCGTTCAGGTAGCGGCGGGCGAAGGACGGATCCATCTCCAGCAGTTCCATCTTCTTCCGGAGCTCCCTGCGAAACTCGCGCATGGGCATCAGCTCGGAGCCGATCACGGCGTTTTCAGCCTGTTGCTCTCGGGCCCGATCCTTGTAGCCGCGAACGGTGCTCACGGCGGAGCGCAGGAAGTTCGCCAGGCTCACGCCCGGGATGGCTATGGGGTACTGAAACGCCAGGAAGATGCCCTTGCGAGCTCGCTCATCCGGCCCCAGATCCAGGATGCTCTCGCCATCCAGCAGGATGTCACCCTCGGTGACCTCGTAATTGGGGTGCCCCATGAGCGCGTAGGCCAATGTGCTCTTGCCAGACCCGTTGGGGCCCATCAGCGCGTGGACTTCTCCCTGTCGGATTGTGAGATTGACACCTCGAAGGATCTCCTTGCCCTCCACGCGAACGTGCAGATCCTTTACCACCAATTCCGATTTCTCTGCCATCATGGAAATGAGACTCCTTTACCGAAGGTTTGGGGCGGCCTGGGCGGCCATCTCGGCAGCTTACCCCCGTCTCCTCCTCGCCCTCGGCGGGGAGGGATGGAGCTTACAGGTGACCGCCGCGCCCTTTTCACCAATATCCAATCGATATCAATCAGCCGTCGGCTGTGGGTGACTGACGTTGAACTGGCATCCCGCGTGTCCGTCCATCATGCACTGCTCCAGGGAGACCTCCGCCTCCAGCAGTTGTGCGATCATCTGCTGTTCCATCTCGCAGATGGCCCGGTATTCTTGCGCCAGGCCATGATACGGGCAGTTGTACTCCTTCAGCACGAAGCCACCCTCTCGTGCCTCCACCTCGGTCAAGATGCCGCGGGTGTCCAACCAGGAGGCCAGCTCCTCCACCCGTTGCTGTAGCCTGGCCCCTCGCACCTGGCCGCCGTACTGGGCCGCCAGGCGATCACGGACGCGTCCCAGGAGCTCTCGGACCTTCTCCGCGCCCTGGTCCTCCAGCAGCTCCTCGTACAGGAGCAGCGCCAGCTCATCGCTGTAACAGGCGAAGAGGCGGCTCGCCTTTTCGGTGAGGTAGTATTCGTAATGCGGGCGCCCCACGCCCTCTCTTACGGTACGGGCGGCCACCAATCCCTCCGCCTGCAGGTTGGAGAGTTGCAGGCGGACCGCCGTCGTGGTCACCCCAAGTTCGGCCTGGATCTCCTTGATGCTGGCGCTTCCCCGGCGCTGCAACAGGTGGATGATCGCCATCGCCGGGCTTTCTTCTCGCTTCAGGTACGGCATCCCGTTTTCTCTCCCTCGTATCGAATCGCTCCGATCTCCTCGTCTTTCGTTCGTCGCCGTCGTCCCAGTCTATCACAAATGCGCAATTTTGTCAATTGTATATGTAGAAAAAAGAGAAAGCCCTCAGGCCGGCGCAGTATACCACCGGAGCGCTGATTTCGTCAATTCTATCTGTCTAAATTTTTGAGATCTCCTTGCGTGTTCCCTCCCCTGGGGGGATAATAAGAGATCCTATCGCCGGGTGTGGGGGGGGGATGATGTCTGCGAGGGGCGTATGGCGAGCCCGCCTTCTGATTCTGTCGATCGTTCTGAGCCTGGTGGGGTTTGGGCTCGTGGCCCTCGCGGTGCGCATGGAGCGCGTTGAGGTCATCGATCGTCTGGTGCCGCCGTTCCCTCCATCGGTTCCCTCCTGGAGGCTCTTGCTCGCCCGCGGCATCACCTATACCGGCTCCACGCCCTTCGTGGTCCTGTGGGGGCTGTGCCTCACGTGGGGGCTGTGGCGCCGTCGGCGGCCGCGGCGGGAGCGCGCCTTCCTGTGGGTGGCGTTGGTCGGCAGCAGCGTGCTGAACCAGGCGCTCAAGTGGGGCTTCGCCCGGCCGCGCCCTCCGCAGGTGGTCTGGTGGACGCACGCGACGGGTTGGAGCTTTCCCAGCGGGCATGCCATGATCGCCGTGGTGTGCTACGGCGCGACGGCGTACATCCTCGGGCGTGGCCGGCCGCGTCCCCAGCGGATCGGGTTGTACGCGGCCGCGCTGGCTTGGGCGGTGCTGATCGCGCTGAGCCGTGTGTATCTGGGCGTGCATTATCTCACCGACGTGATTGCCGGCGTTGCCATCGGGCTGGCCTGGCTCTTGCTCGTGATCCTGCTTTCCCCCGTGAGCACGCGGTCGCCCGATGCACTCCTTTGACAATCTGGGGGTTATCTCTAGACTATTGCGTGAGTGGCTGGGTGGGCAGACGTATATCCCTATCCTATGCGCCGCACGCGACGGCTGATGAAGATGAGCGATGAGATACCTGCGTTCCATTTGGAGTTTGTGGCTTATCCTGATCCTGTTGAGCGGATGCGCTCGGGCTGATGCCGATCCGCTGCCTTTTGTGCGCCTGGGCCATCTGAGTCCTCTGCCCACGGTCAGCCCGGAGCCCATGCCGCTGCGCGTGGCTGTGGCCGCGATCGTCTCCCCGAAGGGCACGGTGGCCTCGTATCAGCCCCTGCTGGATTACCTGAGCGACCGACTTGGGCGCCCTGTGGAGTTGGTCCAGCGTCGGACGTATGCCGAGGTAAACGACCTGATCCGGCGCGACGAGGTGGATCTGGCCTTCGTTTGCACCCTGGCTTATGTTCAGGGGCGGCGCGAGTTCGGAATGGAGCTGCTCGTGATCCCCCAGGTGCACGGCCAGACCGTGTACTATTCTACGATCATCGTGCGCGCTGACTCGCCAGCTCAGCGATTTCAAGATCTTCGCGGGGCTGTCTTTGCCTTCACGGATCCCCTTTCCAATACCGGCTACCTGTATCCGAACGTCTTGCTTAAGCGTTTGGACGAGTCGCCGGCCACCTTCTTCCGTCGCACCTTTTTCACTTATAGCCATGATCATGCCATCTATGCCGTGGCTGACGGGGTGGCGGACGCGGCCGCCGTGGACAGCTTGGTGCTTGATTATGCGCTGAAGCGGGATCCGACCTTGCGACGACGCCTGCGGGTCATTCATACCTCCCCGCCTTTTGGCATGCCGCCGGTGGTGGTAGGGCCGGGCGTGCGCCCTCAAACGAAGGCTTTGTTACGCGAGATCTTGCTGGCCATGTCGGATGACCCTCAGGGGCGACGGGCGTTGGCGGCCTTGGAGGTGGATCGGTTCGTCCCAGGCCGCGATGAGGATTACGATCTGATTCGGAGCCTGGAGGTAGAATTGGAGGCGCGATGATGAAGGCCGGGCTTCTCTCGTTTCCTCTGGCGATCTGGCGGAACGGGCGTCGGCGGGCCTGGCAGGTCGTCGGAGGCGTAAGCATTCGCACCAAAATCCTGGGCATTGTGCTCGCGATGGTCGTGTTCCCGGGGTTGATGGTGACCTTTCAGGTGCGGTCCCGGTTGGTTGATACCCTCCGAGAGCAACTGCGACAGCAGAGCATCTCCGTGGCTCGAGATGTGGCGGCTCGTAGCGCCGATCTGGTGTTGATCAACGATCTGTATGCCCTGAATCGGCTGTTGCGGGACACGCAGGCTCACAACCCGGACGTCCGCTATATTTTCGTTATGGATCCTGGGGGGCGCGTATTGGCGCATACTTTCGACGGCGGCTTCCCCCTGGACCTGTTGAGTGTGTCTCTCTCGCTGACGGATCGCCCGCATCGCATCCAGCCGTTGCTGACCGAGGAAGGGCTCATATGGGATACCGCCGTTCCGGTCTTCGAGGGGCGTGCTGGCATCGCGCGAGTGGGGTTGAGCGAGCAGCGATTGTGGCACACGGTGAATTCTGTGACCGGCCAGATCATGTTGAGCACGCTTATCATCTCCCTGGTCGGTGTGGGGGCGGCTTCCGTGTTGACCTGGTTGCTTACACGCCCCATTCGTGAATTGGTGACGGCTGCCGAGCGCATTGGACAGGGCGACTACTCGCCTCGTGTGCGGCGTTGGGCGGAGGACGAGATTGGGGACCTGGCGGAGGCGTTTAACGCGATGGCCGTTCGGCTGGCCCAGGCGGAGGCCGAGCGCGCGGAGCGCGAGCGGATGCGTCAGTTCTACCTCAAGCGGGTGATCCGTGCTCAGGAAGAGGAGCGGCGCCGGATTGCGCGAGAGCTTCACGACGAGACCGGGCAGGCCCTCGCCTCGTTGATGGTGGGGTTGCGCAATGTCGAGGAGGCGCCGACGCCGGAGGAGATGCGTGATCGCTTGCAGGATCTGCGGCGCATTCTGGCCACCACCCTGGATCGCGTTCGTCGTTTGGCCTTCGATCTTCGTCCCTCCGTTCTGGATGATCTTGGGCTGGTGGCTGCCCTGCGACGCTACGCCCAGCGGTACCGGGAGCGCTTTGGCATCGCGGCCGAGGTCGAAGCGGTCGGGCTGGAGGACTTGCGTCTGACCCCGGAGGTGGAGACCACGGTTTACCGGATTGTGCAGGAAGCGATGACCAATGCCGCCAAATACGCCGCATGTGCTCACCTCAGCGTGCTTCTGCAGGCGCATGACGGGCAGCTTTCCGTGATCGTGGAGGATGATGGCTCCGGGTTTGACGTGGAGGAGGTATTTAGGAGCGAGGCCGGGCAGACCAAGCTGGGGTTATACGGCATGCGGGAGAGGGCGGAGCTTATCGGTGGGCGCTTGGACATCGAGGCACGGCCGGGAACGGGCACGTCCATCTACCTTCGCGTCCCCCTTGAGGGGACGACCCGTGGCGCGCAGGAGGGGATGATCCATGGCAAATGATGGCCGCATCCGTGTGTTGTTGGCCGATGATCACGCTGTGCTGCGGGCGGGGCTGCGGTTGCTCATCAACGCGCAGCTGGATATGGAGACCGTGGGGGAGGCACAGGACGGCCTGGAAACGCTGCGTCGTGCCGAGGCGCTTCAGCCCGATGTGATCCTCCTGGACCTCAGTATGCCCAATGTCGGGGGGCTTTCTATCTTGCGCGAGTTGAAAGCTCGCGTGCCGCGGGGCCGTATCCTGGTTTTGACCATGCATGCGGAGGAGGAGTATCTGCGCGAGGCCCTGCGCCTGGGCGCGGCGGGCTACGTGGTCAAGTCGGCCGCCGACCAGGAGCTCCTGGCCGCCATTCGCGCGGTCGTCCGAGGCGAGGTGTATATCCATCCCTCCATGACGCGTTCCCTGTTGGATGGTTTGCTGCCCACGCCACGGCCCGCGCAGCGAGACCCTTGGCAGGAGCTGAGCGAGCGTGAGCAGCAAGTCATCCGGCGCGTGGCTATGGGATACACCAATCGGGAGATCGCGCAGCAATTGTATCTGAGCGTCAAGACCGTGGAGACCTATCGCTCCCGAGCCATGGAGAAGCTGGGATTGCGTAGCCGTGCTCAGCTGGTGAAATACGCCGTCCAGCGAGGGCTTCTAGGAGAGTAAAGAGGCCGGAACTCCGTTCGGGCCCATCGCATTCCTCGGATCAGCGGCGGAGGATGCGAACTGCGTGCCCCTGCCGCTGGCCAGTCCTCACAACAAGCCTCGTCAGGAAAAACCTGACACGCTGTCCGGTAATCCCTGACAGGAAACATCACGCGAATCAGACTTTCCCCGCTTCACAGTCGTATTCCCTCCTGTTAAGGTAGAGGCAGTTGGTACGGGATGGCTCCGCGGTGAATGAGTCCAGCCCGTTGCGGAATGGCCCGCCTATCTCTGCCGGATCCTGCGCGGGGTCGGGATCGCTGATATCGAGGGGAGGCCTATGCGCATGCGTATCCCCCGTGTGCTGTTGATCATCCTTGCCCTGGCGATCGCTCTCGTTGGGTGTCGAGAGGCGTCTCGGGATCCTTCCCTCGCATCTCCCGTGTCCACCCCTACCGGACCGGACGATTGGGTGCTGGTGCAGGAAGCCCGTGCGGCGTACAGGGCCTCCGACTTCGCTCGGGCGCTGGAGCTGGCCCGCCGGGCGGCGGCTGCCAACCCGGATAACAATACCGCCTGGGAGCTATATCGCCAGGCCAGCATCGCCCAGGCGGCTGACGAGTACCTACGCACGTTGCCCGCCCATCGCTACCGATTGTCGGTGGAGGAGTTTATCCGAGATCGGGTGAACCACAGCAGGGAGTGGTTCGTGGTTGACGTGCGAGAGCCCCAGGAGTTCGCCGCCGGGCACATTGAAGGCGCGATCAATATCCCCTTGAGCGAGCTGTTGCGCCATTTGGACGAGTTACCGGATGGCCGGACGGCTCCTATCCTGCTGTATTGTCACTCACAGAGGCGATCCACCCATGCCCTGGTGGTCCTACATGAGCTGGGATATTTGAGGGTCTATCACCTGGAAGGGGGATATGCGGCCTATGTGGATTGGCGGACGCACAATCCCTCTCCTACGCCCGGCCCCACGCCGACCCCGGCTCCGGAGGAGCCGGACCTGGGCTGTTGAGGCGGAGCTTTCATATACCATCGAAGGCGGTTTAGAGGCTCCGGTCGTGGCGGGTATCCGTGCCCTGAGGGCAATCTCTTGCGAAAGGAGGTTCTTATGCCCGTTGTACAGGAGATGGAAAACACCATTATCCGTATGATGGAGGATTTACAACGGGCCTTGCAGAAGCCCCCCTCGGAACGACGATGGGGTATGGTCATTGATTTGACCAAGTGCGTGGCTTGTGATGCCTGCACGGTCTCCTGTAAGGCTGAGAACAAGACTCCGCCTGGCGTCAACTACACCGTAGTCATTAAGGAGGAGGTGGGCACGTATCCTAACGTGCGTGAGGCGTTTCTCCCGCGGCCGTGTATGCATTGCGATAACCCGCCTTGCGTGGATGTCTGTCCGGTAAGCGCCACCTGGCAGAATGAGGAAGGCGTGGTCGTCGTGGACTACGATGCCTGCATTGGCTGTCGTTACTGTATGACCGCTTGCCCATATGGTGCCCGGAACTTTGACTTCGGCGAGTGGTATACGGAGGATACGCCGAAGCTGGCTCCCTATGAGACTGCGCCGACCTTCGAGTACAGCGAGAGGCGGGTGCGCAGCGATCACGAGTCACCCGTGGGGAATGTGCGTAAGTGCCATTTCTGCCTGCATCGCGTGCGCGAAGGTTTGCTGCCGGCTTGCATTAACGATTGCATCGGCCGGGCCCGCTACTTCGGCGATCTGATCGATCCGGACAGCCTGGTCTCCGAGTTGCTGCGGGAGCGTTACTCCTTTCGCCTGAAAGAAGAGCTGGGCACACAACCCAAAGTCTTCTACCTTTCATAAGGGAGGGTGTCATGAAGAACAGCAGAGGATTGTACTGGGCGTATTGGGTTGTGGTGGTGGTCATGTTGGTGCTGGGAGGCGTGGGGTTGTACTGGCGCTTAACCGCGGGCCATCGCCTGGCCGATTACGGACAGCTGATCGTTTGGGGCCTGTGGGTGGCGATGTACATCTACTTCATAGGCCTATCGGCCGGGGCCTTTCTCATCTCTTCCCTGGTCTACGCCTTTGGGGTGGAGCGCTTTCGGCCTATCGCCCGCCTGGCTTTGTTCACCGCTTTGGTCTCCCTCCTGATGGCGTTGCTGCACATCTGGTTCGATCTGGGACACATGAGTCGCTTTTACGAGGTGTACACCCGTCCCAATCCCCTCTCGATGATGGCCTGGATGGTGTGGCTATATACCGCCTATTTCATTCTCTTGTTGGCGGAGTTCTGGTTCGATATCCGGCAGGATCTGATTCGGTGGAGCGAAAAGCCCGGGATGGTGGGCATGGTCAGCCGCCTCCTGGCCCTGGGGAGCAGGGATCTTTCCCCTGAAAGCCGTCGCCGGGATGAGAAGGCGACGCGAGCGTTGGGCACGATCGGCGTCCCCCTGGCCATCATGTTCCATGGCGGCGTGGGCGCCCTCTTCGGCGTGGTGGCTGCTCGGCCGGCCTGGCATAGCGGATTGTTCCCGCTGATCTTCTTGGTCTCCGCTCTCGTCTCCGGGGGAGGGCTGCTGATGGCCATCTACGCCTTCCTGGCCCCGGATAGGGGCGCATCGGCGCACCGGGATTTCATGGAGGGTATGGCCAAGCTCGTGTTGGGCCTGGTCCTCTTGGACCTTCTGTTCACCTTCGCCGAGTATTCTATCGCCCTGTACGGCGCCATCCCCGGTGACGTAGCCCCTTTGGTGGCCGCCATGTTCGGCCCCTTCTGGTACGTCTTCTGGATCGGACAGGTGGGGTTGGGGTTCGTCATCCCGATCATCTTATTGGGATGGAAGCGAACCCGTCGGTCCCCCTTCTGGGTGGGCGTGGCTGGCCTGGCCATCGTGCTGGCCTTTGTGGGCGTGCGCTTGAACATCGTCGTTCCGCCTCTCTCCGTGCCGGAGATCAGAGGGTTGGTAGAGGCCGTGCCCTCCTCCCGCATGACCACCCTGTATGTGCCTAGCGTGATGGAATGGTTCCTGAGCCTCGGCATCATTGGCTTCGGCATGGCCCTCTACGCGATCGGATACCGTTTGTTACCCGTTCAGCCTCGGGCGGTGAAGGAGGTATGATATGAGCCGAAAGGGAAAGACCACGGATAAAGCCTCTCCTCTGAACGCAAAGATCACCCGCCGCGATTTTATCAAAACGACGGCCTTCCTGGGAGGCTCTCTGTTCCTGTCCTCTCATGTGGACGCGGTTTTCCGTCGCGTCGCGGCGATGGGCGACACGCTGAGCGATGCCTCTGCGGTTGGCGAATATCCATTGAATCGGCCGGAGAGCATCATCTACAGCGTCTGTCTCCAGTGCCATACCGCCTGTACCATCAAGGGGAAATTGTTGGACGGGGTGCTGGTCAAGATCGATGGCAATCCCTATAGCCCGATGAATATGCTACCCCATCTTTCCTACGACACCTCGCTGACCGAGGCGGCCAGGGTGGACGCGCGGTTGTGCCCCAAAGGCCAGGCGGGCGTGCAGAGCCTTTATGACCCGTATCGCATCGTCAAGGTGCTCAAGCGGGCTGGCAAACGGGGTGAGAACAAATGGGAGGTGATCTCCTTCGATCAGGCCATTGACGAGATCGTCAACGGGGGCACCTTTGCCGATGGCACGAAGACCCCCGGTCTGAGGGAGATTTGGGCGGTGCGCGATCCTGACTTGATGAAGGCCTTGAAAGCCGATGCGATGGCGGTCGCCAGCGGCGATATGACGCTTGAGGAGTTCAAAAGCAAGCACGCCGATCACCTGGATCTGCTCATCGATCCCGATCATCCCGATCTGGGGCCTAAGAACAATCAATTCGTCTTTCAGGCTGGTCGTATCGAGCATGGACGCAAGGAGTTTGCCAAGCGCTGGCTGAAGGACGCCTTTGGCTCTGTCAACTGGTACGAGCATACCACCATCTGCGAGCAGTCCCATCACATCGCCTTCCAGCAGATGAGCAATCAGTATAAGGGCGGGGGAAAGTGGAGTGGCGGTAAGACCCATCTGAAGCCTGATTTCGCCAATGCCGAGATGGTGATCTTCTTCGGCACAGGGGCTTTCGAGGCCAATTTCGGCCCCACTCCTATGAGCGAGCTGGTCACTTGGTCCCTGACCTACCGGAACATGAAGATCGCGGTGGTGGATCCTCGCCTGAGCAAGACGGCGGCCAAGGCCAAATGGTGGCTGCCGGTGAAGCCGGGCGAGGACACCGCGTTGGCCCTGGCCATGGGGCGCTGGATCGTGGAGAATGAGCGTTACGATGCCACCTATCTGGCCAACGCCAATAAGGCCGCGGCCGCGGCCGACGGCGAAACCACATGGACCAATGCCACCTACCTGGTGAAGATCGAGGGCGGCAAGCCGACGCGATTGTTGCGTCCCGAGGAAGCTGGCCTGGGTGACGTGGACGGCTTCGTGGTCAGCAGGGGGGGGGAACTGGTCGCCGTGGATCCCAACGATGCCGAGAACCCGGTGGAGGGCGACCTCTTCGCTGAGGGGCAGGTCAACGGCATCACCTACAAGAGCGCCTTTCTGCTGTACAAGGAGCTTACCTTCGAGCGCAGCCTGGAGGAGTGGTCGGAGATCTGCGGCATCCCCGTGCGCAAGATCGTCGAGGTGGCCCGTGAGTTCACCAGCCATGGCAAAAAGGCCGCCGTGGACCTTTACCGGGGGCCGGTGCAACATACCAATGGCTACTACACGGGCCAGGCCATCATCATGCTCAATCTGCTCATCGGCAATGTCGACTGGGTGGGTGGCCTGGGCAAGGGTGGCGGTCACTGGCATGAGGATGGCAGCAAAGCGAAAGGGCCTTTCAACATCGTCAAGGGCATGCATCCCGGCAAGCTCGGCTCCTTTGGGGTGACCCTCACGCGGGAGAAGTGGCACTACGAGAAGAGCACCCTCTTCAAGCGGGATGGGTATCCCGCGAAGCGGCCCTGGTATCCTTATACGGGGAACGTATATCAGGAGATCATCCCCAGCGCCGCGGACGGCTATCCCTATCCCATCAAGGCCCTCTTCCTGCACAAGGGCACGCCCGGCTATGCCAGCCCGGCCGGCAATCCCACCCTGGAGGCCATCGCCGATCCCAACGTCATCCCGCTGGTGATCGCCTGCGATATCGTCATCGGCGAGACCAGCATGTACGCGGATTACCTCTTCCCGGACACGGCCATCTGGGAGCGCTGGGGCACGCCGCACATCACGCCGGCGGTGCAGGCCAAGACGAGCAAGGTGCGCCAGCCCATCGTCGAACCGCTGGTGGAAAAGGTCACCGTCTTCGGAGAGGAACAGCCGATCAGCATGGAGGCCGTCATGCTCGCCATTGCCGAACGTCTGGGCCTGCCCGGTTACGGCAAGGATGGCTTCGGCCCAGGGATGGATTTCAACCGGCGCGAGGATTACTTCCTGAAGATGGTGGCGAACCTGGCCTTTGGCGACAAGGAGGATGGCTCCGATGCCGTGCCCGAGGCCGACGACGAGGAACTGGCCGTCTTTCGCGCCGCACGCGCCCACTTCTCCAAGGTTATGTTTGACGAGGCGCGCTGGAAGAAGGCCATCGGCGATGATGAATCATTGTGGCGCCGGGTGATCTATCTGCTCAATCGGGGTGGCCGCTTCGAGGACTTCAGCAAGGTCTACAAAGGCGATAAGTTGGCCCATCAGTTCAAGGGCATGTTCAGCATCTTTGTGGACAACGTAGCCGCGGGCAGACACAGCCTGACCGGCGAGCACTTCTCCGGCTTGCCCATCTATGAATCGGTGAAAGACGCTGCCGGCCAGCCCATCGATCAGGAGGAATATCCCTTCCGCCTCTTCACTTATAAGGAGATCTACGGTGGCCAGTCTCGCACGGTAGGCAATTACTGGGCGCAATTGGGTGTGGCCACCGAGAACTGGGTGTTGATGAATAAGATCGACGCGGATCGCATGGGCCTTCGGGATGGGGATGTGGTCAGGCTGGTGTCCAAGACCAATCCCGACGGCGTGTGGCGGCTGCCCAATGGGGAGCCGGTGGCGGTAGCCGGCAAGGTGAAGGTGATCCAGGGCATCCGTCCCGGCACGGTTGCGGCCTCCTGGCATTTCGGCCATTGGGCCTATGGAGCCCGGGATGTCGTCGTGGATGGTCAGGTGATCCGGGGTGATGCTCGTCGGGCTACGGGCTTGTGCCCGAACGTGGTCATGCTGGAGGATCCTGTGCTCAAGAATGTCAGCCTGACCGATCCTATCGGCGGCAGTGCCAGTTTCTACGATACTCGGGTTCGGGTGGAGAGGGTATCGTCGTGACGGTAGGTTTCGTCAAGCCGCGACGAGGCCTGTGGTATCCGGGTGTGCTTCTGCGTCTCTGGAGGGGTGAATCCATGTAGGATGTGCTCCATGTGGGCATCTCATCCTCACTGTGTGGGGGTGTTCTGGCAGAGAAGGTGCGATGTACTACAAAATGTGCGTCGCACCTTCTCTTTTTTCCATCGAAAAGGATACGCTACCATTGAGCTAACGGTATTGATTTCCGTTACAATATATGCTAAGATAGATGGTGGTGGGCCTCGCGTGTTTAGAGCTTGAGATATCCGGGAACGTTTTTCCCCACCTGGTGCGTTTCCAAAGAACGTTTTTGGGATCCCATATTGGGAAAGGGCTTGAAGATGAGCCCGTCGGCGGTGGTTCCATGCACCGCGAGTGAATTGTAGAAGCTCGACCTGTTGTCGCAGGTGCGGAGTGCACTTCTGATTACCTCATTGCCAAGAGCTCCTCTGTTCCTGTTTCGGTTACCTTTTCGCTGAAGTCCCTGCATTGTGTTTTCCCCGGTCGGAGAGAGGAGGAATTCATGCGGCACGACGGAAGGCCGGCTCTGATCGTCTATGGCCTGCGCCGGCTGGCGATGGCGACGCGCGAGGATCCGGGTGAGCTGATCGCCCTGGTCTCTGGCGCAGGCGAAGTTCCCGAGTCCGTCTGGGATACCTATGAAACCGTCCTCTCCGGCGGTCAGGAACGGCCACCAGAGGAGATCCTTACATGCATCTTCTCCCGAATCGCCCTTGAGGAGGAAAGAGAGCTACCCCCCTCCCGCTATTACAGTGCCCGGCCCCTGGCGCTCTGTTCGGATGTTCTCTTTCCCAAGCGGCGAGACGAGGCGCAACCTGCGGGTTTCGATCTGTGGCGCCAGTTCGCCGACGAGTTCCGAAATGCTGTCGAGATGGCGCTGGAGCCTTTCTTTGAGGTGTTCTATCACCTTTACCGCAAATATGCTTGGGCGGTGCCGTGCACCTATGGCGAGCCCGGCGTATCGCTCTTTGAGCAGTGGAAGGCGGTGGCAGCGCTGGTCTTCGCATCGGGGGAGAATTGGGCTGATGGCCCTGCAGATGAGCTCACCCTCATCGGCGGCGACATCCCCGGCATCCAGGACTTCGTCTACACCATCACCAGCAAGGGCGCGGCCAAGGGGTTACGCGGCCGCAGCTTCTTCATCCAGCTCCTGGGCGACGCCGTGGTGCGGCGTATCCTGGCCGATCTCGGGCTATGCCTGGCCAACGTGGTCTACAACGCTGGAGGGAATTTCATGGTGCTGGGGCCGGAGGAGACGCAAGCCAGGGAGGTGGTGAAAAAGGTGCGGCAACGGGTCAACGCCCGGCTGGTGGAGGCAATTCAAGGCGGTACGGCTCTGGTGATGGAGGTCATGTCGGTATCTCCAACCGACTTGTTCACCCCTAAGCGGTTCGAGAGTGTGCGAAATGGGTTCGTCCAAAAGGTGGCGCAGGCCAAGAACCGGCCTCTGCAGGACTTGGCGCTGGAGGATAGCGGGGACAACAAAGATAGCGGTTGGGAAACACTGTTTGGGCCGAAGGGAAAGGGTAGCCGCCTTGCGTGCGCCGTATGCCGCGTTGAGGTGGACGAGCACAATAGTAAACCACTGGAGCGAACGGGCGAAGAAGTGGAAGGGACGGAGCAGCCTCGCATCTGTTGTTTATGCGAGAGCTTCGCCGGATTGGCTCGAGACATCCGACACGATGAGCTGTGGATGAGGATCGTTGAAGAGCCAGAAATGTTGGACACTGAGGTAGAGCCTACAGATGGTTGGGAGAAGTTACTGGCCCGAATGACCGGCTTCCGTTACGCGTTCAGGGATAGCCCGTCGGCAGAGGGAGACATCCTACTGGCCATCAACCGCCTTGACTTCCTCGATGGCGAGGTTCATGGCTTTCGGCTGCTTGCTAACGTTACTCCGCTTACCACGTCGGAGGACATCAAGTATCTGCGCGAAGAGGCTAAGTGGGAAGAGAAAGACCTTCCCAGGGAGTGCGATATCCGCAGCTTCACCTTACTGGCTCACGCTGCGGCCGTGGCTGGCGCGATCGAGCGGATAGGCGTGCTGCGTATGGACGTGGACAATCTGGGGCAGGTGTTCAGTGAGGGCGTGCCCGACCTGACTCTTCCCAAACTGAGCGCGCTGAGCGGGACGCTGGACCTGTTCTTTGGTGGCTACCTGAATGAGCTGGTGCGCGCCCAGGCGAAGAACGACTTGTACATCATCTACGCTGGTGGCGACGACCTGTTTATCGTTGGGGCCTGGCACCATCTGCCGGACCTGGCCGAGGCCATCCGCAATGCGTTCAAAAGTTTCACTGGGGAGCATCCGGCGCTAAGCCTCTCCGGCGGCATCACGTTAGAGGGGGCCAGGTTCCCCCTGTATCGGGCGGCGGAGCGGGCTGGAGAGGCGGAAGGACGGGCTAAGCGCTACACTCGGTCCGACGAGCGACGGAAAGATGCGCTGTGCTTTCTGGGCACGGTAGTGGGGTGGGAAGACTGGCCATTGGTGCGGGAGCAGAAGGATAACCTGTTGTGGCTCATAGGAGAGGACGAGGAAAACGAAGCCAGGGAGGAAGGTAAGCGGGAGAAGCGATTGCCTCGGGCATTGCTTCAGGTCATTCAGAACATTCATCATCTCTATCTGACCGGTTTGAGCGAGGCACGGCGGCGCGTGCGACGGGAGAATCGCACTCGGCTGGCGGACGAGAAGTTGCGGATGCCGAACCCGCAGATGTTTTTCGGGCGCTGGACGTGGATGCAGGTGTACGCTCTAACCCGATTGGCCAGACGATACGAGAAGCGGGTGCCAGCAGCCCCGGCGCGACTCCAGCAATTACAGAAGGCCCTTATGCAGCCGGCCACGGTGCGGTATAACGGCCTGGCAGCCCGTTGGGTGGAGTATTTGACACGAGCAGATTCACGTCAGCAAAGGAGGGGAAACGAATGAACCAGCAAAGCGTTCGGCTGTCTTCACAAGACTACCAGAAGATCATCGTTGAGGGCGACGCGAAGGCCCTGGTAGACCACGCCGAGGCTATTGGCACCGGCCTCGCCGGCCGGCTCACCACATCACAGATCCGCAACATCTTCGGCACCGTGCGACAGATCGAGATGAGCTGGACGCCGCGAGCCACAGAACAGGAAAGGAAGTACGCTGCACGACAATTGATCCTGCTCAAACCGAAGCTGGCTTATCAGGCTCGACGAGAGCGTGGCAGGGGAGTCCAACAATTGGCCGATGTCCTTATCCCGGCCATCGATCTAGTGGGAGAGGGCCGAGAGCGGTTCCAGAACTTCGTGAACTTCTTCGAGGCCATTCTGGCCTATCACACCGCCGCAGGCGGGCAATAAAGGGAGAACGGCAATGGCAGACAAAGTCGATCTCTACGGACGCATCTTTGTGAAGGGCAAGATCAGAGCCGTCACCGGCCTGCACATTGGCGGCTCACCAGCCGCGCTGGCCATCGGCGCGGTGGACAATCCCGTCATCCGCGACGCACTTACCGGCCGACCTTACATCCCGGGCTCCAGCGTGCGGGGCAAGATGCGCTCACTGTGGGAGAAGATGACCGGCGTTCGTCAGAACTGGCCCATCGGACGCGATGTGAGCATCCACGTCTGCGAGAGCCAATCGGGCTACGTGCAATGCCCCGTTTGCCAGATCTATGGGGTGCCGGGGCAACTGGAGGCCTCCTTCCCTACCCGGCTGATCGTTCGAGACACTTTCCTTTCTCGTGAAAGCGAGGAGGAGCTTCGCCTACAGGCGAAGACCGACCTTCCATACACCGAAGTCAAATGGGAGGCGGCCATTGATCGGGTGACCTCGGCCGCCGTGCCCAGGCAGATGGAACGGGTGCCGTCCGGCGCCGTGTTCGACAACTTTGAGATGGTCTTCTCCGTGTATGAGAAAGGCGACCTAGGGCGCTTTGTGACCGTCCTTGAGGCTCTGCAGCTGTTAGAGGACGATTACCTGGGTGGGCAGGGCTCGCGCGGAAGTGGCAAGGTGCGCTTTGAGGGGCTGCGACTCTCCTGTCGGAGTCGAAATGCCTACGCGACGGAGACGCAATGGGATCAGACTCCTGAAGGCTCGAATATCAGCGTCGGAGACATCTTGGCTCAGAGGGAAGCGCTTCTAACGTGGCTGAAAGACAATATCCAGTTTGAGGACTACCGGCCGGCGGAAGTCTGAAGGGAGATGCCCGATGGACGCGACGATATACCATCTGGAAGCACGGGCACCATTCCACTTCGGCAAACGAGGGGTCGGCATCGAGGCCACGCTGGCATATGGGCCATCGGATACCTTCTTTTCCGCTTTGTGCCACACTATCCGTCAGCTATTCGGCCTAGCGGCGCTGCAAGCGTTCCTGGCAGACTATCCCGACAACCCGCCTGTCATACTTTCATCCGCCTTCCCGTACGTCCTGGCCCGGACCGAGGAGGAGATCGTCGATTGGGAGCCGTCGGACGTCTTTCGGCCGGATCAGGCGATTCGCTTTTTCCCCCGGCCATTGGAGCCGCCGCCCGGCGTCCCTGATGACCCGAAGGAGTATAAGAGCATCAAGCGGATCGCCTGGGTCTCCGAAGGTATCTTCCGGGCATGGGTTGCTGATCGCGGCGACCTCCTGGCCCAGCAATGGATCGAGGAGGCCGCCATCGGTGGCCAAAAGGTGAGATACCCCAACCTCCTACAAGGGGGCACGGTCTGGCTGACGATGGCGGAGCGCGAGAGGGTGGCCGGATGGCGGGACGAGGAGACGGATGCTATCCGGTTGTGGGCGGTGGGCGACGTGCCACGTGTGACCGTGGATCGGCGGGCCAGTACCTCAGCGGTGTATCAGGCCGGATGGGTGTGGTTCCCGCCCAGAGGTGGTCTGTGGATATTGGTGCGCTGGCGAGAGGACTGGCAGAAGCGAGGGGAATTGGCCCTGCAAGCGCTGGGGGATGCTGGGATCGGTGGAGAACGTAGCAGTGGACATGGACTGTTCCGCCCCCATGGCCCACATCAGCTATCTGGCCTACCCGGCCCCGCCCCCGGCGAGAGGTTCCTCACGCTCTCCCTTTACTATCCCACCCTGTCGGAACTCGCGGATGTGCTCGGCAGCGAGGATGTTGGCTATCGCTTTCGGGTGCGGCGCGGCTGGATGGCTTCGCCCGACGACAGCCGTGACGCCCAGGGGAATCTCGTTCGGGGACGCGCCTTGCGACGAAAAGCCGTGCGCATGTTCGCCGAGGGGAGCATCCTCCGCTGGCCAGATGGAAAAAACGTCCTCGGCAAGCTGGCCGATGTAACCCCCGAAGCATTTAACACGCACAAAGTCTGGCGCTATGGCTTGGCCTGGGCCATAGGTTATCGGCTGAAGGGAGACGCTCCATGAGCCAGTTGCATACACGGATCGAAGTCACGGTGGAGCTGCTCTCTCCGCTGCACATTGGCACGGGGACAGAGCTCCTGCTGGGTTACGACGTCGTGCCACATGGGGAGTACACCTATCGGGTGGACGAGGAGGCGCTGCTGGAGCAAGCGCTTCTGCAGGCCGAGACACAGGGGGCGGCTGCGGTCAACCGGCTGTTGGCCGGGCGGCCGGCCGCCGAACTGCTGACCGAGGATGACTTTGCTGATCTGCAAAGCCCCCTCTTTCGCTATGTTATGCCGGGCATACCCTTCACCAGGGCGCCCGGTGCCAGAGTGCGGGAACAGATCAAGGATGTACACGATCGGCTTTACCTGCCGGGTTCATCGCTGAAGGGGGCGCTGCGTACGGTGTTGGCCTGGGCGACCTATGTGGTCCAGAAGCGAGAACCCGACTTGGCGCGGCTGGGCCGCAGCCGGTCCTGGGCTGCACGGCCGTTGGAGCAGGAGGTCTTCGGGCGTGATCCCAACCATGATTGGCTGCGGGCTCTGCATGTGGAGGATAGCCGGCCGTTGACGACCGAGGGCAACCTGGCCCTGCGGACGATACGGGTTTACCCGACGGCGACCGATGACAGCCCCGGCCTTAACGTCGATGCCGAGGCGGTGGAAAAGGGGGCTGTCTTCCAATCGGCCATTACTGTGGACGAATACAGCCTTGAAGGGTGGGTGGCCAATCGTCTGGGCTGGCGGGGGAAGCGGCGATGGATCGTGCGGTTGCCGCGATTGGCAAAGGCTTATGCTCGCCAGCGGTTATCCGTCGAAGCCGCATATCTTAACAAACATGGTGGCCCCGTGGCGACGAGGCGTTTCTACGATGCCCTGATCAACGAGATCTGGTCGACGCTGGGTGAGAATGAGATGATCCTGCAACTCGGCTGGGGGGCGGGATGGGAGAGCAAAACACTGGGCAGCGGACTGCTGCGGCAAGACAACCGGGCATTTGAGCGACTGTTGCGCACCTACCGCATGACGAAGGAGCGGGATCGTCGGCCGGATGATCCGTTCCCCAAGAGCCGACATCTGGTGCTGAACGGTCGGGGGCAACCGGCTGAGCCACTGGGTTGGGTGAAGATACGACTGAGCTGAGAATATGACGACAGACGAACGACGAAGGACGAAAGATGGAGTATGTCTCTCGTCCGCTTTGCCGCTGTGGCTGATCTCCTAACCGTGCTGCAGCAGTTCCTTACCTATTTTCATTCCTCATGTCTCATGATGCCCCGCAGGGGCATGGCGACTGATCACTGGATGAGGAGAGCCAAACATGGGCCGATGCATTATGCTAGCGCTGGTCAGTGACCAACCGATGCCGAACGTCATGGCCGCCCTTCAGTACGATCCGTCGCCGGATCATATTGAGTTCATCGTTTCGGCCGACAAAACTGATGTGGGGAAATACGACCCGCGATATGACAGCAAATATCACGCGCTCTGCCGGGCACTTCAGACGTTGGGGATATCGTGCAGTCGGATGCCCCCTGTACATCCTTACCGACTTCAGGATGTAAAAGCGCAATGTCTGGCTGCCATGGCCAGGTACTCGGAAGATGATCACTTCGTCTTCAACATCACAGGCGGGACCAAAGTGATGGCGCTGGCCGCGTATCTGGCTGGCTTGGAATCAGGTCGTCCCGTCATTTACGTGGAGAGCCGGGATCGGCGGCTAATCGCCATCTCAGAGGGCACATCCTATGAGCGGCCTTTTAATGAGACTCGCTTTCGATTGGTCGATGTGGGCCGATACCTGGCCGCATATGGTAGAGTGATCGACAAGGAGACTTTATACGAGTCCCTCCCCAGCCGGGATGTGGCCACAGCCCGTTTTTTCGTGGACCGCCTGGCGGCCTCGCGAGCGTTGCTAGGCAAGATCATTCGGGCCATACGTCAACAAGGCGACTCCATTGCACCGCGCCGCTTCGCGCTCGAGGAGCTTCCCTCATCCCGGCAGATAGTCCTGGACCGGCTGATAGCTGATGGGTATCTGGCGCCTGCTGAACACGCAGGGCGATACGCCGTTGTCAATGAAAGCGATTGGCATTTCCTGAGGGGAGCCTGGCTGGAAGTATACACTTTTGATGCGCTTCATCGGTCGCACTACTTCGATGATGTGCGCTGCAACGTTCAACTACGGGGAGCTCCGGGCGAGCTGGATGTGGTGCTTACTCGCAACGCCTCGATGGGTATTTGTGAGGCCAAATTCGAGGCTAAGCTGAGCATCACCATGAGTCATTTGCGAGCTTTGAAAGAGACTTTAGCTGGTGTATATGGCAGGATCTTTTACGTCACCGCACGGGATAGGGTGACCAAAGACATGGCGAATCTGGCTCGCGTATATGGCATCACCGCCATCATCGCCGGGCCGGATTTACCGCGCATCGCAGAACTGATTCAAGAGCGCATGTAGGGACTGGAACCATGATCTTCATCAACTTCTCACATCCTCTCACCGACGAGCAACGGGCGCAGATCGAAGCGTTGACCGGCCAGGAGGTGGCCGGAATCCGGGGTGAGATGCCCCAGTTCGATCATAGGAGCCCCTTTGCAGAGCAGATCCGGGCTTTGGTCGATCGGGTGGAGCTGAGCCCGGAGGAATGGCAGACGATGCCGTTGCTCATCAACCCGCCCGGCTATGCTCCCGCTGCCGTGGTTCTGCTGGCCGAACTCCATGGGCGGATGGGACACTTCCCGGCCGTATTGCGTCTGCGTCCCGTGGAGGGCAGCGTGCCTACCCGCTATGAGGTGGCCGAGATCGTCAATTTGCAGGAGGTACGCGACAGAGCTCGTACACGGAGGTGAGCATTAAGTCGTGATCCAAGGATGATGCGCGAAAGCGCCGATGAGGGGGGCGACATGGGAGGGCAAGAGATCCTCGTGCAGTGGGGAGGGCTTCTGGGAAACGTTTTCGCGGGCCTGGTGACCGAATTGGTCATCGTGATCTTGGGCGTGTTGTTTGCTCATACCATTCAGATCAAGTGGGAGGAATGGCGCCACGGGGGATGGCGGGTGAGGGTGATGCGCAATGATGAGGAGATGATCTTGGAGCGGGCGATCTCTCCGGCGAAGGCCAAGGAGATCCTGCAGGAACCTGCGAACCTCTCGGTATTCCTGAAGGGCGTGGTGAGCCCCTATGCGATCATCCGATGTGATCTGATCGGAGAAGGGCGGGAAAGGGGATTGCTGGTCGAGGACGAGAAGGAAAAGTTGCTCATTATCAACCTGGCCAGGAACCCTACCGGGAATTCTGCCGGGAAGGAGGCCGGACAAAGAAGGCTGTGATGTTCCCTCCATCACCTCTGACCTGCCCGGCCTTGGCCCAGATCCTTGCGGGAGGGGCCGGAAGTGGGGGAGACTCCTTCCATATCTGCCTCATGTGAGGATGCAACTGAGGACTGCTCGCTGGTATTCCGCTGGTGAATTTTCAGATGCGCTCCGCGAAAACGCTGAGGCGCCGAGGACTGAGACGGATGCTGATATCTGCTGTGATCGCATTGATTCCCACCCGGCCAGCCGCGGTGCCCGCCAACCTGGGCCGGGCCGTACACGCCTGGTTCCTGGACTGGGTGCGGGCCCAGGATCCAGCGCTGGCGGAGGCGCTCCACGCGCCCAACCAGATGCGTCCCTTCACCGTCTCCAACCTGTGGGGGGCCGGCCGTCCCGTTCGGGGACAGGTAGCGTTGGCGCCTGAGCGCCCGTGCTCCCTCCGTCTGACTAGCTTTCACCCGGGGCTGTCAGAGCTCCTCGCGAGGCGGCTGTTGCCCACGCCCCCGGACGCGATCTCCCTGGCCGGTGAAACCCTGCGTGTGGAGGACGTGACCGCGGAGTCGGCCGAGCATCCATGGGCGGGACGGGCGAGTTTCCAGGACTTGGTGCAGCGCCATACGCTGAGCCCTTCCCCGCCGCCTTCCCGCATCACCTTGCGCTTCGCCTCACCCACCGTCTTTCGTTCCAGTGGGGTCAACATCCCGTTGCCCCTGCCGGCGCTGGTGTTTGAGGGGCTGGCCCGGCGTTGGAACACCTTCGCTCCGGTTCGCATCCCACCGGAGGTGCGCCGTTTTGCCGAGGAGTGCCTGGTGATCAGCCGCTATCGGCTTCGGACCGAGCGGGTGGTCTTCGGCGAGGCGGGAGGGCGAGGCGCGTATCCGGGGTTCGTGGGAAGTTGCTGCTATGCCTTTCGGGTGCGAGATCGCTATTGGATGGGGTTGATCCATCTGTTGGCGGCCTTCGCCCTGTACGCTGGCGTGGGCACGCGCACGACCATGGGCCTGGGCCAGGCGCGGTCCGTTCCCGAGCGCGACTGAGTGGAGGACGCAGCGGCGGATGATCTCACGCGTGTTGGCTTGGGAGAATCTATGTGATGCCTGGGAGCGCGTCGCGGACAATCGAGGCGCCCCGGGGATCGATCGGGTGAGCATCCGACGCTTCGCTCGCCATTGGGAGGAGAACCTGCGGCGGATCCGGGATCTGGTACGCTCCAATCGCTATCGTCCTGCCAAACTGCGGCGCATTGCGATCCCCAAGCGATCCGGCGGACAGCGCCTCCTGAGCATTCCCACAGTGGGAGATCGGGTGTTGCAGCGGGCTGTGCTCAATGTGCTGGACGATATCTTCGAGCCGCGATTCTTGGATTGTAGCTATGGCTATCGGGTGGGGAGGAGCCTTCGGGATGCCGTGGCGGCCATCCTGCGTCACCGCGATCGCGGGCTGGTGTGGGTGTTGGACGCGGACATCGACGAGTGTTTCGACAGCCTCGATCATGGGATGCTGATCGGGTTCCTCGCGGAGGAGATCGATGATCCTGTGGTGATGGGGCTGATTCAGGGTTGGCTTCGGCTAGGACGACGCTATCGCCATCCCGATCGGGGTATCCCGTTAGGTATGCCCCTTTCTCCGCTATGCTGCAATGTGTATCTGCACCGACTGGATTGGGCGCTGGTGCGCAACCGGTGGGCCCTGATCCGATACGCGGATGATTTCGTGGTGTGTTGCGCCAGCCAAGCGCAGGCGGGGCGAGCTCGCGAAGTGGTGGCTCGCGTTCTGGAGCGGCTGCGGCTGCGCCTGGAGCCGAGAAAAACGCGCATTACGAGCTTCGACGAAGGGTTTGACTATCTCGGCGTGCGGTTCTATCGGGATAGTTATTCCTTCCTTTGGAGAGAGAAGCGCTTTGAGGTGCGCGGTCCAACGCCGCGATGGTTGTGGGGCTACATGCCGGCGGGCTACGAGGAGTAGGTTTTATGGCGACGCTCTATGTGACGGAACAGGGCGCGCGCATCGAGAGGGAATATCGTCGCCTTCTGATCGCCAAGGAGGACCAGGTGCTGTTGGCTGTGCCGGCGGGACGGGTGAGCCATGTGGTGTTGGTCGGCAACGTGGGTGTGACCACACCAGCGCTGATCTCCTTGCTGCGCGAAGGGATCGGTCTATCCCTGATAAGCCGGTGGGGACAACTGCGGGGGCGTCTCATGCCTCCTATGGGCAAGAACATCACGCTGCGGCATCGGCAGTATGAACGAGCTCGGGATCCCGGCTTCTGCCTGGCGGTGAGCAGGGCGTATGTAGGCGGCAAGCTGCGCAACTATCGCGCGCTGGCGCGACGCATGGCCCGTTCCCGTCCTCAGATGGACCAGGCCCAAATCACGCGCATTGCGGAATGCGTCCGACGTATCGGGCTTGTGAGGGACCTGGCGACGTTGCGCGGGGTCGAGGGGGAAGGCTCACGAGCCTACTTCGCCATCTATCGGCAGGCGTTGGAGCCCGGACTGGGCTTTGAGCGGCGGACGCGTCGACCGCCGAAAGACGCTGTCAACGCCATGTTGAGCCTGGGATATACCCTCCTCACGGACAATCTGATCACAGCCTGCGAGATCGTGGGGCTGGACCCCTATGACGGCTTCTTCCATAGCGACAAGTATGGGCGGCCGGCCTTGGCCCTGGATCTGGTTGAGGAGTTTCGTGGGCTTATCGTGGATTCGGTGGTGCTGAACATGGTGAACCGGGGAATGGTGCGGGCCGACGATTTTCAGCCCGGACCGGAGGGGGGTGTGTATCTCACGCCCAGAGGGATGCGAATCTTCTTCCGACAGTACGCCGCCCGGCTGAACACTGAGGTGATTCACCCGTTGGCGAGGCGGCGGCTGAGCTATCAGAAATGTTTCGAGGTGCAAGCCCGTCTCCTGGTTCGGGTCATCATGGGCGAGGATGACGCCTACAGGCCCTTCCTGACAAAGTAAGTCCACAGTTCATCGTCGCAGGGGAGCAGACCGGGGAGCGTACTGGGGATCGATCATCGAGGACTGGACACCGATGAGCCAATTCGTAGTGGTAGCATATGACATTCCTGACGATCGGCGACGGGAGCGTCTTCACAAGGTGCTGCTGGACTATGGGACGCCGGTTCAATACAGCGTGTTCGAATGTTTGTTGGACCGGGAGCAGGTGTCCCGTATGAAGCGGGCGGTAAGGCGGGTGATCAAACCGCGGCTGGATCATGTGCGGTATTACCATCTGTGTGCTGCTTGCCAGGGGCGGGTGGAGACGACGGCGGGACGAGAGGTTGTGAAGGACGAGGACGTATGGATTGTCTGATCCGGTCGAAGTGCAGATGGGTGGAAGCGTCAACCTGGGGGGATGCAAGCCAGGAACTTGGGTGTATTTGACGAGATACGGCAAATGTGCTATTCTCGGGTTGTTGTCGTTGTATGAAGTGGCTGAGGGCGGGCGATCCCGTTTCCGAGCGAGTCAGGAAGCAGGGGATCCCCCCTTCTCGCTCGGGAAAAACGGCCCCGGGAAGGGGCGGGAGGGCCTGCCGGCGCGGCGGTGGGAGGGGAATCGGCCTTCTGTGGATGATAAAAAGTGGCCATTCGGGGCTGGCGTCGGACCGGCTTGGGAGATTTGTCAGGGAAAAGGGGGACGCCGGGGAGGTTGCGGGGAGGGCCCCGGCGTGATCGGACGAAAAACCGAGCGAGGGGCCGGTTTTCAGACAGGATGCGTCGCTCGAAAAGGCGGCAAGGGGAGATGAAAGGGCGGGGGAGGCCGTCTGAGGTGTGAAAAGCGGGCTGCGGGGTCAGCCTCTTGGGAGGAAAGTCAGCTTCGGCGACGGGATGGGGGGTGGAAATACCCCCAATGCCCTTCGGGGCACTGAAACGCTTGAGGATACCCAATAGCATAGCGACAGAGAGTCCCACGTGGAAATACCCCCAATGCCCTTCGGGGCACTGAAACGCCGACATTGGCCGCGCACTCATCTCCAACCCATCCAATGCCCGTGGAAATACCCCCAATGCCCTTCGGGGCACTGAAACCCCAACACACCACTCCTCCTTCCCCCACAACCTCTGCGGCTGTGGAAATACCCCCAATGCCCTTCGGGGCACTGAAACCCAATAACGCCTGTACAAACCATTCTTTGCGGTTAACGGGTGGAAATACCCCCAATGCCCTTCGGGGCACTGAAACACTCTACCTGGAGATACTAAAACAGGTACCAAGTTATTATTTTCCCGGTGGAAATACCCCCAATGCCCTTCGGGGCACTGAAACAACGCCTCTTCCGAGTCCTCCGCTGCCCCACCCGAAGGTGGGTGGAAATACCCCCAATGCCCTTCGGGGCACTGAAACGCCGGAGCGATATAGCTTCATAGCGAGCATGTACATCTGATCGCGTGGAAATACCCCCAATGCCCTTCGGGGCACTGAAACTTGATCTCGATAAAGGAAACCGGTTTCCCGTTGGGTCGTGGAAATACCCCCAATGCCCTTCGGGGCACTGAAACATGGGGTTTCTAATGCGATAACCTCGCTTATCTGGAGGCTGGTGGAAATACCCCCAATGCCCTTCGGGGCACTGAAACAAGCGCCAGCATGTCGGGCTCAGCCAGATCTGGCAATGGTGGAAATACCCCCAATGCCCTTCGGGGCACTGAAACACTGTACTCGCCGGGGTACTTTCGGCAGTGATCCAGATGCTCTCGAAGCTCTTGTGGAAATACCCCCAATGCCCTTCGGGGCACTGAAACCATTGAACTTCGCGACCAGATCGCAGATAGTGACGCCTTGTGGAAATACCCCCAATGCCCTTCGGGGCACTGAAACCGTTGCCCCAGATCACGGCGATCTGGTCTCCCCCGAGGAGGGTGGAAATACCCCCAATGCCCTTCGGGGCACTGAAACCTTCCTCCGTTGGCACAGCAGCACTCTCCAACGCCTGCCGCCGTGGAAATACCCCCAATGCCCTTCGGGGCACTGAAACGGTGCACAAATCGTCGCAAACCACGCGCATAGTGATCTCCGTGGAAATACCCCCAATGCCCTTCGGGGCACTGAAACCTCGCAACTTATTGCGAACGTCGCGCACCATGCGTAACGCCCGGTGGAAATACCCCCAATGCCCTTCGGGGCACTGAAACCCGCCGGGCTCCCCGCCACGACAATTGCCACCCCGGCCTTCACGATGTGGAAATACCCCCAATGCCCTTCGGGGCACTGAAACATTTCTTCGGATCCAGCCAAGGGCTATACCGAAGATGCGCAACGGGTGGAAATACCCCCAATGCCCTTCGGGGCACTGAAACACAATGGCGGGAATCATCTCGCCGCTCTTGACGTCTTCTATCGTGGAAATACCCCCAATGCCCTTCGGGGCACTGAAACAGTTCTAACCTCATGTGGAACATGTTCCCTCCTTTCCACCTATGATGGTGGAAATACCCCCAATGCCCTTCGGGGCACTGAAACTTTTGTTGACCCAGGCAGATTCTCTGGGTCACATCCGATTTCGTGGAAATACCCCCAATGCCCTTCGGGGCACTGAAACACTCAGGAACTGGTTGGCCTTAAGCCACTTGGCGAGGACCTTGCGGTGGAAATACCCCCAATGCCCTTCGGGGCACTGAAACCCATCGACACTGGCGTAGCCGTAGGAACTTGGGTTGGTGGTGGAAATACCCCCAATGCCCTTCGGGGCACTGAAACTCTCACTACTGGGTCCTCATTAACGAGGTAGCAGACCCTAGGTGGAAATACCCCCAAACCCGGCAGCAACTGTGGAAATACCCCCAATGCCCTTCGGGGCACTGAAACGATACCAAAAACAAGAAGCAGAAAGAGCCAAATTCCAGGTGGAAATACCCCCAATGCCCTTCGGGGCACTGAAACGCTAGCACACTAGAACGTGTCACAAGAAGTTCTGCGGCCCTTCGTGTGGAAATACCCCCAATGCCCTTCGGGGCACTGAAACTGCTCTTGGGTCGCGCTATCCGCACAAGCGAAAAGCCGCAAAACTTTCCGTGGAAATACCCCCAATGCCCTTCGGGGCACTGAAGCACCCCTACCTATTTGGGGTGGGGGGCTGCGTCGCTGCCGATGATCGTGGAAATACCCCCAATGCCCTTCGGGGCACTGAAACCATGTTGGCATCTCATCTCCCAATCTTCTTTGTCGGCGGACCGTGGAAATACCCTCAATGCCCTTCGGGGCACTGAAACCCGTTCAGTGCTTCCTGTACCCGACGACTGTAGTATGTGCGTGGAAATACCCCCAATGCCCTTCGGGGCACGTAAGGCAGCAGTTAGCTGGGAGCTGACAGCAGACAGCTGATTTGAGATGCCAGTTTGAGTCCGGGATGCGCGGCCGGAGCGGGGAGCGGAGGAGCGGGGCCCGTCGGTAGGCGCTGCATGGGGAGCTGTCGGCTACCTGCTGCCAGCTATTGGCTGTCCTTCTCCAATGCCCTTCGGGGCACGGGAGGCAGCAGTTAGCTGGGAGCGGCAGTTCGCAGCTCTGAGGGTGGGAAGGATCGGATCCAGCGGTTGTGATGGCGTGAGAACGAAAACAGGCGGAGCGTGGGAGCTCCGCCTGCTGTCATTTGGGGAGACGATCACCATGGTCTCTCCGCTGCATCTGTTGTCTCTTGCCTGTGTCATCATCGATGCATGCGGTCGTATATCCTGAGGCAATGGTGAGGGTTGTGTATCTTTTTCGGTGGAAATACAGCAGGGAGATTTGAGGGGCGCAGCCCCTCAAAAGAAACCTCCCGGTTTCCGCCCCTCACCTGCCTTGCCCGGCCTTGCCCACCCGAATCAGGCCGGGAGAGGGCCGGTGCAAAGCGGAAAAAGAGGATGTTTTGGCGGAGGGAGGTCCCTCCGCCCCTCTCCTGTGGGCTTGCGATGGGCCTGGCGGAATTTCCACCATTTTGGATACACTACCATGGTGAGCCGAAGCTTGCGGTCCGCGGCGATCGCGTTCATAATAAGGGCGCGGATCCTCTGCTTGCGTGTTGAAGATGGGGGCCTGCGGGTATCCCCGTCGAGGAGCATCATCCCGTGAGGCTGCGCCGGTTCCTCTGGATTCTGGTCGTCCTGGTCGGCGTGGTCGCGCTCGCGGTCCTGGCGGCCGCGCTGCTGCTGGCGGACCGCGGGGCGCTCCCGATGCCCGAGCCCGCGCCGTCGCCCACCCCCCGGCCTACCTGGACGCCCACGCCCACCCGCGAGGGCATCGTGCCCAGCCCGATCTCGATCCTGCCCACGCCGACGCCGCCTCCCACCGCTACGCCGACCCCCACATGGACGCCGTCCCCCCTGCCGACGGCCACCCCGACCCCTACGATCACGCCCAGCCCAACGGCTACCCCGACGCCCACCCCCAATTACGCCTTCGAACTGGAGGATTTCGAGCCGTTCCCGGCGCGTCTGATCGAGGGCGAGGCGGTGCGGATCTTCGCTTACATCTACTCGCCGACGGAGTTCGCCCTGCCCGGCTATAGCCTGCTGGTCCGCCATGACGGCATCCGCCTGCCGGTCGAGGCGCAGTCCACCGGCGGGCTCCCGGAGCTGACCCGGCAGGGGCCGAGCCCCTACGCCCGCTTCACCAATCTGCAGCTCCAGTTCGCAGGGCCGCCGGGTGGCACGTGGGAGATCCAGTTGATCGACGCGAAGGGGACGCCGGTGGGGCCGCCCGCCGTCTTCACCCTGCTGGACGATTCGCCCAACTGGGACCTGTACGTCCGCTATCGGCGCAGGTGAGCCTCGCGAGCGCCCGCGGGTCGCCCCACATCGCCCCGTGGATCAGTACTTAAGGACGTAGATCTGGGAGCCGGGCGTCTTGGGCGCGAAGTGCAGCCACAGTGCTCGCGTCTCTCCCTCCTTCAGCGTGACCTCGGCGTTCCCAGAGTGGAAGGGCGTGCTGGCGGAGAAGGTCACCCGCCCTGGATCCCGCACGACGGTGATGCTCTCCCCCGGCTTCAGGATCCACACGTCCGGCGAGATGGTGAACGTGATGTCCCGCCCGAAGGCGTTGTGCACGATCAGCAGCGCCTTCCCCGGCGGTGGGACCGGCTGAGAGGGCGTCGGTGTGACGGCCGGGCTCGGCGCGGGCGTGGGGGTGGGCGCCAGCCGGCCGTCGGTGATCTCGGCGATGGGCAGGGCCATCACGTCGCCATCGCAGGCGACGAGCGCCCGATCGCCGGAGATCCAGCCGCCGGGCGCGATGCGCTCGTCCACGGCCAGCCAGGTCCCCGCCGGGTTCCGGCCGCGCACGGCCACCTCTCCCCCGGGATGGTCGGCGCGCCGCACGGCCGTGAGGATCAGGTATTGCAGCCCCGGTCCGCTGCGCACGTTCAGCGCCTGCACCCGCAATCGGCACGTGAGCTGGGACGGCGCGGGCGTGGGGGTGGCCGTGGGCGTTCGCGGCGTGGCGACGGCCGCGCTCGGCTTCTCCTCCGGGGGCAGGATCCGCTCCAGCACCATCAGGGTGATGTGGCTGTTGGGCATCGGGACGGGCGTGACGGACTCCCGCAGCGCGTAGTACACACCGCCGGCGAGCACCCGCGGCAGCCATTCGCACACCGTCTCCCCCTTCCAGGTCAGGCAATGTCGCAGGTAGGCGACCTGGGCCGGCTGGGCCTGGACGGGGATCTCCTCGACCGCCCCGGCGGGGATCTCGTACAGCCTGTCGCCGTAGATGACCGTCTCCTCATGTCCGGTGCGGTTGTGGATCCACGCCTGGTCGGCGGGAGGCGCCGTGGCGCTCTGCAGCACCAGCCGCGCCGGCTTCCCCGCGGCCGCCCCATTGACGATCTCGTAGAATCCGTCCCTCTGGAGCAGGTAGGGGTCCCAGAAGCACTCGGTCTCGGCCCGATCTGGGGGACGGCTCACCTCGCAGTTGTACAGCGCCAGCACGGAGGTGACGCGCGGCAGGGCCACGCCGACGGATCGCAGCGCCTGCAGCCGATAGGTCTGCCCCTCCAGGAAGAAGGTGACGGTGAACGTTGTGCGGTTGGCGATGATGGTCCCGGATGGGATGCCCGTCCCCGTGATCGCGGCGGCGGCGTCCACCGTCACGGCTGGCGGCGTGGCCGGGAGGGCTGCGGCGGGGGGCGAGTCCTGTCGGGAGGGCGCGGCGTAGGCGACGGACGGCAGGGTGGGCAGGTATGGGATGTGGGAGGCGAGCCCGGCGGCGAGGGCCGTCACCCATCCGCCGAGGATCAGCGCGATCAGGAAGGTCAGGACAAATCGCATGTAGCGCATCTTCTCCCTCACCATGTGCGTCGAGCTGGTGGCCGCCCGGGCATGGCAGGGCGGCGTTCGCAGGCTTTGTGGGGTTGTTGTGAAGGATGGTTCATAAGGTGTAATAAATCGCTTTTTTTATTACTTTGTAAGCTCACTTTATTACTATTCGTGTTATAATAATTCGCACGGGCAACTCGTTGAGTTGCCACGCCGGAGGACACTTTTGGGGGAGAGCGTCTTCCGGCGTTTTCTTTTATCACCTTGTGTTCCTTCCTATCGCCTCGTACACCTGGACGGTTTGGCGCGCGGCCTCGGTCCAGGTGAACCGCTTCGCCCGCTCCAGTCCGGCCTCCCGCAGGCGTCGCCTCAGCTTCGGATCGGTCAGCACGCGCCGCATGGCCTCGTACAGCCCATCGACGTCGTCGGGGTCGACCAGGATGGCGGCGTCCCCGGCGATCTCCGGCAGGCTGGCGGCCGTGGAGGTGATCACCGGCGTCCCGGAGGCCATCGCCTCCAGTACCGGCAGCCCGAACCCCTCGTGTCGGGAGGGGAAGAGGAAGAGATCGGCCTGCCGGTAGCGGGCGGCCAGATCCTGAGGGGGCAGGTGCGGCACGCGCGCCACCCGGGCCGGATCGAGCTCCGGATAACGGGCGGCCAGCTCCGCGTCGTCGCGTCGGTCCGGCCCCACCAGCACCAACCGGTGGGGCAGATCGGTCTCCCGGGTAAGCCGTGCGAAGGCCAGGAGGGCCGCGTCCCGGTTCTTGTTGGGGAAGTCGCCCCCGACGAACAGGATGAAGGGGGGATCGGGGCGGGGGGCGTCGGCCGGGTGGAAACGGCGCGTGTCCACGCCCTCGTAGACTATGGTGCAGCGTGTGGGGGACACGTCCAGGAAGCGCACCGCGTCGTCCCGGGTGGCCCGGCTGACGCAGATGAGCCGCTCGGCTCGTCGAGCCCAACGCCGTTGTCGGGCGTACCACCAGTGGTTCACCTGCCTGCCGTGCAGTAGCTCCGGCATGTGCAGCGGCGTGAAGTCGTGGACGGTGACGACGAAGGGAAGCGGCACCCGCCAGGGCACGCCGGTCACGCTGAGATGGGCGGAGATCCCGGGGAAGTGGACCAGGTCGGCGTCCAGGCGGGAGAGGACGATGGGCATCAGGATCTGGTGGGTGACCAGCGCGGTGAGGCGCCCCAGGCGTGGGCGGGGGAGTGGGATGATGTTGGCCCCCATGGGCCGTGCGATCTGCGCGGAGGGCGTGTGCGCGATCAGGATCCACTCGTGGGGGGGATTCAGCGCCTGCAGGCCCTGGAGGAGGCCGCGCATGTAGGTGCCCACCCCTCGCGTTCGGTGGCCCGTTTCCAGCGGCGTGATATCCAGCACGATCCGCATCTTGCGCTCCCTGGGCCGGAGGGCCCGTCGATGTTATTGTGCCATCGCATG
Source organism: Chloroflexota bacterium (assembly GCA_024277095.1). GTDB lineage: Bacteria > Chloroflexota > Anaerolineae > DUEN01 > DUEN01 > DUEN01. The sequence continues at coordinate 32,289 of JAJRVX010000256.1, forward strand.
GCCAGATCGGCAACCGGTCGGGGATGGGGGAGTGTGTCCAAAGCGGTGGGGGTCTCGCCAGGCCCATCGCAAGCCCACAGGGGAGGTGCGGAGGGACCGCCCTCCGCCGAAATATCCCCCTTTCCTGGCCTGATTCGGGCGGGCGGGGCCGGACGCAGGCAGGCAAGGGGCGGCGCTACGTATGGCGCCTCCTGTGGGCCGCTCCCCAGGCGGGGAATTTATCCGCCGCCTCTCTGTATTCGCATCAACTGAACAGCATGGGCGAGGCCCCCGCCTGTCGCTTTTTCTCTCCGCGGGCGGTCGCACCTGAAAGGGGAGGCGCGGAGGGGAAGCTCCTCCGCAGGAAAACGCTTTTCCTCGCCTTTTCCCTGCCTGGTTGGGGCTTTGGCTGGTGGCCTCCGGCCCCACGGGGCAGGTGAGGGGCTGAAAGTGGATTTCTTCGGAGGGGCGGCCGCCCCTCCGAGCCACCCCGGAGATGCGGGGCTACGCTTCCGTATCGCTTCACTTGATACCAATGGGGCGATTCATGAGCCGCCTCCGCCCCGGTAGCGCCCAGGGGGAGACGACCGATGCGCCATTCCCCCAAAAGGCGATTTGACATATATTCCGTTATGTGCTAGACTGAGACCCGTAGGTCGAAGGTAGCATCTGTTTCGGACGTAGTACATACGCCGTCAGGCACTTCGCCTGGCGGTTTTTTTGTACTGGTCCGGACGGGCACTCACCTACAAGAATTTTAGAAGGAGATGCAGCAATGAGTGAGCGCATGGTCGGCACCGTCAAGTGGTTCAATGCGACCAA
>JAJRVX010000257.1:0-4666 GCA_024277095.1 Chloroflexota bacterium
CGAGCCCACGGAGCCGCCGGTGACAGCCCCTGACTGCCCCAACCCTCTGGCCCGTCTGGTCTCTCCGGGACAAAACCAGACGGTAAGCGGCGTGGTCCAGGTCGTAGGGACGGCGAACACGCCCAACATGCAATACTACAAACTGGAGTTTCGACCGGCCGGGACCTCCGTGGAATTCGCCTACATCACCGGCCAAGATCGCCCCGCCGATGGCGTCCTGGGCATGTGGGACACCTCCCCTCTGCCTGACGGCGCCTACACATTGCGCTTGGTCGTAGTGGACAACACAGGCAACTACCCTCCACCATGCGAAGTCACGATCAACGTCGTGCATTGAGACTATAGGGAAAAGGCCCAACACGGCCGCGAGCCCCGCCGCCGTTTCGATGATCTTGACCCGGCCGCTTGCCTCTCATCGGAACACCCGTCCGCATGTTGACGTCTAAGAGATGAGCGTCAGGCCTGCCTGACGTCACGCCAACTTATACCCCAAGAGGAGGTCCCCATGTCACACAGGAAAAGCCTGATCGTGATCCTGATCATCTCATTGCTAGGTGCCGCCCTGGGCGGACTGGCGTTCACCCAACCGCAGACCACGCCCTCCAGCGGAGCTACCCGAACGATCACCGTGGTAGGTCACGGCAAAGTACGCGTGGAACCGGACGTAGCGCGAGCACAGATCGGGGTGGAAGTGTTCGCTCCAACGGTCAAAGAGGCTACGGCCAAAAACCGAGAGCAGATGACGGCCATCCTGGAGGCACTACAAAAGGCCGGGATTGAGGAGAAGGACATTCAGACGTCCAACTACAGCATCAACTTTGAGCGAGAGCCCTACCTGGCAGCTCCGATGATGCCCGGTAAGGAAACGCTCCCCATGGCCGAGCCGCAGGGACGCTATCGGGTATCCAACATGGTTCAGGTGACGATCCGGGATCTGGACACCGTCGCCGCCGTGCTGGATGCGGCGGTGGAGGCTGGCGCCAACACCATCTGGGGGGTGAGCTTCGACATCGAGGATGCCAGCGAGGCCGAATCAGAAGCGCGGGCGAAGGCTATGGAGAACGCACGAGACAAGGCGGCGGAGCTGGCGGAGTTGGCCGGCGTGGAGCTGGGAGAGGTGGTCAGCGTAAGCGAGGTTATCGGCTCTCCAGCCTTCCCGGTCATGGGCATTGCGGAAGCGGCCCGGGCGGCCTTCGGCGGCGCTGGTCCCATCGCTCCCGGCGAGCTGACCTTCCAGGCTCAGCTACAGGTGGTGTTCGCCATCAAGTGACTTCTCCTTCCCTGAAAAGCACCCGCCCGCCGGTCCCACCCCGCGGGCGGGTGCGCCGCGTCTCGTTGCCGAGGGGCAATGATGCCCGTGTCCAAGGCCCATACCCGCCCGGGTAGTCCACGCTCAATTTGCGCGAACCACCCGGGCAGGCTATGATATCGCGTGCGAATCAATCGATGCTCCCTTATCCCAGAGACTCATATTATGCTCCCAGCCCTACGGATCCGGCTGCTCGGCGCTCTGATCATCATCATGTCCGTCGCCGGGACGTGGCCGCTCCCTGCGACAGCAGCTGGAGAGCCCAATTTATATCCGTTGGACACGCCCTATGGCGCCATCGTCTCGCTGGCACAGCACCCGATCCAACCGAATGACATGTGGGCTATCGCCTCAGCCACGACCGCCGGTCGTTCGGTGACCGCGCTCTATCGGACTCAAGACGGTGGAGAGAGTTGGAAGCCGGCCGGCAATGATCTGAGCTGGCTCACCCTGATGACGATCGCCATATCCCCCACGGGAACCCTGTACCTGGGCACCAGCAACGGGCTATTTCGGCGCGCCGCCGGGGGCCCGATCTGGACCCGAGTGCCGTTGGAGAGAGCGGTGAGCGACACGGAGCCCGCCTACTGGCCGGAGCGCGGCATGACCATCCGGCAGATCCTTCTGCCCGCCACAGACCCCACCCGCATCTACGTGATCGCCGCGGAGAACCACAAATACGCCAAGCACTGGCTCTTTCGAAGCCGAGATGGGGGACAAACCTTCGAGCGCCTGCTGGTCCAGGAGTTCGACACCAACCCGGGCAGCGGGCTGGGGCGCGTGCTGGTCGATCCCACCGACATCGATCGACTCTACGCGGCCACCCGAGGAGGGATCCTGATCAGCCAAGACGGAGGAAACACATGGATCCCGGGCGGCCTCGACCCCTCCCTCACCCAGGGGATGACCATCCTGGCCCTCACCGCCGATGATCCCCCCACCCTGTTCGCCGCTCGCCTGATCCAAGATGATCGGGGCTTCCATCTGGCGCTGGCGCGCAGTCAGGATCGCGGTCGGACCTGGTCGGAGGCCATCCTGCCCATTCCGGGCTCTCCGCCCCTCGATCTCATCGCCCTCCCGGATCATCGGCTCGTCCTCGCCACCCAAGCGGGCGTCTTTCTGGGCTCGTGGGCGGACAACATCTGGGAGGCCATGGCGGGCGATCTGGGGGCGATGGGAGCCAACCAGCTCCTCCCGGACCAGAGGGAAAGGGGCACGCTATGGGCCGCCACCCCACTCGGCGTCTATCGCTGGAACCAGAACCGGGCGATATGGGTGGCGCACAATCGGGGGTTGCCCCCCAACGGCTCGATTCGGGCATTGTACAGCTTCCCCGACCGTCCGCAGACATGGTTGGCCGCCATGGCCTGGGGGGGCGGTTATCTGGCGCCCCCGGCCCTTCTGCGTAGCGAGGATGGCGGCCGCAGTTGGCACGTGGCGCGAGGCTTGGGAGAGACCAGGGTCAATGCCCTGGTCAGCCTCCCCGATCAGCCCGAGCGCGTCTATGCGGCGACATATGATGGCATCTGTCAGAGCCTGGACAACGGACGCACCTGGACGAAATGCGCATTGCAGGATACAATCATCCGTGACATACAGGTGGACCCGCATGGCACGCTATACGCGGGGACCTACGGATCCGGACTCTACCGATCGGATGACGGAGGCGATACCTGGACACAGATCAGCTTCGCCGACGCAAGAATCGGCTCGATACTCACGCGCTCCGACGGCCTGTACGTCACCGCCCAGGAGGGTGAGCCAGGTCTGTATCGATCGACGGACGGCGGGGCGAGCTGGCAGAAGCTCCCGTGGCCAGTCGCCTCTGGGGCGGACATGGCCCAACTCGTCGGAAACGATCAGCGGTTGATCGCCACCGTGGCCGAGCAGGGGCTGTGGGTCAGCGAAGACGGGGGGCGGAGTTGGCGCCAGGCGCCGGGTCTCCCCACGGACGCCACGTTCGACGTGGTGTGGACGGATCCTCGGTCGCCAGAGCGCATCCTCGCCGCCCGACAGGATGCCGGGCTGTGGATCAGCGAAGATGGAGGACACACATGGCTCTCCATCGGACATACGTTAGGGGATAACAAGGTCACAGCCATCGCTGCCGACTATCGATCGCCCGACGACGTGGTCGTCGGCACATCCCACGCCGGGATATGGGCCAGCGGACAGCCCGGAGCCGAGAGCCCCCCGCCGGAAGCGGTCGACGCCCGCATCGAGATCGTGTGGCCGCATGGCTGGGCCCCTGTCGCCGAGGCCACACGGGCGAATATGAGCCTGCGTCTTTTCTATCCCGATAGCCTGGAGCCTGTGCCGTGTGGATGGGAGCCACGGGTGGAAATATGGGAAGCGCGAGACAGCGAGCCCGCCCGCTTCCTGGCACAGGCCCGGCGGCGCCCCATCGGGGATGCCCTCAGCACCCTGTGGGATCTCAACGATATGGATGTCAGCTATGCCCAGCGGCCGGACGCCAAGCTGTACTATCTGGTGCGTGTGCCCGATGCGATCACGCGCACCAGCATGTGGGCTCATGCCGCCGACCCACGAACCTACTACCCCCAACCCACATGGCCCAGCGCCGTAGCGACCTCCATGCCGGAAAAGGAGATCGACGCCCGCATCCTGGTGGTATGGCCCCATGATACCCGGGGCCGACCACGTTCCGTCGAGGAGGCGGACCTGGCCAATGTACGCGTCGGGCTCTACCTGCCGGGCACCTTCACCTCCATCCCCCCTGAGCGGGACCTGGTTGTGAGGCTGATCGGCGCCCTGGACAACGGGATCGGGAGGACCGTCGGCATCGGACACATGCGCATCGCCACAAACGGATTCTCCTACCCGGTCTGGGACTTCGACAATATCGACGTAAGCGCTGCCCGGGATGGCCGCTCCCGCTGGGCCTTCTGGGTAGAGGTGGATGGATATGTTACCCGCTCGAATGTGTGGGTGCACGGCGTAGACGCCCGCACCCGATTTCCCATCATGGATCAACCGATCGTAGGCTGCCGGCCATAGGCGGCCCCGGCAGGCACCAGGACAGGAGTCGAGTCTGTGAACGAGCTTCAAGAGAGCACGAAGAGCAAAACCAATCGGACCCTTATCGCCATTCTGGGCACTGCTTTCATCGCCCTATGTTGTTGCTGTCTGGCGCTTCTGACCGCCGGCGGTCTGATCTATTGGATCGACCGCTCCGACAGTCCAGCTTCCGCTCCGTGGCCCATGCCATCCGAGCCGGAGTTCCGGGTCACCGAACCGGCACCCCTCCCCACCCTCCCGCAACAACCCACGCCCACCCCGGTCCCCACGGCGCCTCGGCCGACGAGCGAGACGGAACGTCAGCTTGAGGCGGCGATC
>JAJRVX010000258.1:0-2695 GCA_024277095.1 Chloroflexota bacterium
GCCGCTGGATCGATGTTGACGGCAACGATGACCTCACTGTCGGTGATCGCCTGGACATGCTCGGGTGCGCCGCTGATCCCCAGCGCCAGATAGAGCTTTGGCCTCACCCGTTTGCCTGACTTGCCCACCAGCCGCGTCGGCGGCAGCCATCCCTGATCCACCACCGGGCGTGAGGCGCACACCACCCCTCCGAGCGCCTCAGCCAGCTCCTCCGCCAGCGACAGGTTGTCCTGGTTCTGAATGCCACGCCCCACGGCCACCAGTATGGGCTCCTTTGCGATGTCCACATCCGTGACTGCAGGCTCGATGTATTGCCTCAACGCGATCCGCATCCCTGCCATCGTCGGTGCGTCCACCGAGATCACCTCGGGGGGCTGATCGCTCTGCCCCTCCTCTGGCCTGAATCCGCCGGGGATCATCGTCACCAGCGCCGTCGGCCCCGGGAGCTCGCCTTCCGCCATCAGCCGACCGCCACAAATCTGGCTGACAAACTTGAGCGTACCATCCTCAACGGAGAGACGACGACAGTAGCTCACCAATGGGAGCTCCAACCGGGCGGATAGCCGTCCGGCCACATCCGCACCGAACGAGGTGTCTCCCAGCAATATGACTCGCGGCCTCCTGTCCCGAATCAAGCTCGCCAGCACCTCCTCGTACGCATCCGGGGTGAACTCGGCCAGGACAGGATGGTCCACATACAAAACGTGATCGGCGGCAAGGTCCCTCGCCAACTCTCGCGCATTATGGCCGAGCAACACGGCCGTCACATCCCCGCCCGTTCCCTGGGCCAGGGCACGTGCCGCCGCCAACATCACATAAGAGATCTCCTCCACCTGCCCGCGCAGGTGCTCCACGACCACATAAACGTCCCGACTCATCGCCTCCTCCTGTATGTCAGGATCAGCCATTCACAACACACCTGCTGCCCTGAACACATCGGCAAGTCTGGCCGCGATCTCCTCCACGCTGCCCTCGATCATCGTGGCGCGCTCGCCGACCTCCGGCTGATACAGACGTACAATCGTGGGGCCACCGCTGAGGTCCAGTCCCTCCACCGGCCACTCCTCAATGGTCGCGGCCCGCATAGCCTGACGGATCCTGCTGAAGGCCACGTAGCGCGGCGGCTGTTCCGCGGCCTGAATGCCCAACACGGCCGGCAGGGTCACCTCCATCTCGGCGAGTAGGCCACCTGGATACTCCTTGCGCACGACGGCCCTGCCATCACAGATCGTCACGCCGGCCACGTAGCCCACGTAGGGCATGTCCAGAAGCCCCGCCAGCAACGGCCCTATCGGGCCATCCAGGTCATTGTGAGCCTGCACGCCGGTCAACACCAGGTCCGGCCCCAGCTCCCTCAGGACAGCGGACAAGGCCCGTGCCAGCGCGTGATTGTTTACGCCCGGCTCGAAATCGTCCACCAGCTTGATCAGCCGGTCGGCCCCCTTGGCAGCCGCGGTATAAAGCACGTCGTCCGCCCCCTCCACGCCTGGGGCGATCACGGTTACGCGCCCCCCGCCGCCTTCCTTCAACAAGATAGCCTGCTCAATGGCATGGTCATCGAACTCGCTCAGGATCAGGCGCAGCCAGGTCGCATCCAACACGGCCCCACTCTCATCGATGACGAGCTCCTCCACCAAGTCAGGCACAAGCTTCACCGGCACCAGGATATCCATGGTCCTCCCTCCCGGCTCAGATGCCCATCGCCTCTGCTAGCAACTCGGCGATATCCCTCACCACCAGGCGTTCGGCTCCCGGCACGACCTTGATCGCGTCCTCAAAGCGTGGCGGCTCGTAAGGGCAAGCGACAGCCAGGATGTCCGCTCCGGCCGCGAGCGCCTCCCGCACACGCCACTCGGACAGCCGGGCATGGGCCTTCTCCCATTGGAAGCCATCCAGCCACATGCCCCCGCCCCCTCCACCGCAGCACAGGCTGGTCACCCTCCGGTGTGACATCTCCACCAGATCCACACCGGGAATGGCACTCAACAGGGCACGCGGCTCCTCGTAGATGCCGTTCACGCGACCCAAGTAGCAAGGGTCGTGATAGGTGACTTTGGCGTTGATCTCATGTTTCAACAACGGCTTGAGGCGATCCAACTGATCGGCCAGGAACTGCGTGTAGTGGCGCACGGGGTAGGTGATGCCCAATGCGGGGTATTCATTCTTGATCGCGTTATAGGCATGTGGATCCCCGGTGACGATCTCATGAAACCGATATTTGCGGAACGCCCGTCCGTTTTTCTCAGCCAGCATCTCGAACAGCCCACGCTCCCCCGCCAAGCGCTGCGAATCGCCGTCGCTGTGCTCTTCAGGTCCCAGGATGCCGAAGTCCACACCCAGAGCGTTAAGCACCCCGGCCAGTGCCCAACTGACATGCCGCACGCGAGGGTGATAGGAAGCATAGTCGCCGACGAACCACAGGACATCGACAGGCCGTCGAGCCTTCGCCATGACGGTGACTTCGGGCTCGATGCCTTTGGCCCAATCAGCCCGCCTGCGCGGCGACTCCCCCAGTGGGTTGCCATATCGCTGGGAATTCGCCAACGCATCTTGAAGCTCGGACGGGACCTTTCCTTCAAGGAGTAACTCTTCTTTGGTCCGGGTCATCAGGCCAAGCGTCAGCGGGATTTGAGAGGGACAAACCTGGGTGCAGGCGTAGCACGAGACGCACATCCAGACATCATCACCGGTCACC
>JAJRVX010000259.1:0-3007 GCA_024277095.1 Chloroflexota bacterium
CGTGGACAGCTTCACCCGCCAGGTGGGCGAGTGGTGCGCCGAGCACAACCTGATGCTCACCGGCCACATGATGGCGGAGGACACGCTGGAGAGCCAGATCCGCTGGATCGGCGCGGCCATGCCGCACTACGAGCACATGCAGCTCCCCGGCATCGACAAGCTCTGCCGGGACATCGACCAGCCGGTGACGGCCAAGCAGCTTGACAGCGTCGTGTGCCAGCTGGGGAAGCCCCTGGCCCTGTGCGAGGCGTACGGCTGCTCGGGGCAGGATTTCAGCTTCGCGGGCCGCAAGTGGATCGGCGACCACCTGTACGCGCTGGGCATCAGCCTGTTGAACCCGCACCTCTCGCTCTACTCCATGCGGGGCGCCCGCAAACGGGACTACCCGCCGAACATCTACTACCAGCAGCCGTGGTGGCCATACAACAGCGCCTTCGACATGTATTACACGCGCCTGAGCTACGTGCTCACGCAAGGGCAGCGCGTGGTCGACGTGCTGGTCATCCACCCCATCGCCAGTGCGTGGACGGTTTACAGGCCCATGGGGACGCTCCGGGCCGAACGTCTGAGCCGGGAGCTGCGAGCCCTGAACGACAGCCTGCTGGCGCTGCATCGCGATTATCACTTCGCCGATGAGATCCTCCTCGCCCGATATGGCAAAGTGGCGGACGGACGTATTCGGATCGGGGAAATGGCGTACCAGGTGGTGATCGTGCCTCCGGGCACCACGCTGGCCCAATCCACGGTGGATCTGCTCCACGACTTCGCCGAGGCCGGCGGCCTCGTCATCGCCGTAGGAGAGGCGCCCACGCGGGTGGATGGCCGCCCGGCCCAACGCGTGCTCCCTCCAGGGACGGTGCGCATCCCCAACGAGCGAGCGGCCATCGCCGAGGCCCTGGACGCCCGCCTGCCCGCCGATATCCTGATCGAGGGCGAGAGGGCGGAGGAGATCATCTACCACCATCGGCGCGATGGGGCCACCGAGATCTTCTTCCTCGCCAACCAGGACCTGTATGAGGGACGGGAGGTCCGGGTTGTGCTGCCGGGAGAGGGGCGCCTGGAGCGATGGGATCCCTTCACCGGGCAGACGGAGCCCGTCATCGGCCGGACCGCCGATGGGCATACCGAGGTGACCCTCTCGTTCCCGCCGGTGGGATCGCATCTGCTGGTCATGCACACAGATCAACCACCGGTGGTCCTACCCTCCGAACAACGACCCTCCACCGAGGAGTCGATCGCGCTCCCCGACCGCTGGACCTTCCGACGCCTGGATCCCAACGCCATCACCCTGGACTATTGCTCCATCCGCCTGGACGACGGGCCATGGAGCGAGCGCAAGCCGGTCTGGCAGGCCCATCGTGACGCCATGATGGCCGGCACGGGGACGCCATTTGCGCTGCGGTTCCACTTCCAGGTCGATGCCTTACCCTCCGCTATCGAACTAGTCCTGGAATGTCCCGAGCGGTTCCAAATCGCCGTGAACGGACGTAACGTGCCGTACCAGGACACAGGATACTGGCGGGACATCAGCTTCAAGCGGGTGGATATCCGTTCTTACGTGCAAGAGGGGGAGAACACGATCGAGCTGACGGGCGTGGTGGCGGAGGACACAGAACTGGAGGACATCTACCTGATCGGGGATTTCGGCGTGAGCGCCCGCCGCATCGGCCCGGAGCGGCACGGCGCGGAGGGGATGGACTTCGACCGCTATGCCCCGGAGTTCGCGCTGACTCAAGAGGCGGAGGGCGGGACCAGCCGGGATCTGAACACCCAGGGCTACCCCTTCTTCGCCGGCATCCTCAGCCTGAGCCAGACGGTGGAGGTCGCCGATCCGGGAGGGCAAGCCATCCTGGCCCTGGACGGGCTACACGCCATCGTCGCCGAGGTATGGGTCAACGGCCGGCAGGCGGGGATCACCCTCCTGCCGCCCCATGAGGTGGACGTGACCGAGCACCTGAAGCCAGGCGCCAACGAGATCGAGGTGCGCCTGGTCACCAGCCTGCGCAACCTGTTGGGGCCACTCCACCGGACGGGCGGCGATCAGAGATGGACCGGGCCCAACGACTTTGTGGACATGAGCCGATGGACGGACGACTATATCTTCGTACCCTTCGGGTTCGAGGCCGCCCATCTGCGGATTCGGCGAGCATGACCTGCATCCTGTATCCTGCATCCTGTATCCTGACTCCAGGAGGTAACCATGGCGAAAACGGTCAATGTAGCACTCATCGGTTACAAGTTCATGGGACGAGCACACTCCAATGCCCTCCGCCAAGCGCCGATCTTCTTCCCCGAGCTACCGATCAAGCCCGTGATGAAGGTTCTGGTGGGACGCAATCGCGAGGCGGCGCAGGCTGTGGCGGATCAATTCGGATGGGAGGAGGTCGCCACCGACTGGCGCGAGGTAGTGGAGCGGGACGACATCCACGTGATCGACATCGCCTCCCCCGGCAACACCCACGCCGAGATCGCCATCGCCGCGGCCAAGGCGGGGAAGCACATCATCTGTGAGAAGCCGCTGGCCAATACGCTGGAAGAGGCCAAAGCGATGGTGCAGGCCGCCCAGGAGGCCGGGGTGACCACCCTGTGCAACTACAACTATCGCCGGGTGCCCGCCATCCGCCTGGCCAAGAAGCTGATCGAGTCCGGCGCGCTGGGCGAGATCCGCCACTTCCGGGGCGCCTACCTGCAGGACTGGATCGTCGATCCCGAGTTCCCGCTGGTCTGGCGGCTGCGCAAGGAGGTCGCCGGAGCGGGCGCCCTGGGCGACATCGGCTCCCACAACATCGACCTGTGTCGTTACCTGGTGGGCGAGCCCACCCGCGTCACCGCGCTGACCCGGACCTTCATCAAGCAGCGCCCCCTGCCATCTGAGGACATGGGCGCGTGGGGCTCGTCGGCGGGGGGCGGCATGGGCGAGGTGACGGTGGACGACGCGGCGGCCATCATCGCCGAGCTGGACAACGGCCCCGTCGCCACCTTCGAGGCCACCCGCTTCGCCCTGGGC
>JAJRVX010000260.1:0-9267 GCA_024277095.1 Chloroflexota bacterium
GTGGCTCGGGGTCGTCCAGGTGGTTGACGAAGTCCTCGATCTGCCGGGCTTGCTGATTGACCGGGAACCGCGGCAGCTCCGGCGTGATGTCGATCGGGTGGTCCCCCCAGTATTTGTAGACGCGCAGCGCCTGCTCTCGGCCGAACATCTCCGGATAGATCTCGGCGCCACCCTTCCTGCCGATCAATTGCACCCGCTGTTCGCTGCGGCCGTGGAACGCCCAGGCCGCCTCCAGGTGTAATATAGCACCGTTGTCAAATTTCACGATGGCCGTCGCCAGGTCGTCCACGTCGAAGCGGGCGTGCCCGGGCAGGATATCCGCTCCCCATCGGCCCAGCTTTTTGCGCTGAGGGCCGAAGACGGAGAAAGTTCGCCCGCTTACGGAGGCCGGCTCGGGGTATCCCATGAAGTACAGGGTCAAGTCCAGGATGTGCACGCCGATGTCGTACAGCGAGCCGCCGCCGGCCAGGTCCTTGTTGGTGAAGTGGCTTCCGTATCCGGGGATGCCGGATCGGCGCATCATCGACGCCCGGGCGTAGTAGATCTCGCCCAGCTCGCCCGCCTGGCACATCGGCTTCAGGACGATGGCCTCCGGGCGGTAGCGATGGTGGAGCCCCAGCGTCAGCTTTCGCCCGTTCCTGCGGGCGGCCTCGGCCATCGCCTGGGCCTCCTCCACGGTAAGCGCCATGGGCTTTTCGCACAGGACGTGGCATCCCTTCTCCAGCGCGGCGATGGTCTGCGGAGCGTGGAAGCGATTCGGCGTGCCGATGCTCACCAGGTCCAGTTCCACCTGCTCCAGCATCTCCTCGAAATCGGCGAAGACGTGAGGGATATCGAACTCCCTCGCGACCTCCTTCGCCCGTTCCACGTTGATGTCGCAGATGGCCTCAATGGAGACGTTGGACAGTCGCTTGTAGGCGGGGATGTGCCCTCGCACCGTGACAAAGCCTGCGCCGACGATGCCGACACGCACTTTTCTGTCTGTCATGGTTCCCTCGCTGTGTGGTTACGTGTTGCGTGTTACGTGTTGCGTGTTGCGTTTACGTGTTCCAGCCCGCCAGGGCCTCTTTCCAGCCGAACGTCTGGGCCTCGATGACCTCGGCTGCATCGGCGGGGAGGAGGGTTTGGGCGAGGATCTCCTCCGCCGCTTGCTGCCAGGCCCCGAAGGCTGCCAACAGAGCCTCGATCTCCTTCGCCGCTCGCGTCGCCTCGCGTGTGGGCTCCCCGCGGGCGATCCGTCCCGCCGACGGGATCAGTCGCCCCAGCACGCCCTCGGCGCGGGCCTGCAACTCCGCCAGATCTGCGGCCAGTTGGAGATGAGCGATGTACCGTCGTCCGGCGGGGGTGGCCTGCCCTGCCGCCTCGTCCAGGCGCTCCCTCGCCATGGCCAGCCCGTTCCCGGTGGGATCGGCCCGCCCACGATCCAGATGGCGGATCGCCTCAGCGACCCCGATCGCCCCCACGAATCGGCGGTCGAACGCGATGTCAAACAGCGCGCGCGGCGTCGCACCCCCGTTCCAGTAGGACTCGGCCGAGGCCAGGTAGGTATACCAGGCCATCTCAAACGGCTCACAGGGCACGGTGAGGGTCGAGTAACGGGACCACGCCGTGCTGATGACGCCCTCGATCCCCTTTTCCACCGCTGCCTTCCCCCACAGGGTCACGTTGCGATAGCGGCGGTCGAAGTTGGGACAGAAGGCCGAGAAGCCGTCGGCCCCCTTCGCGGCCGAGGCGCCGATCACGGGCCTCCCCTGCTCTTTGAAGAAGTTGGCATAGGGGAGTGCGTCGCCCATCAGCGGCCAGTTGCCGCGGTCCCAATATCGCCGGGCGAATTCTCGGCCGGCCTCGGGCAGCTCCTCCAACGGACGCGCTCCGGCTGGGATCACCGTCGGGTCGATCTCCCGCCATCGTCGGGAGACCCAGCGACGGCTCATGTTCTCCTCGTCTCCCCACAGGAAGTAGGGGACCTGAGGCTCCGTGATGTGATAGAACCAGTCGCACATCACCGTGTCCATGGGGAATCGATCGACCCGGTCGGGCTGCGGGGTGCGCCACACCATGTCGTCCCAGATGATGGGGATCTTGCCGCGGGAGCGTATGTGCTCGATCGCAGGGACGACATAGTCCATGTAGAGGCCCAGCTTCCCCTGGCGAGTGGCCTCCTTCTGGCAGCGGGGGCATTGTCCCAGCACCCACGTCTCGTCCGCCCCCAGGTGGAAGTACCGGCTGTACGGATGGGCGGCGATGACCTCGTCGGCCATCTCTCGGAATAGCTCGGCCGCGCCGGGCTCCAGGGGGCAGTATTGGGACAGTTCCCCGTCCTCGCGCAGGTGTGCGTAGCGCTCGTGACGGAGCACATATTCGACGTGCCCCAGGCACTGCACCAGTGGGATCACCTCGATGCAGTGCTCTCGAGCCAGCTCCACCAGCTCGGCCACCTCGCCCGGGGTGAGGGCGCCGGGGCCCACGATGTCCGGATGGCCAGTGTAGGGGAATTTATCCTCGTACTCGATGAGCAGCGCGTTGATCTTGTAGTGCGCCAGCGTGGCGATCGCCTCTCGCCAGTAGTCGAACGGGGCCATGGCCCCTTTGAGATCCAGATGGATGCCGCGCACGGCCAGATCTGGCCAGTCGGTGATGCGCACGGCGGGGAGGGCCGGCGACTCGTCCGCCGCGTCCGCGAGGAGTTGGCGGAGCGTCTGCAGCCCGTAGTACAGCCCGGCCGGCCGCCGCGCGGCGATCAGCAAGGTCGTCGGGGTGATCTGCAGGACGTATCCCTCCGGCGCTTGTGGAAGATCGAGTTGGAGCGTGGATGCGTCGCCCTCTGCCGTGGCGGCCAGCCACAGACCCGGCTCCATGGCGGCGGCCGGCCGGACGGCCAGCGTCCGCCCGATCCGGGCGTTCAGCTCCTCGCACAGCGCTGTGGCCCAGGCCAGCGGGCGTTTGTCCCCGCTCTCGGAGACGACGAGCGCCTCGATGCCGTCCCAGGCGAATCGCCCCGGCAACCACTCCACCGATTTCGGCTGTGGAATCCATGCGATCTCACGATCTGTTGTCACGGTTGGCCTTCCCCTCAAGCTACGCTATAATCATATGGAATCTGCGGTTTCCGCCCTCGAATTCCAGTCATGAACAAGGAGCGCTGTCGTGTCCCAGATTCGCAAAGCTGTCATCCCGGCTGCGGGGATGGGGACCCGTCTGTATCCCGCCACCCGGGCTGTCAAAAAGGAGCTGTTCCCGGTCGTCGGCCCTGATGGCGTCGCCAAGCCGGTCATCCAGCGCATCGTCGAGGAGGCGTTGAGCACAGGTGTGGAGGAGGTGTGCCTGGTGGTCCGGCCCGGCGATGAGGAAGTCTTTCGCTTTTATTTCAGCGAGCCGCTTTCGGAGGAGCTGAACGGCCGTCTGAGCAGGTTGCCCCAGGCGATCGAGCAGACGGAGCATCTTCTGCAGATCGCCGAGCGGCTGCGGTTCGTGGTTCAGCCCACGCAGGAGGGGTTCGGCCATGCCGTCCACTGCGCCCGCTCCTTTGTGGGGGACGAGCCGTTCCTCCTTCTCCTGGGCGATCACCTCTATCGCAGCGCCACCCCCCGCACCTGCGCCCAGCAGATCATCGATGCCTTTGAGCATACCGGGCACTCCGTTCTGGCCACACAGCGCGTCCCGGAGAACGCGATCTACGCGATCGGCGTCATGGCGGGTGAGCAGGACGATCAGGTCGCCCGGCTCTATCGGCTGTACAACATCGCCGAGAAGCCGGCCGCCGACTACGCCTGGGAGCACCTGCGCACTCGCGGCCTGCCCGATGGGTGGTATCTGGGCATCTACGGCCAGTACGCGTTGACCGCGTCCATCTTCGATCACCTGCAGTACCTCATCGACCACGACCTGCGCGAGCGCGGGGAGATCCAGTTCACCTCAGCGCTCCAGCTCATGCTGAAGGACGAGCCCCTTTGGGCCTATGAGGTCGACGGCCGCTCCTTCGACATCGGTCGCCCGGCCGAATACGCGCATACCGTGGCCGCGTTCGCCGGGTTGATCTGATCGACGTGAGCAGGCCCCCGTCCGGGGATATCGCTGGAATCAGGCTGGTTGCCCCGCTTCAGGGGATGGGGCTCCCGTCGCGCCGATTCCATTGGAGGGCGGGCCAGGCGCGATCGCCTGACCCGCCTGTTCCGTGTGTCCTCGGGCGAGTTGCTCCCCTCTTGCCCTTTACGGGGCCAGCGGCAGGGGGACCGGCTGGCCGGTCTCCGCGGAGCGATAGGCCGCCAGCGCGATCTCCATGGCCTTCAGGCCGTCGTATCCGGTGATGGGGACCGGCGCGTCCTCCCGGATGGCCCGCATGAAGTCCCGGATCATCTCCAGGTCCATGTTGGTCCCCCAGTGAACCCAGGCGACGCGGTTCTGCGTCTGGCTGTAGAGCTCCACGTTCTGCCGGAACGCGTCCAGGAAGAGCACGCCATCCCGTCCCACGATCTCCATGGTCACATCCCCCCAGGTGGGGAAGATGGGAGGCCGGGACCAGGATGTGTCCAGGGTGGCGAAGGCCCCGGAAGAGAAGCGCATGGAGAGCAGGCCGCAGTCATCGATGTGGATGTCCGGATAGATGAGGTTGTCGAGCTCGGCGTATACCTCGACGACCTCGTCCTCCAGCATCCAGCGCAGCAGATCGGCCACGTGCACGGTGTGGTCCATGACGGCGCCGCCGCCGGCCTTCTCCTTGTCCGTGAACCAGCCGCCCGGCATGGTGCCGTGGTTGGTGCATTTGGCCCCCAGGACGGGGCCGATCTCCCCACCGCGCACGCGCTCATACACGCGGCGGGTGGGCGGGTTGTAGCGCACCGGGAAGGCGGTCATCAGCTTGACGCCGGCCTCGTCTGCTGCCTGGATCATGGCCTGCGCGTCGGCCACGGTGGTGGCGATGGGCTTCTCGCACAGGATGTGCTTGCCCGCCTGCGCGGCGGCGACGGCCAGGTCCTTGTGGTCCGCGTTGGCCGCGGTGATGATCACGGCGGCGATCTCCTCCTCTCGCAGCAGGGCGTCCAAATCGCCTACGAAGCGGGTGTCGAAGCGCCCGGCCATGGTCTGGCCTCGCTCCGCATCCTCGTCCCAGATGGCGGCCAGCTCCGCGTCCGGCAGCTGGCGCAGGCATTCAGCGTAGCTGAGTGCATGGAGATGGGCAAAGCTGAGCATAGCGATCTTCATGACACACCTCCCCGGACCAGAGAGATCACCCGGCCTGTGTCGGCCGACTCCATGGCGGCCAGCCCGGCCTCGAGTGCCTTCAGCGCGTCCTCCGGCGTCACCCGCAGCGGGGTCCCGTTGACGACGTGGTCCACCCAATGGCGCAATTCCACCAGATAGGGGCTCTCCGCCAGTGGGCTTTCGGGCAGGGCCACGCCGCCCCCACGCCCCTCCGTCATCCACCGCTCGATCTGGATGGGGGCGCTCTCCCGGCTGTCCACCGAGAGCAGCCCGCCGTCGCCGGCGATCTCCACGCGCGTTCGGAAGCCGCCGGGATGGGCCCATGACCCCTCCAGATGGGCGATCGCCCCGGAGGCCATGCGCATGGTGACCAGCGCGTAGTCCCGCTCCACGTCTGTGCGCCCCGTCAGGCTGTGGGCGTAGACGCGCAGGATGTCCCCGCAGTACCAGCGTAGCGTGTCGATGTCGTGCAGCATCAGATCCAGGATCACGCCGCCGCTGGCCGCCGTGTTGGCGTACCAGTTCTCCTGGCCGGCCCGGGGGAAGGGAGCCACCCGGCTGAAGCGCAGCATCGCGTGCTTGCCGATCGCTCCCTGGTCGATCAGCTCCTTGATGCGCTCGTATTCGGGGAAGAATCGCACCACGTGGCCGATCATCAGGGATACGCCCGCCTCGCGGCATGCCTCGATCGCCCGTTGGCCATCCTCCAGGTGACGGGCCAGCGGCTTCTCGCAGAAGATGTGTTTGCCCGCCCGCGCCGCCGCTATGATCAGCTCGGCGTGGGTGGGCGTTGGCGTGGCGATGACCACCGCGTCGATGGCCGGGTCGGCCAGCAGCGCCTCTGACGAGTCGTAGCGCTGGATGCCCAGGCTGCTGGCCAGCGCGTCCGCCTCGTTGGCTGGAAGGGCGGTCACGCCCACCAACCGTACGTTGGGGATCTGGCACAGGTGATGGGCGTGAAGCGTTCCCATCGTCCCCGCGCCCAATACACCGACGTTCAGCATAGAACCCTCCTGATTCTTATGAAAGGGTAGGCTACCGTGATGAAGTTATGGCTCATCTTCCGGGCCCCCGAGGTCGGCAGCGATATGCCGCCACCGCAGGGTGCTCGCTTACAGGATGCGCCGGGAACGCGGCGCGCTTCCTCGCGGCCGAGAGCGCGCCGGGCGCCACGATCAGCCCTGCTGCCAGCGATCTCGCAGGTAGGAGACGCTGGCCGGCAACGTCTTGTTCGGATCGTCCGGGATGCCGCATTCGAGCACCATCCAGCCGCTGAATCCGGCGCGGCGCAGCGCCTTCAGGCTCGCGGCGAAGTCGATGTGCCCATGTCCGGGGAGCAGGCGGTTGGAGTCGGCCAGGTGCACGTGCCCGAGACGGGAGCTGACGGCCCGGATGGAGCCCGGGATGTCCGCCTCTTCGATGTTCATGTGAAAGAAGTCGGCCAGTACCTGGACACGCCGGTGGCCGACCGCCTGTCCGATCCGCATCGCGTGGGCCAGCGTGCGCAGGAAGAAGGCCTCGTAGCGGTTCAGCGGCTCCAGGAAGATGGCCGCGTCCAGGTCGGCTGTCTCGGCGATCACATCCTGTAGCGTGACCACGAGCAGCCGCTCGATAAGCTCGTTCTCCGTCCCCACGGGTGATAGGTCGGGCAGGCGTGTGGGGGGACGGATGGGCACGCAGACGACGCCGGACGCGCCCAGCTGCTCGGCCAGTTGCAGCAGCCGGATCAGGTTTTGGGCGCGGGCGGCTCGCTCCTCCGGGTCCGGCGTGATGAGGTCCTCCGCCCGTGAGGTGCAGATGCTGCTCACCGGGAGCCCGCTGGCGCTCATGGCCGCCTGGATCTCCTCCACGTGCTCGAAGATCGGCCCCGGGAATCCCCCGGTGGTCAGCTCAACCCCGGCGAAGCCGTATTCCGCCGCGCGCTGAAACCGTTCCGCCAGCGTTTGACCGCGTACCATCGTATGTTGGATCGCTAACCTCACCGTTTGCTATCTCCTTACTACGGGCTTCTGAGCCGGAGTCGGATGGGAGTGTGCATTCCACTTCCGTTCGCGCGCTGGGGAAGGCGCCTGCTTATTCATCCAGCTCGCTGAGCGCCACAGGGCGCTTTCGGCGACTGGACTCGTAGGCGGCCATGACGATGGCCAGGTTATGTCGGGCGGCGCGCCCGTCCAGCGCCGGCGGCCGTCCCTGCTCCAGCGCGGTGATGAAGTCGGAGAACAGCCCGACGAACGAGCGACCGTGATTGCGCTCCCCCACGTCCTGCGATACCCATTGCCCCTGGTCGTTTTCGAACAGCTCAAGCCGCCCGTTGACGAAGCGCAGGCTCCCCTCAGTGCCGTGTACCTCTGAGACCCATTGGCCGCCGCCGCGGATCGCCCAGCTTACCTGCACGGACGATACGCCGCCGTTCTCATGTTCCAGCAGCACGACGGCCAGGTCGTCCACATCCTGGCGTTGAACGTAGGTGCCCACGTGCGCGAACACGGCCTTCACGGGCGATTGCATCAGGGTCTCGGCCACGTACATGTTGTGGTAGCCGTTGTCCAGCAGCGCGCCCCCGCCCGCTCGCTCCCCCTTCGCGCGCCAGTCCGGGTCGTATCCCGGCGCCCCCCGATAGTGGCCGCCCCCCAGCCCCTCGTTGCGGATGAAGAACGGCTCTCCGATCTTCCCCGCCTCGATCAGCCGCAGGGCGTGGACGTTATGGGGGAGGTAGCGGTAGTTGTGGATGATGCCCAGGCGCACGCCGGCGCGCGCCACCGCTTCCAGGATGCGGTCGGCCGACTCCAGGGATGTGGTCAGAGGCTTCTCCGTCAGGATATGCCGTCCGGCCTGCGCGCAGGCGATGGTGACCTCCTCATGCAGGAAATGGGGCAGCGCCAGATCGACGAAATCCGGCGTCTCGCGGTGAAGCAGGTCTCGATAGTCCGCGTAGCGTGCCGATTCCGGCACGTCCAGCGCGTCGCCGACCAGCGCCCGTCGCTCGGGTGCTGGATCGGCCAGCGCGATGACGCGAACCCGGTCTTTCAACGTCTGGAAGGCATGCAGGTGTCCTTCCGCAACGATACGGCCACAGCCGATGATCGCCGCTGTGAGCATGGTGGATCCCGTCCTCGTTTTGGTGAGATGGGTAAGAGGCCGGCGGTCGGCCGGGCGCTGTCCTTGCGATCTGCGAAGTGTGATCGGATAGGCGCCCGGGATCGCGGCCCCCCGTTTCAGGCCCGCGATTTGACTCCACAAGAGAGGGGCCGGGCACCCCCGGCCCCCTATGCGTTTCGCCCACAGTTGAACGCCCTCACTCCTTTCAGGCGATCTTCTCCACCGCCACCCATTGTCCGGCCTCGGCCGACTTCAGCACGGCATCGACCACCGCATCCGTCTGAGCCCCGCTCGCGAAGTCGGAGTCGGGCTGCTCGCCCTTGTCCAGCGCGTTGAGGAAGTCCACGATGGCATGGGTGAAGGTGTGCTCATAGCCGATGGGATGGCCAGGTGGCCACCAGTGATCGATGAAATCGTGGTCCCCGGCGTTGGTGCACTGGATGACGGACCATCCCTGGCGGTCGGTGGGCAGGGTGCCGTCGTAGTACTCCAGCTCGTTCATCCGTTCGAAGTTGAAGGCGACGGATCCCTTGGAGCCGTAGATCTCGAACGAGTTGTAGTTCTTGCGGCCCAGGGCGAAGCGGGTGGCCTCGAAGGTGGCGACGGGGCCGTTGTCCAGCTCGGCGATGATGGCCGCCGCGTCGTCCACCGTCACCTCGCCCATGCCGCCCCCCGCCGATGAGCCCCACGCGCCCATGTCCTCGGATGGCAGGGGGCGCTGCTTGATGAAGGTCCGGGTCAGCGCGGTGACGCGGGCGGGCTCGCCCACCAGGTAACGGCACAGGTCGATGTTGTGGGAGCCGATGTCGCCCAGCGCGCCCGCCCCGGCGACCTCCTTGCGCAGTCGCCAGACCAGCGGGAACTCGGGATCGACGATCCAGTCCTGCAGGTAGGCGCCCCGGAAGTGGCGGATCTCGCCCAGCGCGCCGGACTCGATCAGCTTCTTGGCCAGGCGGATGGCGGGCA
>JAJRVX010000014.1:0-8617 GCA_024277095.1 Chloroflexota bacterium
CCTTTTCCCTGCCTGGTTGGGGCTTTGGCCGGTGGCCTCCGGCCCCACGGGGCAGGTGAGGGGTTGAAAATAGAGTTCTTCGGAGGGGCTGCCGCCCCTACGAGCCACCCCAGAGATGCGGGGCCACGCTTCCATATCGCTTAAGTTGATGCCAATGGGGCGCAGCGCCGCTGCGCCCCTACATGCAGGGACGTTTGATAGGGGAGCATGTCGCCTCTCGCTGATTCCCACGCAAAAGTGTCCGGTAGCAAGGCATTATACCATAGCCGGGCCTGTCGGAGTGGGGCGACTGACGCCAGGTTGACGGCCTTACCCGGTCAGGGTAAACTGGCTTCCGGGTTAGACAATCTCCTCCCCGATGGAAGCGGCGTTGGGGGGATGGATCGAAGTGAAACCAAGGAGGCGAAGCATGCGGGCTGTTGTCGTCCCAGAACCCGGACAGATCACGATCGCCGACGTACCCGAGCCGACCTACGGCGAGTATGAGGCGCTGACCGAGATCCTCACCTGTTCCATCTGCTCTGGCACGGACACGCACGTCATCGATGGATCCTTCCCAGCTCATCAGGTGTATCCCTGTATCCTGGGACATGAGAGCATCGGCCGGGTGATCGCGTGTGGGCCACGGGTCCGCAACTTGAAGCCAGGTGATCTGGTGTTGCGTCCCGCCGCCGTGCGGCCCGGCGAGATGTTGGGCGAGTATGGTTCCATGTTTGGCGGCTTCGCCGAGTATGGCGTCGTCGCCGATGCGGAGGCCATCATTGCGGATACCCCTCGTGGGCAGGTCCCGAAACTGCCCCATTTCGCCACCGCCCAACAGAAGATGCCTCCTGATTTCGATCCCGACCTGGCGGGGATGTTCATCACCTTTAAGGAGACGCTCAGCTTCCTCTACCGGCTCGGCGTGCAACCCGGGCGCAGCCTGCTGATCCTGGGGAGTGGGGTGGTGGGGCTGAGCTTTACCATGGCGGCGAAGATCATCGGTGCCTATCCGGTGATCGTTACCGGACGCCGTCCGGAGCCGCTGGAGAAGGCAAGAGACCTCGGCGCGGATGCCGTGATCAACACGACGGTCGAAGATATGGCAGAGACCGTGCGGGCTTATACGGACGGGCGAGGCGTGGATTTCGCCGTGGAGGCTGTGGGGAACTGGGAGGTCTTGCAGTCGGGTATGCGCTCTCTCGCCGACGAGGGTCACATTGGCATTTATGGGATCGCTCCGGAGCGAAGGGCTACCCTGGATTGGTCTGGCACGCCGAGTACCTGGGCGCTGCGGTTTATTCATCCCAGAGAGGAAAACGTGCATCAGCAGGTCCTGGATCAGGTCCGCCTGGGGGTGGTGGACTTGCGTCGGCTGATCTCCCACACGATCTCTTTGGATGAGATCGCCCACGGATTCGACCTGGTGCGCCGGAAGCAGGCCGCCAAAGTCGTGGTGCGCATCCGGTCGTGAGCGGATCGGGGGGAACAATGGGCGAGAAGACGAGGGCTATTGCCTTCGTGGAGCCGTATCGGGTGGATATGATCTCGGTCGCCGTACCCGATCTCGGCCCGACTGACGTGGCGGTACGGACCGTCTATTCCGGGATCAGCGTGGGGACGGAGCGGTGGGCGTTGACTGGGCGGTACGACCACTGGGGGGACGATGTACCCTCCCATTATCCCCACGTTCCGGGATACCAGCGATCAG
This sequence comes from Chloroflexota bacterium, assembly GCA_024277095.1. Taxonomy (GTDB): domain Bacteria; phylum Chloroflexota; class Anaerolineae; order DUEN01; family DUEN01; genus DUEN01. Next base: position 1,691 of record JAJRVX010000014.1, read on the forward strand.
GTATTGTGGAGGCGGTGGGCCCTGAGGTGCGCGGTCTGGCCGTGGGGGATCGGGTCGCCGTGGCGACGGGCGCCAGAGTGCAGGACGATGACCTCCGACGCAAGGGGTGGTTCGGACATGTTGGCTACTCCGTGGTGCCTCAGGATCAGGTGTGGAAGTTGGGGCCAATGGTGGACATGGAGGAGGCCGGCCTCTTCATGATGCCATGCGTCGGCGCCCACGGCGTGCGGTTGATCGACGTCCGCCCCGACGATCTGGTGGTGGTCATCGGCCAGGGGATGATCGGACAGATGTCGGCGCAGATGGCCCGCCTGCGTGGGGCGATGGTGGTCACCAGCGACTTGATTCAGCGACGGGTGGATCTCTCCGCCCTGCACAGCGCCGATGTGGCGGTCAATGCCCGGGACGATGATCTTGCGGAGGTGGTTCGCCGGTTCCAGCCAGAGGGGGCGGATGTGGTCATCGATACCTCCGGGAATGCCGGGCTCTTCGACTTCTGTCTGAAGCTGATCCGGCGGGAGGGGCGCATCTGCTTGCAGGGATATTACCCCGATCCGTTTCACATCGAGTTCCATCCCACCCATCTGAAGCGGGCGACTGTGGCTTTCCCGTGCGCCTGGGAGGATCCGGCGACAGTGCTCCCGCTGTTGAATCGACATAAGCTGCGGATCAAGCCGCTGATCACCCACCGCTTCCCGGTCGCTCGTGCGCAGGAGGCCTATGAGTTGATCCTGGATCGGCCGGAAGAGGTGTTGGGCGTGATCCTGGATTGGACGTGAGCGGGGAATCGTGTCCTTGGAGGGGCTGGCGCCCCTTCAGGTCGCCCTTGCGGCAACGCGAGAGGGCTCCCATGCCCGCTGCCAGCGGGCATGGGAGCCTCTTTGGTTACGGCGTGATCCGAATCAGAGGATACGAGCCTTCATCCACGGGTTGCTGTTGTGGAAGTCGGATACGGCGTTGCCGGGATGGACCAGCTCGTCGCAGAAGGCCCGATCCTCATCGGAGAGGGTCATCTCCAGCACCGGGAGCGCGTCCTCCAGGTGCTCCATGGTCCGGGGGCCGATGATGGGGGAGGTGACGCCCGGCTGATCCTTGCACCATAGCAGGGCGAATTGCGAGGGGGTCATCCCCCTCTCTCGGGCGCGCTCGGCCATCTTCTCCGCCACGTCCAGGGCGGCGGGGGTGATCCGCTGGGTGAAGAGGCCCGCCCCTCCCTGTCGGCCTGCTCGGGAGTCCGGCGGCGGCGGTGCTCCCTTCTTGTAGCGTCCGGCCAGGATGCCGCCGGCCAGCGGCGACCACGGCAGGATGGCCAGCCCGTATCGCTGCGCCAGGGGGATCAGCTCATTCTCGATCCGCCGGTCCACTAGGTTGTATGGCGGCTGTTCGGAGATGAAGCGGGCCAGGTTGTACTGCTCGCTGATGGCCAGTGCTTCCATTACCATCCATGCCGGGAAGGTGGAACAGCCGATGTATCGCACCTTCCCCTGGCGTACCAGGTCGTCCAGGGCACGCAATGTCTCGTCTTGGGGGATTTCCAGCGCGGGGCGGTGAAGCTGGTAGAGATCGATGTGGTCCGTTTGCAGGCGGCGCAGGGAATCCTCGCATGCCTTCATGATGTGGTAGCGACTGTTGCCACGATCGTTGGGGCCATCTCCCATCCGGCCGTGCACCTTCGTCGCCAGGACCACCTGATCCCGCTTCCCGTTCTGCTTCAGCGCCTTGCCGACGATGCGTTCACTCTCGCCTGCGTTGTACACATTCGCCGTGTCGATGAAATTGATGCCCGCGTCCAGCGCTCGATCGATGATCCGGATGGACTCTTCCTCTGACGTCGGTCCTCCGAAGTTCATCGCCCCCAGGCAGATGGGGGATACCAGTACACCTGTTCGTCCCAGAGATCGATACTCCATGCGTTCCTCTCCTTCTTCCTTCTTGAGCTTGTGTCCGATCTTCTACCAACTGGCGAGAGTGGTGCGCATGCTCATGGCATCGCGCTATAGAAATTATACCATGACTTGCGGGAAGGAAAAGGAGGAGCCGTCCTTTCAACTGACGAGAAGATACGTCGGGTTTCCCGACGAGGGCTACGGCTTTGACACGGTGGTATATGTTATGTTACAGTAAGACTTGTGCCTAGTTGCTGCCGGTGGGTGGCAGTGAGTGGTAGGTGGCCCTATTGGAACGGTGGCGGAATCTGGTGGTGTATCCGCCACACACAGATGTTTTCATGGACATTCCTGACGCTATGTGGGCTATCCATTGTATCTACGGCCTTGTCACGGGTCGATCTCGTCGCGTGTCGAATGATCGACAGCTGTGGCAGCTAAGATTTGCGGATCCGTTCCTCTAGTCGGGGAGCACGTCGGACAACCGTCTAGAACCGGATTCTCACGTCGCGAGCGGTTTGGACAAGAGGGAAGGTATCTCGTCGACGTGGGGGGGCGTTTTGGACTTTCGTTGTCGCGTCGCTCCCCGATCACGCGGGTTGGGGAGGCGATGATCGCATTGATTCACCCAACGGCTATCGCGTTGATTGCTTCATTGAGGAACTATGACCCAACCATTGATAATCAACTCGATCGTTGGGATCGCGGGCATACTCGCGTTCCTGGCGATCTTTTATCTGTCACCGGTTCGGAAATCACGATTGTGGACGATCACGGTCACTCCCCTGGCGTCCATCATCGGGAGCGGATTCCTGGTTGCCGCTCCGCTGTTGTACGAGAATTTCGGCAATCTGGCCCTGCCGGCCATGATTGCAATCAACCTCTTCGCCATCTCCGTCGGCGAGGCCATCCGCACGAATATCCGGCATTTCGATGTCCTGCGGGATAAGCTGAACGGCCAGGCTCCCCACTGGGCCTTCCTCGAACACCTGTCCAACCTGGCGTTGGGCGTCTCCTACATCATCTCCATCGCCTTTTACATTGCCTTGCTCAGCGGATTCGCCCTGAACTCGTTTCATCTCTACAACGGCCTGGGAATTCGCGTGCTGAGCACGCTGGTGCTTGCGTACATCGGCTGGACGGGCTACCGCGGCGGGTTGCACGGCATGGAGAAACTGGAGAAGGTCGCCGTCAATCTGAAGATGTCCATCATCGGCGGCCTGATCGTGATGCTGGTGGCGTACAATCTAGAGTTCGATGGCCGGGAGCTGGTCTTCCCCAGCCCGGAGATCGGATGGCACAGCCTGCGTGTGTTGGGCGGGATGCTGCTCATCACGCAGGGGTTCGAGACGGTCAAGTATCTGGGAGCCGAGTACGATCCAGGGCCTCGCGTGCGGGCCATGTGGGTGGCGCAGATCGTGGCGGCCGTGGTGTATATCATCTTTGTGCCGCTGGTGGCCGTGCTGATGCCCGGGGTGAAGATCATCAATGAGACGGCCATCATCGAGATCGTAGAGAAGGCGGCGTGGGGGTTCGGTATGATCCTGTCCGCCGGCGCGATGTTCAGCCAGTTCGGGGCGGCTGTGGCGGATACCGTGGGCACCGGCGGGTTACTGGAGCGGGAGACCCGGGGACGCCTGCCAGAGAAGCGCGCCTATGCGATCGTGACTGTCATCGCCATCCTGCTCATCTGGGTTTATGATGTCTTCAGCGTGCTCACATTGGCCTCTCGGGCCTTTGCCTTCTACTACGGATTGCAAACGCTGATCGCCATCGGCGTGATGTGGCATCAGCCCCCCTCCCATGGGCGCACCTTGCGGCTGGTTCTGTTCCCCATCCTGGTGGTTGTTCTGTTCTTCATCACCATCGCGGCGGTCCCTGCTCATACGGGCTCCTGATTGATCCTGACGTGTGATAGGGCGCACGGCGCCGCTGTGCGCCCTATAACTCTGAAAGGCCCTGACCCTACCACCCTATCATGGCCTCTCTGGACGCCGCTACCGGCCGATGGTATACTCTGGTCGCTTGCATGTTCTTGTGATCGCGGCGCTCTCTTGGCGGGTATGGGAATGGTAGTACGTCCGGAAGAATTCGATCGGCTGGTGGACGAGGCGTTGGAGAGCTTGCCCGAGGAGATCCGCAAGCGCCTGGATAACGTGGCCATCGTCATCGCGGACTGGCCCACGCGGGCGGATCTGAGGCGGGCGGATGTTCCGCATGGGGCCACGCTCTTCGGCCTGTACGAGGGCGTGCCGCTCACGCAGCGTACGACGCATTATGGCCTCGTCCCGCCGGATAAGATCACGCTCTTTCGTGGCCCGTTGCTGGCTTATTCCCGTGACCCCGAGGACCTGCGGGAGCGGGTACGCCGTACCGTGATTCACGAGATCGCCCATCACTTTGGCATGGACGAGGATCATATCCGTCGGCTGGGTTACTGATCCCCTGATCCTGGCACCCCGGAGGCATTTATGCGACGAATCCTCTGGCTGTTGTTGATCATCCTCGCTGGGGCGTGGTTGGTTACGGCCTGCAATCCTGAAGACGTCAGTGATCTGCTCACAGCGGTTCCCACGCTGACGGCGCCCACGCCATCGGCTACCCTGGGTCCTCCCATCATCATCGATGCCCGGGTGCGCGATGTTTCAACGATCATGAGCGTCATCGCTATTTATCCGTCTCAGGGATTCGAGCAGATCGTCGTCAGGCCTGATGCCACCATCGTCGGGCTGGGTGGGCATCCCCTGGATCTCACTCAGATTCACTCCGGAGACATCATCACGGTTTACGGGCCACCGGTGGGGGATGGGAGCGCCTTGTTGGCGATCCGGATCGCCGTGCGGCCGGCCTATGTGTCGCAGACGGAGGGGCAACCCGTCGAGCCTGCCGAGCAGGTGATCGCCCGCTTTTTCCAGGCGATGGATCGGGGACGTATCGATCAGGCGTTGCGGTTGATTTCGCCGGTAGCCCGGATCCAGCAGGGGGAGGATGTCTGGGAGGCGCGATTGCGGGCTGTCCAGAGCATTCGGCTTCTCAGCGTGGCGCGGGTCAATCAGGCGGCGTGGACGGATCACTGGCAGGAGTACCTGGTCACGGCCCGAGTGGTTGCAGTGGAAGGGGGCGATTGGGAGCCTGGGGTAAGCCGTCGCTATGTGGCCGTGGTACGGGGCACCAGCGGGCCATGGCTGATCCTGGATATACGGCGGGAGCCGGGGACCCCCGTGCAGATGACGCGGCTGGAGGGGACGTTGATGCGCGTGGACCGACAGCGGCGGGTGCTCACGGTGCAACCGAAGGACCGTGCGCCGGTGGAGATCGCCCTCTCTGAGCATACGCAGGTGGTGACGGAGGATGGATGGTCGTTGTGGCTGGACGAGTTGAAGCCGGGCGTCTTGCTGGCCGTGGAGGGATTACCCGCCGGTGATCGGGGCTTTCTGCCCGATCGCGTGACGGTTTTCGGCCTCCCGGGACAGCCCTCCGTCTCATTGGACCCGTCTGAGGGGGCGGTGGGACAGACTATCCGGGTCGTGGGGCGGAATTGGCCGCCCGGAGCTGAGCTCAGGATCTACGTGACCGTCCCGACGGCCACCTTCCAGCCGAAGCCGATCGCCGGAGGTGTCGTGGATGAGAACGGCCATTTCGATGTGGCGTTGACCATTCCCACGCGTTGGCCGGATGGCGTGCCGGTTACAGAGGAGGTGTTGAACGTGGTGGTCAGCACCGCCGACTTCACGGCCAAAGCCCGGACGCAGTTCCATGTGGTGAATCCGGAGTGAGGGTTCTGATCGCTTGCGCTTAGCCGTGGACCTGAGGGAGGATGCCCTTCGCCCCGGAGGTTGGGGAAATGCGGAGGGCCCTCCCTTTGCAATTTTTTGCATTCGTCATGCTCGGGGGGTGCTATCAGGGTGCTTGCCGGGGAGGCAAACGATGACGGGATTCCTCTTGTGTTTGAACACCAGCACGATTCAACCGGCGGATCTGATGACGAAGATCGCCGTGACGGCGGAGGCGGACTTCCAGGGCATCGAGCTGTGGGTGGATGACATCGATGCGTTCGTGGCCGGCGGCGGCACGCTGGAGGCGGTGAAGGGGGCGCTGCGGGATCAGGGGCTCGCCGTGCCCTCCGTGATCGCTGTGCACGATTGGGGAGGTACGCAGGGGCAGGCGTTCACGGCGGCATGGGACGAGGCGCGACGGCGCATCGAGATCGCCGCCGCGTTGGAGGCCCCGGTCATCGTCGCCACCCCGCCCGCGGGCCAGGTTGATCTGGACCTGTTGGTGGAGCGATATGCGCGTTTGGTGGCGTTGGGGCGGGAACATGGCGTCCGGATCGCCTTCGAGTTCCTGGGATTCCTGGAGCATGTGAACAATTTACCCTTGGCCTGGGAGATCGTGCAGCGAGCAGGGGACCCGGACGGCTGCCTGACGGTGGATTCGTTCCATATCCACCGCAGCGGCCGCTCCGTGGACGACCTGCGAGCGGTGCCGGCTGAGCGCATCGGCATCGTGCACGTGAACGACGTGCCAGAGGGGATCCCCGTGCCGGAGCTGACCGATCATGATCGGGTGATGCCCGGGGATGGGATCTTCCCGGTGCGGGAGATGTTGGGCATGCTGGCGGAGAAGGGGTATCAGGACGCCATCTCGCTGGAGCTTTTCAACCAATCCTACTGGGAGATGCCCCCGAGCGATGTGGCGCGCATCGCCTTCGAGAAGCTTCGCTCGGTCTTACCGGAGGGGTGATCCATGCTGACGGCCGAGGGATGCCGTTCGCGACAGGGCCGGTTGTGGGAGGGAATCGAGGCTAAGGTCGAGGTCGTCCTCATTGCGGCGCCGTGGCACGTCCACTACCTGACGGGGCACTACGTCTCGCCCAACACGCTAAACGTGCCCAGTACCCGTCTTTTGGTCCTGGAGCGGGGAGGGGCGGCCCGGCTCTTCCTGGACAATTGGACGGCCCGAGAGGCGCAGCATGCTCATGTGGATGAGATCGCGGTGTACGAGTGGTACGATGGCCGTCGGCCAGGATGCGATCGCCACA